>JAFVQC010000051.1 GCA_017504995.1 Clostridia bacterium
GGGAGCGCCTTGGTGCTCCCGTTTTCGTTCGCAAATTTTTCGTTTATTGCGGGCGATTCATGAATCGCCCCTACCAAGGATTTTTTTATCTTTTGTAGGGGTCATTCACGAATGACCCGCAGACGAACCTTGCGGGAAACGATGCCTTCTTGTTCGTCGATTGATTGCGAAAATTCGATTGTTTTTTCGGGAGCACCAAGGCGCTCCCCTACCAAGATTGAAGAAAACCATCGGACACCGTTCTTTTGAAACAACGGTCAATGAAGATCATCACGGCTACCGAAAAATAATATTTTTTAAGAGACGGTAGGGGAGCGCCTTGGTGCTCCCGTTTTCGTTCGCAAATTTTTTGTTTGCGGTTCGGCTTCCGTCAAGGCTCCCTTGTGTAAAGGGAACGTCCGAAAACAATGAGAAAATTCTCGGAATACGGCGAGTTTTTTTAGCTGATCGTTCCCGCGTCTTGGGTAAACATAGCGTTCACCTGCTCGGCGAGCAGGGGGTGCTCCTTCAATTCGGGATCGCGGGCAATGAGTGACTTTGCCTCGGCAAACGCCGATCGGAACAGATCGGTATCGTCGCAAAGCTCCGCCAATCGGAACTTCACGCCACCGCTTTGACGGATCGACGCGTCGCCGTTTGTCCGCAGAAAGTCACCCGGTCCTCGCATCTCCAGATCCCGTTCGGCGATGGAATACCCGTCGTAGCAATTCTTCATCACGTCAAGCCTTTTGCGGGCGTTGCTATCTTCCTTGGCGTCGGAGACCAACACACAGTAGGATTTCCGATTGCCCCGTCCTACCCGTCCGCGGAGCTGATGGAGCTGCGACAGACCGAAGCGCTCGGCGTTCTCTACGATCATCAAGCAAGCCCTCGGCACGTTCACGCCCACCTCGATGACGGTGGTGGAAACCAGCACTTGGATCTTGCCGTCGGCAAAATCACCCATGATCGCGTCCTTCTCCTTGCTCTTCATTTTCCCGTGGAGAAAGGCGATCGAAAGGGAAGGCAGCCGCGCCGAAAGCTCCTCGGCGTAGCCAACCGCCGACTTCAGGGGCAGCTCCTTGCGGATCACGCCATCCTCACCGATCTCGTCCAAGGAAAGATCGGCTTCCTCGTCCTCGGCTTGCTCCACGGTGGGGCATACGATATAGACCTGTCCGCCCTCGCCGACCTGCTTTTGAATGAAGCCGTCCAGTCTTTGACGGTAGCTTTCGTTCACCACGAAGGTATCAACGCGCTGTCTGCCCTTGGGCATCTCGTCAATATAGGAAAGCTCCAAATCGCCGTACAACGCCAGCGCAAGAGAACGGGGAATGGGCGTGGCGCTCATGACCAGTACGTGAGAAAAACGGTTTTTTTCGGACAGGATCGCCCGCTGGTTCACGCCGAAGCGGTGTTGCTCGTCGGTGACCACCAAGCCCTCGGCGGCAAATTCCACGCCCTCACTCAAAAGCGCCTGCGTGCCGATCACTACGGAAATTCGCTTGGAGGGATCGGCTTCGGCAAGCCCTGCCCGAATCCGTCTTTTCTCGGCGGCAGAGGTTGCGCCCACGAGAAGGGCGCAGGAGATGCCGAGGGCGTCAAACCAAGCGCTTAAATCTTTATAATGCTGACGGGCAAGAATTTCCGTGGGCGCCATCAGCGCCGCCTGCCTGCCGCTTTGTACGGCGAGCAGCATCGCGGCGGCGGCGCAGACGGTTTTTCCGCAGCCTACGTCACCCACCACCAGTCGGCTCATGGCGGTGTCCTTTGCCATATCGCGGCGGATCTCGTCGATCACCCGCCGTTGCGCTCCCGTCAAGGGGTAGGGAAGCAATCGCACCAAGGAGGAGATATCCCCCTTGGCGCAGGGAACGGCAGGCGTTTTTTCCTTCCGCGCGCCCATGGCGGAAAGACCCAGCCCAAAAAGGAAAAATTCCTCGAAGATCAACCGCTTTTTTGCCGCCGCCAACGCGCTGAAGCTGTCGGGCATATGAATATTCCGCAGAGCGAAGGCTTGCAGACAAAGCCCGTATTTCCGACGGATCTCCTCGGGTAAGGAGTCGTCGCCGTCTCCCTTGGCGTTGGCAAGGACCAGCGCGCTTTTTACGTCCTTGGCGATCTGCTTTTGGGTCAGCCCCTCGGTCAGAGGATAGACCGATACCAGTGGCGGAAGCTCCGCCCCCTCGTGCCAAGGCTCGTAGGCGGGGGCGGTCATGGCGTACCGATTCCCCTTCTTTTCCAAACGTCCGTAAAATCGGAAGGTAAGACCGGGCGTAAAGACGTTTCTGAGATATTCCTGATTGAAAAAGGTGATCTCGCAGACGCCGCTGTCGTCGTAGGCGCGGAATTTTAACATCGACATTCGTCCGCGTATCCTCGCGCTTTTCGGCTCGGTGGCGACGGTGAGAAGCAGGGCGCTTTTCCCCTCGCCCTCGCAGTCAGCCAAAAGACGGATATTGCCCCGATCCTCATAGCCGCGGGGATAGTGAGCGAGAAGCTCCTCGACGCTCTGCACGCCGAGTCTCGCGTAAGCGGCGGCGCGCGCCGCGCCGATGCCGTAAAGCTTTCTGATATCCGTGGGCATAACCGTTCTCCTTCCGTCAAATTCTTATCAATTTATTATACAACCTTTCCCGTATTTTTGTCAAGGCAATCCCAAAGATTGCCTCAAAAAAAACGGATTGATAAAGAAAATAACGAAAAATTTACCGTTATTTCACAAAAATATTCTTACAGAAAGCAAATTTCATATTGACAATATCGAAAAAACAGAGTATAATAAAATGGAATTACGAATACGGAGGTTTACTCATGAAGAAATTTTTGGCAATCATGCTGGCGGTTTTGCTTTTGCTTTGCGTGACCGCTTGTAAAAAAGACGATACGGCAAGCACGAATCCCAACGAAACCGAGGAGCTTGAAGAAGGCGAAGTAATGGAATACAACGAATTCCAATATGCGGTCAACGAGTTCGGTGACTACGAGATCGTTGGCTATACCTACGGTGGCTTGGAGCTTCGTACCGTGGACGTTCCCGCCCAGATCGACGGCAGACCCGTAACGGGAATCGGCTTTGAGGCGTTTAAGTCCTTTAAGACGATCCAGGCTGTGAACATTCCCGCATCGGTTACATATATTGCCGATTACGCCTTCTATGCTTGCGATGCGCTGACGGCAATTACGTTGCCCGATTCCATCACCACGATCGGGAAGGGTGCGTTTGAGAAGTGCCCGAATCTGGCAGCGGTCAAATTGTCTGCCAAGCTGACCGAGATTGATGACTTTGCGTTTTTGGATTGTCCGAAGCTGACGGGCGTTACGCTTCCCGAAGGCTTGCTGACCATCGGAAACGGCGCGTTCAAAAACTGTGACGCATTGACGGCAATCACCGTTCCCACGTCCGTAACTAAGATCGGTAGCGGCGCGTTTGCTGACTGCGGGCTGCTGACGACCGTTGTCGCGTTGGGCGACGTCAATCAGCTTGGCGACGGTATTTTTGCAAATGCGGCTTCCGATATGAAGCTGACCGTAAAGGCAGGCTCCGCTTTGGAAGCATACGCAAAGAAGTGGTATTACCCCATCGCGGAAGCACCCACGCCCGCGGCATAATCCGATCAACGAAAACGCTTGCGTAATTTTCTTTTGTCCTGAACGAAGAATTTATAAGCACAAAAAAATCGGCAGAGATATTGTTTCTCTGCCGATTTTATGATATCATGAGACGGGTGATGGAAATGGATAATGAACAGCGAAAAGATAGATCGTTGCTTTGCAAAACGGCGGGAGACAAGCCCCCGCCCTACGGTAAAACAATCGAATTTTCGTAATCAATCGGCGAACCGAGAACCATAAATTTTAATGAAACACGGTAGGGGTCGGCGTCCTCGACGACCCGCGAAAAAACAATCGAATTTTCGCAATCAATCGGCGAACAAGAAAGGCATCGTTTCCCGCAAGATTCGCCCGCGGGTCATTCGTGAATGACCCCTACAAAAGATAACACAATCATCGTAGGGGCGATTCAAGAATCGCCCGCAATGAACGATTGAATTTTCACAATCAAACGGCGAACAAGAAAGACATCGTTTCATGGAGGGCACATTGGCAGAAGTCGAACCGTAAGCGAAAAATTTGCGAACGAAAACGGGAGCACCAAGGCGCTCCCCTACCGTCTCTTGAAGAATATTGTTTTCGGTAGCCGTGACGATTTTCATTGACCGTTGTTTCAAAAGAACGGTGTCCGATGGTTTCTCTCAA
>JAFVQC010000052.1 GCA_017504995.1 Clostridia bacterium
TACGGGTTTTACATGAATTTTATTGTTCATTGACTCGCCCTTTGTTTCAAAAGAACGGTGCTCGATCGTTTTTTTAATCTTGTAGGGACCGGCGTCCTCGACGGTCCATTTTTCATTCGTAAATTTTTTGTTTGCGGTTCGACTTCTGCCAAGGTGCCCTCCATGAAACGATGCCTTTCCTATTCGCCATTTGATTGTGGAAATTCGGTTGTTTTTTCGGGAGCACCAAGGCGCTCCCGTTTTCATTCGCAAAGGATAATCTTGCAGGGCTTGCCCGTTTTTTCGGCGTATCGAATGACCGATTGCGTTCCCTTGGAGCGTCCGTCCCAAAAGGCGAGGATTTGGTCAACGTAATCTACGATCGCTTTGTTTCTTACGATTGGCGCGGCACGACCGTACCGTTCGTATTCGGGCAAAAATACCGTAAGCATGATTCCGTTCTCTTTGGCGTAATCCGCCGCGCAAGTGTCTGCTCCCACAACGCCCCCCGAAACGATTTCGTCGCAGTTCGTAAGATATTCGCCAATATTGTCTACTGTCACGTTTCTTGAACCAATTACTGCAATTTTCATATAAAATCTCCAATCAAAATATTTTGTATACTTAAAGCAAGTATACTGACAACATTATACCATAAAATAATCTTAAAATATACTTATATTAAGATTTTTGGAGATTTTTTATGAGAAACAAAAACAACAAGCATCTTGGAATCGAAATTGATCCCGAGCTGCACTATAAGCTACACTATATATCAAAATATTACGGTCGTTCGGCAAACGGAGAAATCCTTTATTTGATCAGACAAGAAATAAAGAATTTTGAGAAAAACGAGGGGGAAATCAAACTTCCAAAAGACCCCAAACCAAATTGAGGTTGTTTCGCGACGGGATACAAGGCACTTATGGTTTTTTCCACAAGTGCCTTTTCTTTGGCTCATGGTTGAGAACCAATTTCACTGCTCCAAACTATACTGCTATTGAAGATCGTTCCAAGGAAGGAACAATCTTCCATCCGTAAATTTCTTTTTCCCGTGTTTAAGCAAAGAGATTCACGGTAAAAATAACCTTGTACGGAAAACGAAATTTGGAGTGTGAAATCAAATGAGCGTGAAACGCGGAGATATTTATTATGCCGATCTGAGTCCCGTGGTGGGGTCCGAGCAAGGCGGACTGCGCCCCGTGCTCATCATTCAAAACGACGTGGGAAATCGGTACAGCCCCACGGTCATTGCCGCCGCCATTACCTCCCGCATGGGCAAGACCCGTCTGCCTACTCACATTGACGTTTATGCGGACAAGGCGGGACTGGCAAAGGATTCGGTGATCCTGCTGGAGCAGATCCGAACCTTAGACAAACGGAGACTCAAGGAAAAAATGGGGCATCTGGACGAGTCGATGATGCGCGCGGTGAACACCGCCATTGCCGTCAGCTTCGGCTTGGGCGACACCGCCCCCTCTCAGGGCGCGGTTGCGCAAGGCGTGACAACGTCCCCTGCCGCCGCGGCCTCGGTAGAGCCGACGGTCACGCCCCCCGCGGAAGGCGGCGCGTTGGCGTAATCTTTTCAAAAAATAGGGAAAATATTCTTGATTCCTTCACATTTGTTTGATATAATAAAAATGTTGAGAACTCAACCAATCAAAAAATGCGGAGTCGAATCATGATCTATTCCAAATCCTATCAGACCTGCTGGCACGACACGGACGCTTGCCGACGGGTACGCCCGTCCCAGCTTTTGGTCTATATGCAGGAAGCCTCTAATCACCATATCGCAAGCACGGGAATCACCTTGGATCAATTGCGGGATGAGAAAAAACTCGCCTTTATTCTGAGCAAGATCCAGATCGCTCTATACCGTCCTCTTGGCGCGTATGATAAAATTGAAGTGCAGACCTGGACCTGCAAGGGGCGTGGCTTTACCTCTCCCCGTTGCTTCCGTATCCTGAAGGACGGCGAGGTGGTGGCGGAAGCGAACACCCAGTGGGC
The DNA here is from genome assembly GCA_017504995.1 of Clostridia bacterium. Taxonomy (GTDB): domain Bacteria; phylum Bacillota; class Clostridia; order Oscillospirales; family CAG-272; genus HGM12713. The sequence goes on from JAFVQC010000052.1 coordinate 1,987, forward strand.
GCTCCTTGGGGTGGAGGACCGTCAATTCCACCGCTTGGAGGAGACGGGATACGAATTTGAGGACGAAGAACCCCTCGCGCTCACCGTCCCCGCGCGGATCCGTTTCCCTGCGGATCTGCCTTTGGAAACGCTTGGGCAGAGGCGGATCGTTTATTCCGATCTGGATTACAATATGCATATGAACAATACCCGATATCCCGATATGCTTTGCGACTTTATGCCCCTTGAGGACGTGGGTCGGATCAAGGGAATCTCCCTCTCCTACCTGCGGGAGGCAGCGTTCGGCAACGTCGTGACCGTCCTCGGCGCAAAACGGGACGAAAGCTATTACTTCCGCACCCTCGGTGAGGACGGCGCGGTCTGTCTGGAAGCGCAGGTTATTGTTGAATAGGGGACGCGTTAGGATGCGTTAGGATGCGTTAGGACGCGTTAGGACGCGTTAGGACGCGTTAGGGGAAACCTTCTTTCGAGAAGGTTTCCCCTAAAACCCTTTCCAAGAACTTGCTGACGTTTTTTGAATTGCATATTGATCTTGTTCGCCCCTTGTGGATTTCCGCAAGGGATTGTTTTTTTTAGGTAAAAATCCGTTCGACCCTACGTCCGAACGGATTTGAACGCGAATTGGACCGTCGAGGACGCCGGTCCCTACAAGATTAAAAAAACGATCGAGCACCGTTCTTTTGAAACAAAGGGCGAGTCAATGAACAATAAAATTCATGTAAAACCCGTAGGGACCGGCGTCCTCGACGGTCCAAAAAACCAA
>JAFVQC010000053.1 GCA_017504995.1 Clostridia bacterium
CGTGAGCGCAATACACAAACGGCAGTCTCCTCATCCGTCGGCTTCGCCGCCACCTTCCCCGCTGGGGAAGGCTAATACGGGAATTCCTTTTGTTCAAATTGCTGAAACCCTGTTTTCTTTTGGGACTTTTTCTACACGCTGATGGGGGAACTTCTCGAAAGAAGTTCCCCCATGCTTTTATTCTTGTTACTTTACCCGCACCAATCGCGCGAGGTTCTTTTCCAAGGAGACGCACAGCGCGTCGATGTCCGCCTCGGTATTCTGTCCCGACAGACTGATCCGCAGAGAGCAATCCGCTTCGTGGGGTGTCAGCCCAAAGGCGAGAAGGGCTTCGCTTGGGTGATGAGAATGAGAGGAGCAGGCAGAGCCGCTGGAAACGAAGATCCCATCGGCAGACAGGGCGTGGAGCATCGTCTCGCTTTTGATATGGGGCAGGGTCAGATGAATGACGTGGGGCAGATACGCTCCCTCGGGACGGTTGATCCGAACCTCAAGGGCAGAGAGCCGTTCCTCGGCGTATTGCCGCAACGCCGCAACGTGGGCAGTCAGCTCGTCCTTCTTTTGGCGAAGCTCCTCTACCGCCGCGCCAAACGCCGCGATGCCGATGACGTTTTCCGTCCCCGAGCGCAAGCCGTCCTCCTGACCGCCGCCGACGAGAAAGGGGGCGATCTTTTTTGCTTTGATCAGCGCGTTCGATAGATAGAGCGCGCCCACGCCCTTGGGGGCGTGAAGCTTATGTCCGCTGACAGTGATCAGATCGGCACAGAGCGAGGTCGGCGTAAAGGGACACTTCATAAAGCCCTGTACCGCGTCGCAATGGGTCACCGCGTCGGGATAGCGGGCTTTGATCGCGCGGAAGGCTTCGCCTACCTCGTAGACTGCGCCCGTTTCGTTGTTGACCAGCATAAAGGAAGCGAGAAGGATCTTTTGATCCAAAGCGTTTTTTACGGCTCGCAGATCGAGAACGCCGCCCTTGGTGGGGATTCGTACCACCTCAAAGCCGTCTGCCGCCAACCGATCCATCGCCCTTGCTACCGAGGGGTGCTCCGAGTCGGTGGTAAGGATCCGCTTGGCGTCCCGACGGGTCTTGGCGTAAGCCACGCCGAAAAGCGCGAGGGCGGTGGCTTCCGTACCACAGGAGGTAAAGACCACCGTGCCGTCCTTCTGACGGGGACGCAGACCGAATCCAAGCAGAAGCCGTTCTCTGGCTTCGCTCAGTAGTTTTTCCGCCGCCTGCCCCGCGCTGTGCAGTGAGGAGGGATTGCCGTAGCATTCCATTGCCTCGATCATTTTTTTCTTGACCGTTTCCGACAGAGGGGTGGTGGCGCTGTTGTCCAAATAAATTTCGTTCATATCGTTTTTCAACGGAAGGTAAATGCGTCAAGCATCGCTTCCACGTCTTGCAGATGCGTCTCAAAGTTTTCCGAAAGGGCGGTGTAGGTGATGGAATAGATCGAACCGTTGTAAGCAAACAGCGTTTGCATCACGGTAAAGGATACTCCGTCTACCGTGGTGCGATAGGTGTAGGAGTAAGCCGAACGCTCCGCTACGGTGCGCTCGGTTCGGGAGACGCGCTCGTAGGAGGGAAGGGTGGTTTTGTATTGATTTTCACATTGAGTAAAATAATCTTCCACCGAGATCGACACGCTGGGCAAATAAGAGGTGACCGTCACGTTGGACTTCCCGCTTTCGGGATAATACGCCTCGGACATGCCACTCTCGGCGTTGCAGACCCAGACCGTAGGAACGAAGAAGCGGTATTCGATCTGATCGGCAGAGGCGATCTCCATGCCCGCGGGAGTATTTTTGTCTACCACCTCCGCGCCGTTTGCGTCGGGCTTGTCGCAAAGGCGGAACGCGCCCACGATCTTGTCAAAATCCTCGGCAAGCGTCTCATACAGATCGGTCACGCAATATCCGCAGAGGGAAACGAAATCACCGTTGTGCAGGGCGGTGATCTGGAAGCAGGTCAACTGCTTGCCGTCCTTGCCGAAGGTGTAGAAAAGCTTCGCCGCGTCCTTGCCGCCGAGAACGGCGGGGGTACGCTCGGTGACGGAAAAGCCCGTCAGCGTGGCGGCGTAACGGTCGGCGCAAAAATCGAGATAGCCGTCAACGGTCATGGCAGAGTCGGCGGGGGTATAGTACCGCGCCGTTACCGTTACCGTTTCGTTTGAGGTGTAGTAGGCGCTTGAAATGCCCGATACGGTATTGGGATTCCACGAGTTGGGCACGAAAAGCATGAAGGGCTCACCGACGGCGGTGGCGGATTGCATATCCTCGGGCACGTCGGGATCTTGCTTGGAGCAGGATACGGCAAACAGACACAGCAGAAGCGCCAGCGTCAGTGCCGAGATCTTTTTTATCATAACGGTTGAAACTTCCTTTCTTTGATTCGATGATAAGGATCTTCCTCATTTTATCATAAAATCTTGACGAGTTCTATCATATTTTGTTAATTTTCAAAGTTTTCCACGATCCGTCGGAAGGTATTGCCCCGTTCGGCGAAGTTCCGAAAGGCGTCGAAGCTGGCGCAGGCGGGGGAAAGCAGCACGCAGCCACCTCGCTTTGCCATGGCTTTTGCCGTCAAGACCGCGTCTGTGAAATCCGACGCGCGGAAAATCTCGGGCGAGCCGACCCGATCGCTTGGGTGGGCAAGGATTGCAGCCTCGATCTTTCCCGCGGTTGCTCCCGTCAGCACCACGGCGCGGCAAGAACGGCAGACCGCCTCGGCAAGCGGCTCAAAGGACAGCTTTTTGTCGTAGCCGCCGCAGATGATGACGATGTCTTTGCCGTGGAGGGCGGAGAGGGCGGCGGCGGTGCGGGTGGGGGAGGAATCGATGGAGCTGTTGTAATAGTCCACGCCGTGAAGGGTGCGTACCAGCTCCAACCGATGCTCGACTCCTCGAAATTCACGGGCAACGGCAGAAAAGACCGAGGGGTCTACCGAGCCACAGACAAGCCCCATGGCGGTCATGTAGTTTTCCACGTTGTGCTTCCCCGGGACGAGAATGTCCGATACTGCCAGCAGAGGCGTTTCGCTCGCGCCGTCGGACAGAACGATCCAGCCGTCCTTTTCATAGATCGCGCGATCTCCCTCGCAAGCGCCATCTTCAAACAGATCGGAGAAGGATCGGCGAGTGGAGGAAAAGAGATATACCTCGGGCAGACCCACCTCACCCCGCTTTTTGCGGTGCAGCAGCTCGGCGGCGATGGCGGCGGTTGCGGGGCAATCGGCGTTTGTGACCAGCCGCTTGGTTTCCTTGCCGATGATATTTTTTTTCGCGTTCAGATATTCGTCCATGCTTTCTTTGTGCCAGTCCATGTGATTGGGACTGATATTGGTGATCGCCGCATAGGTGGGGGCGCGCTTGACGGTCATGAGCTGAAAGCTGGAAAGCTCCATCACCGCCCGATCGGCTTTCCCGATCTTTTCCAATCGGTTGAGCAATGGCTCGCCGATGTTTCCCCCTACGAAAACCTGCTCCTCGCCGCGGCGTGCCGCCTCGGCGGAAAGAAAGCGCCCTGTCAGGGTAGTGGAGGTGGTCTTTCCGTCGCTGCCCGTGACGGCAAAGGTTTCGGCATCGGTCAGCTGTAAGAACAGCTCGATCTCGCTTGTCAGCTCCGCCCCTGCTTTGACGGCGGCTTGGATCCCTTGCAGATCGGGACGAATACCGGGGGAACGGAAGATCAGCTCACCCGAAAGCGAATCAAAGCAACGCTCGCCCGACACGAAGCGCACGCCCTTTTCTTGAAGCAGAAGGGCGTCCTCGCCAAGCTCCTCGGGGGACTTTTTATCCCGAACCGTCAGGGAAATCCCCGCCTCGGCAAGCAGACGGGCAAGGGGAAGATTGGAAACCCCCAAGCCAAGAATATCACAGCTGCGTCTATTGACGTATTTCTTTAACAGATCGTTTTTCATACGAGTTCTCCAAATGGATTTATTTGGTAACAATATATTTTTTCTCAAATTTAATTATAACAAGAAGCGGCGTTTTTGTCAAGGGGAGAAGCGGAGATATGATGTCGCAAAGACGGCAGGGGATCGGCTTGTTGCTCCCGCTTGTAGGAAATTTACTTTGTATGAAAATGGACACAAGCCCCCGCCCTACGGTAAAACAATCGAATTTTCGCAATCAATCGGCGAACAGGAAAGGCATCATTTCCCGCAAGATTCACCGCGGGTCATTCGTGAATGACCCCTACAAAAGAAAACACGATCATCGTAGGGGCGATTCATGAATCGCCCGCAATAAACGAAAAATTTGCGAACGAAAACGGGAGCACCAAGGCGCTCCCCTACCATCTCTTAAAGAATATTGTTTTCGGTAGCCGTGACGATTTTCATTGACCGTTGTTTCAAAAGAACGGTGTCCGATGGTTTTCTTCAATCTTGGTAGGGGAGCGCCTTGGTGCTCCCGAAAAAACAATCGAATTTTCGC
>JAFVQC010000054.1 GCA_017504995.1 Clostridia bacterium
CTTTATGTTCTCACATCAAGATTGCGCCGACGCATAGGAAAAGCGCCACTCCGCTTCGCTTCGTGACGCTTTTCCTATGCATTTTCATAATTCTTTGTCTTTTAATCAGATTTTCTTCACCCCAACTATTGACAAAGAGCCAAAAGAAAGAAGGGAGCTGTACCCCATGGATACAGCTCCTCCTTGTGACCCAAATTCTTCCGTGCCGAAAGCGGTTTAGGTTTCCGAGACGTGTCGGAATCGGCGCGAAAGAGAGGAATCGATTGGTTTGATTGAAGAAAGACGGAAAAATGCTTGAAAAGGAATTGAATGCTTCTGTCGAGAAACTTATTTGTTGTTCTTCAGAGAGTTCTCGTAGCTCTCTACCATCTTCTTAACCATCTGTCCGCCGATGCTGCCTGCCTGACGGGCAGTCAGATCACCGTTGTAACCGTTCTGAAGGTTTACGCCTACTTCGCTTGCAGCCTGCATCTTGAACTGATCCATAGCTGCCTTTGCTTCGGGAATCATAGTCTTATTGCTTGCCATAATTTTAATCTCCTTGTTTTGAGCGATTCCATTCGATCTTATCCTGTAAGATACAACGCAGTCGCCCAAAGTTACTTTTGTTTGAAATCTATATTGAATCGAGCAGCAAGGACGTGCCGTAAGATCGGTGTTTGTCCCGCGCTCTGGTATTATTGTTTCCTGACGATTCAGGAATATGAACGGGAATTTTTAACTACTCTTTGATTAAATTTTTCCATTGAAAAACGAATGAAGTCCGAAAAGAGACGGGAGGTGGAATGGACCGTCGAGGACGCCGGTCCCTACAGTCTCTTGATATCGCGTTATGGCTTACCGTTTCTTTACAATTTGCGGTTGCTTCAAAAGAACGGTGTCCGAAGGTGTTTTTGAATCTTGTAGGGACCGGCGTCCCCGACGGTCCAAGAGAAACAAAGGTCAACCGTAAAGAAACGGCGAACGATGCAGGTTTGCCGTCCTTTCGCTCTCGAAAGGGCGATGCGCAAAAGAACAAATTCTTCACCCATCATTGAAAAAAGAGAGACGACTGTGGGTCGTCTCTCAAGGGAAGTATGATTTTTACAGATTCTCCGTGATCCGCAACCATTCCGCCGCCGAGGCGTCGCTTGGCATCTGCCAATCCCCTCTGGGGGAAAGTCCCACCGAGCCGACCTTCGGTCCGTCGGGCAGGCAGGAACGCTTGAACTGCTGGGCAAAGAAGCGGCGGATCAGATTCTTCAGCCACTTCAGAAGCGTTTCGTCGTCATAGACGCCCGCGAAGGCGACCTTGGCAAGACGGTAAAGCTTATCGGGGGCGTAGCCGAAGCGAAGCAGATGATAAATATAGAAATCGTGAATTTCGTAAGGACCGACCAGATCCTCGGTCTTTTGGGCGATATTGCCTCCCTCGTCGGCAGGGAGAAGTTCGGGACTGACGGGGGTGTCCAGAATATCCCGAAGGACGGCGGCAAGCGCCTCGTTTCCATCGGATTCCGCCCCGTCGGCGCAATATCTCACTACGTGGCGAATGAAGGTCTTGGGAAGCCCTCCGTTGACCCCATACATCGACATATGGTCGCCGTTGTAGGTCGCCCAACCAAGCGCCAGCTCGGACAGATCACCCGTACCCACCACGATGCCGCCCACCATGTTGGCAAGATCCATGAGCACCTGCGTGCGCTCACGGGCTTGGGCGTTCTCGTAGGTCACGTCGCGCATCGATTCGTCCTGCCCGATATCGGCAAAATGCTGTCTGACCGACGCACCGATGCTGACGCAGCGAAGCTCCGTACCAAGGGCGTCGCAAAGCTTTTCCGCGTTGGACTTGGTTCGATTCGTCGTGCCGAAGCAGGGCATGGTCACACCCAAAACGTCACCGTGGGGACGGCCGAGCAGATCCATGGCGCGTACCGCCACGAGGATCGCAAGACAAGAATCCAGCCCCCCCGAGATGCCAATGACACATTTTTTTGCGTAAGCGCGGGTGACGCGCTGGGCAAGTCCTCTCGCCTGAATGGCAAGCGCGGTCTCAAAGCGATCACCCCACTCTGCGGGATTGGCAGGCAGGAAGGGATTGGGATTGATTTTTCGGGTGAGGGTCGTTTCCTTCACCTCAATGGAAAAGGAATTGACAAGATAGCCGTGGGAAACCTTCTGGGCATTGGTGCTGATCCGTCTGCGCTCCGAAGCCAGCTTGTCCAGATCCAGTTCGGTGATTAGCAGAGGCGTTTTTTCTTCGGTGAAGGCAGGCCGTTCGGCAAGAAGCTCTCCGTTTTCGGCAATCAGCGCGTGACCGCCAAAGACCAAATCGGTGGTGGACTCTCCCGCGCCGCAGTTGGAAAAGATATAGCCGCAGGTTGCGCGAGCCGATTGGGAGGTGACCAGCATACGGCGGTAGGCGGATTTGCCCGCAAGCTCGGCAGAGGCGGAAAGATTGGCGATCACAAGCGCGCCTGCCTCACAAAGTCCCACCGAGGGGAGAGAGGCGGACCAAAGATCCTCGCAGATCTCCACGCCGAAGCGGAAGGCGGGAAGGGTCTTACAGGCGAACAGCTGCTTTGCGCCGAAGGGCGCGCGCCGAGAGCAAAGGGATACTTCTACGACCTCTCCCGTATAGGGAGAGAAGAACCGCGCCTCACCCTGTTCGTTGTGATTGGGGATATTGGACTTGGGAACGACCCCCAAAATCTCACCTTTTTGACAAATTACCGCGCAATTGTAAAGTTTATCATTGACAACGAGGGGAAAACCGAGTATACTTACTATAGGAGATTGTTTCGTTTGCTCAAGAAATGCCGAGAGCGCGTTTTCCGCGGCGCGGATCAGCACAGAGGAGAAGAACAGATCGGCGCAGGTATAGCCCGTCAGACAAAGCTCGGGGTACACGAGAAGCGCGACGCCTTCCCGATCTGCCTCTGCATGAAGGGCAAGGATTTCTTGAAGGTTTGCGGAGGGGTCGGCAACCGTTACCTTGGGGGCGGCGGCGGCGACCTTAATAAAACCGTGTTTCATAGGGGAAAGTCCTTTCCGTGATCCATCTGCGGCAAACGCCGCAGGTACTATCATTTATTATACAGTTATATCGAAAAAATTACAAGAGCAAATGCGAAACTTTTTGAAAAAACCGAGAAAAATGAAGGAGAACCTTTCAAAATGAAGAATTTGAAGCGCAATCTGACGATGCTGACCGACTTTTACGAGCTGACCATGACCAACGGATATTTTCTTAGCGGCATGAAGGACAAGATCGTCTATTTTGACGTGTTTTTCCGTTCCAATCCCGATCACGGCGGCTTTGCCATTGCGGCGGGGCTGGAACAGATCGTGGAGTATATCAACGATCTGTGCTTTGACGACGACGATATCGCCTATCTGCGGACCAAGGGGTGCTTTTCCGAGGAGTTTCTCGATTATTTGCGCGCCTTCCGCTTTACGGGTGACGTTTGGGCGATCCCCGAGGGCACGGTGGTTTTCCCGGGTGAGCCGCTGATGACGGTTCGCGCCCCCGTGATGGAAGCCCAGTTTATCGAGACCTACGTGTTGATGATGATCAACCATCAATGCCTGATCGCTACCAAAGCCGCCAGAATCGTTCGCGCGGCAAAGGGAAGAACCGTCAGCGAGTTCGGCTCGCGCCGCGCCCAGGGCGCGGACGCGGCGATCCTCGGCGCGAGAGCCGCGTATATCGGCGGCTGTCACTCCACCGCCTGCGCCATTGCCGATGAGGTCTACGGCGTTCCCGCGGGGGGAACGATGGCGCACGCGTGGGTGCAGATGTTTGATACCGAGTACGAGGCGTTTCGCACCTATTGCGAGATCTATCCCGAGAACGCGACGCTTCTCATCGACACCTATAACGTTATGGAAAGCGGATTGCCCAACGCCATTCGGGCGTTCAAGGAGGTTCTGCTTCCCAAGGGAATCACGAAATGCGCCGTCCGTCTCGATTCGGGCGACGTGACCTACCTGACGAAGAAGATACGAAAGAAGCTGGACGAGGAGGGGCTGACCGATTGTAAGATCGTGGTCTCCAACTCTTTGGACGAGTATATTATCCGCGAGCTGATCCGTCAGGGCGCGGAGGTGGACGGCTTCGGCGTGGGCGAGCGTTTGATCACCGCCAAGAGCGACCCCGTGTTCGGCGGCGTGTATAAGCTGTGCGCCATGGAACGGGAGGACGGAACGGTTCAGCCCAAGATCAAGATCAGCGAGAACGTGGGAAAGATCACCACCCCCCATTTCAAAAAGATCTATCGCCTGCGTGGCAGAGATACGGGCAAGGCGGAGGCGGATCTGATCTGCGTATACGACGAGACGGTGGACGATACCCGCCCCATCGAGCTGTTTGACCCCGAGCATACGTGGAAGCGAAAGATCTTGGAAAACTTCACCGCCACCGAGCTTCAGGTTCAGGTGTTCAAGAACGGCAAGCAGGTATACGCCCTTCCCACCTTGGAGGAGATCCGTCGGCATTGCGCCGAGGAGATCGAGGGAATGTGGGAAGAGGTGCGCCGCTTTACCAATCCTCATAACTACTACGTGGATCTGTCCGAGAAGCTTTGGCAGATCAAGCACGATATGATCGCCGAGCATCGGAAGATCAAATAAGGAGCGCCCATGAAAATTATCGTTTGTCTGGACGACCGAGAGGGGATGACCTTCAATCACCGCCGCCAAAGCCGAGATCGGGTGGTGACGGCAGATATCGTTCGCGAGGCGGGAGACCGTCTTTGTATGTGTCCCTATTCCGAATCCCTGTTCTTGGAGACGGCAATTGCGCGATTGGTATCCGAGGACTTCTTGGAGGAAGCGCAGGCAGAGGATTGGTGCTTCGTGGAGAACCGCGCTCTCGCACCCTATCGGGATTCGATCGGCGAGGTGCTGGTGTATCGTTGGAACCGACACTATCCGTCGGATACGACCTTCGACCTCAACCTTGCGGCGGAAGGCTTTCGCCTTGCCGAGAGGGAAGAATTCGAGGGATATTCCCATGAAAAAATAACGAAGGAGAGATTTGTAAAATGAAAAGAAGATGGCCCAGCATCGCGCTATTGCTCCTGCTTTGCCTTAGCCTGCTGCTCAGCGGCTGCGATGCGCTTGGCAGTCGCGGAGGAGACGGAGGCGACGGCGGCAAGCAGGAAACCGAACAAAGACAGGTTGGCGGATACGCGTCGGTGGAGGGAATCCCCGATTACGATGGAAAAGCCTACGTCGAGCTGGAAGGCAACCAACCGCGCTTTACGCAGGAGGAGCTGACCACGGCTGCCTACGAGTTTTACAGTGAGCTTGATTCCCTTGGCAGATGCGGTTATACCATGGCTTGCGTGGGAAAGGAGATCATGCCTACGGAGAAAAGAGGCGACATCAGCAGCGTCAAGCCCTCAGGCTGGAAGAACAAGGAATATCCCGCGGATCTGGTGGACGGACGGTATCTGTATAACCGCTGTCACCTCATCGGACATCAGTTGACGGGAGAGGACGCCAACAAGAAAAACCTCATTACGGGTACAAGATACTTAAATATCGAGGGCATGCTCCCCTTTGAAGATATGATCGCGGACTACGTCAAGGAAACGGGCAACCACGTCATGTACCGCGTTACGCCTATCTTTGTGGGCAATAACCTGCTGGCAAGCGGCGTGCGCATGGAGGGCTATTCGGTAGAGGACAGCGGAGAGGGTATTTGCTTCCACGTCTTTGCCTATAACGTGCAGCCTGGGATCACCATCAACTACGCCACGGGAGCGAATTGGCTCAACGGCGACGCGGAAGCGGTGACCATGGGAGAGGACACTGCCGAAACCACCGTTCCCGAAGGGGAGCCGACCTACGTGATCAATAAGAACACGGGAAAATTTCACAAGCCCACCTGTCCCGGCGTGCAGGATATAAAGCCTGAAAACAGAGAGGACTTCTACGGTACAAAACAAGAGCTTTTGGATCAAAAATATACGATCTGCGGTATTTGTAAGCCTTAAATCAAGCTTGTCAGAATTGCCCGATACTCCAAAAACGACTCTTATCTACGATTGGTAGACAAGGGTCGTTTTTTGCTTTGCCGAAAAGCATATTTTTACACGCGCGTCTTGATAAACTTTTAACAAATCCTGATATTTTTTTAACAAAGTCATTGACAAGCGGGCTTTTATGGAGTATAATAAAGAGGATCTATTCCGACGGAGCACGAGTGGCTTCGTCAAATTGTGAAAATTATGAAAGGAAGGAACGAATAATCATGTATGACGTAGCTGTGATCGGCGCGGGCGTGGTCGGCGCGATGATCGCAAGAACCTTATCGGCGTACCGTCTGAAGCTTTGCATTCTCGAAAAGCAGAGTGACGTTGCCATGGGGGCAAGCAGCGCCAATTCCGCCATCGTTCACGCGGGCTTTGACGCCAAGGAAGGTAGTTTGAAGGCAAAACTCAACGTAAGAGGCGCTCAGATGATGGCGCAGGTCTGCTCCGAGCTGGGTGTTAAATACATCAACAACGGCTCTCTTGTTATCGGATTCAACGAGGAGGACGAAAAGACCGTTGAGAAGCTGTATTACCGCGGCATTGCCAACGGCGTGGAGGGCTTGAAGATCCTCTCTCCTGCCGAGATGCAAGCCATTGAGCCGAATATTTCAAAGAACGCCACCTGCGCGCTGTACGCGCCTACGGCGGCGATCATCTGCCCTTACGGTTTGACCATTGCCGCAGTCGGAAACGCCATGGACAACGGCGCGGATCTGAAGCTGGATTTCGAGGTCACCGACATTCAAAATCGTGGTGACTACTACGAAATTTCCAACGGAAGCGAGACAGTCAAGGCAAAGTACGTCGTCAATGCGGCGGGACTTTACTCCGATGCCATCGCAAGGCTCGTGGGAGACGATTCCTTCCATATCACCGCACGCCGCGGCGAATACATACTGATGGACAAGGAGCTTGGCTCGCTGATCTCCACCACCGTTTTCCGTACCCCCAGCAAGATGGGAAAAGGAATTCTCGTTACCCCCACGGTAGACGGCAATCTGCTGACCGGTCCCACGTCTTTGGACATTGGCGACAAGGAGGATAAGGCGACTACGGCAGAGGGGCTGGCTCTGGTCATGCGGGAATCGATGGAGAACGTGGACGGCGTTCGCTTCCAGCAGACCATCACCTCCTTCTGCGGTCTGCGCGCCGTGGGAAGCACGGGTGACTTTATCATCAACGTTCCTACCGACCGCTTCGTTAACGTAGCGGGCATCGAATCCCCCGGCCTTTCCGCTTCCCCCGCCATTGCGGAGTACGTGGTAGAGCTGTTGGCGTCGGCAGGCTGCGCCCTTGAAAAGAACCCCGATTATATCGCCACTCGCGAAGCCCTTCACGCCTTCCGTGAGGCAAGTATCGAGGAGAAAAACGAGATCATCAAAAAAGATCCCACCTACGGACACATCATCTGCCGTTGCGAGACGGTCACCGAGGGAGAGATCCTTGCGGCGATCCGCACGAACCCCAAGCCGAGAGATTTGGACGGCGTGAAGCGCCGCACCCGCGCCCAGATGGGTCGCTGTCAGGGTGGCTTCTGCTCCCCCTATATCGTGGAGCTGTTGGCAAAGGAGATGGGCGTTCCCTATGAATCCATTACGAAATTCGGCGGCGATTCCGTCGTCAACGTCGGAAAGACCAAGGAGGACCGTGAACATGAAGCAAATTGATCTGGTGATCGTCGGCGGCGGTCCTGCCGGCATGAGCGCCGCGATTGCGGCGTATGAGAGTGGAATCCGCAATCTGCTGATTTTGGAGCGCGACTCCTCTTTGGGCGGTATTCTCCAGCAGTGTATCCACAACGGCTTCGGTCTGCATCGCTTCGGCGAGGAGCTGACGGGCCCCGAATACGCATGGCGCTACGAAAAGAAGGTAAAGGAACTGAATATCCCCTATCTGCTCAACACCATGGTTCTCGATATCTCCCCCGATAAGGTGGTGACCGCCACCAACGGAGAGGACGGCATTTTCACGATCCAAGCCAAGGCAGTGATCCTTGCCATGGGCTGTCGCGAGAGATCCAAGGGCGCGCTGAACATCGCGGGTACGCGTCCGGCGGGTATTTACAGCGCGGGAACGGCGCAGAAATACGTCAATCTGAAGGGCTATATGCCGGGTAAGAACGTGGTCATTCTCGGATCGGGCGACATTGGTCTGATCATGGCGCGCCGCATGACCTTGGAGGGCGCGAAGGTACACGCCGTTTGTGAGCTGATGCCTTATTCGGGCGGTCTTGCGAGAAACATTGAGCAGTGTCTGAACGACTTCGGTATTCCCCTCAGACTCAGCCACACCGTAGTAGAGATCCACGGCAAGGAGCGTCTGACGGGCGTGACCATTGCCAAGGTAGACGAGTGTCGCCGTCCCATTCCCGAGACCCGTGAGTACATTCCCTGTGACACTCTGCTGTTGTCGGTTGGACTGATCCCCGAAAACGAGCTGTCCAAGACGGCGTCGGTGACGTTGGATCGGATCACCAACGGCGCGTTGGTGGATCAGGACAGACAGACCGAGGTTGAAGGCATTTACGCCTGCGGAAACGTTCTGCACGTTCACGACCTTGTGGACTTCGTGTCCGAGGAAGCGGAGATCGCGGGAAAGAACGCCGCGGCTTATATCAAGGGGGAGACGGAGGAGAAGACCTCGGTGGCGCTTTCCACCGACGGAAAGATCCGTTACACCGTTCCTCAGAGAATCACCAAGAAAAAAGAGGTTGCCGTGTTCTTCCGCGTGGCTGACGTATATCGCAACGTGAAGATCCTCGTCAAGGACGGCGATCGTGTGGTATATTCGAAAAAGAAGATCAAGGTCGCTCCCGGTGAGATGGAATGCGTGACGCTCCGTCCCGAGCATTTTGAGGGCGTGGACGGACTTCGGTTTGAATTGGAGGTGCAGGAAGCATGACACGTGAACTGATTTGTATCGTATGCCCCAAGGGCTGTTCCTTAAAGGTAGAGCTGGACGGGAGCGAGATCAAAAGCGTAGAGGGCTTTACCTGCCCCCGCGGAAAGCAGTATGCCATTGACGAGTGCACCAACCCCATGCGAACCGTCACCTCTACGGTGCGCGCCAAGTGTGGTAAGCCGATTCCCGTCAAGACGGCTCGCTCCATTCCCAAAACCATGATGTTTGATTGCATGAAGCAGATCAACTCCTGCGTGGTTTCTCTTCCCGTTCACGTGGGTGACGTGGTCATTCACGATCTGTTGGGAACGGGCACGGACGTGGTCGTGACCGCAAACGTAGACGAGTAAAAAAGAAAACGCCGACGCGACGGTTCTTGTTGCGTCGGCGTGTGTATTTTCTTGTAAAAATCCTTTTCTTGTATGGGTGATTTATGATCGTGCTATCATTGTTTGCTTACGGTACAAAAAATAATAAAAAATAATGAAAAAAGGTATTGACAAGGGAAGGGGAAGTGTGGTATAATATACTGCCGCTTAGTGTCGGGCTCTTTTAAGTGCGGTTATCGCCGCCCGATTTAGCGAGTCTATAAAGAAAGAGAGGTGCTTTTCGTGTACGCAGTAATTGAAACCGGCGGAAAGCAGTACAAGGTTAACGAGGGCGAGATCATTTTTATTGAGAAGCTCGACGTGAACGAAGGCGATACGGTTACCTTTGACCGTGTCAAGGCAGTATCGATGGGAAATGAGTTCAAGGTTGGAACTCCTACCGTTGAGGGTGCAACCGTTACCGCAAAGGTGCTGGCAAACGGCAAGGGCAAGAAGATTTATGTAATGAAGTACAAATCCAAGAAGAACGAGAAGAAGAAGATCGGTCACAGACAGCCTTATACCAAGGTGCAGATCCTGTCTATTCAGGGCTGAGCTTGAGTTGCTGAAATGACGAAAATCGTTTTTTTCAGAAGCGGTGGAGTCTTTTACGGCTTCGAGGAACACGGTCACGCGGGATACGCGGAAGCGGGAGATGATGTACTGTGCGCGGCGTTGTCCGCCATGACGATGTTGATCGTCAACACGGTGGAGGTTTCTTATGCGTCTGACGTGGAATACACAGTAGACGAGGGAGCGACCCACATCATGGTTCGCGCCAAAGCGGCGTTGCCCGAGTTTGAGGAGGATGAAAGGAAGCGCTACGCGGTTTCGGGTCTCTTCCAGTCGTATTACTACCAGTTAAATGAATTGATTGAGGAGTATTACGATTATCTGGACGTGGAAGTAAAGGATATCGATTACGTTTAAGAAGCTCCGCATTTGAAGTCGCATGTGCGAAATTGTACAAAAAAATTACGTAAAATTAGGAGGAACGAATCCATGTTGAAGATCAGTTTACAGTTCTTTGCTCATAAAAAGGGTGTCGGTTCTACGAAGAACGGCCGTGACAGCGAATCCAAGCGTCTTGGTGTCAAGAAGGCTGACGGACAGGCTGTCGTTGCAGGAAACATTATCGTAAGACAGAGAGGAACGGCAATCCATCCCGGTAACAACGTTGGTATCGGTAAGGATGACACGTTGTTCGCTCTGATCGACGGTAAGGTTAAATTTGAGCAAAAGACCAAGGATAAGAAGCAGGTTAGCGTTTACGCTGACTGATTCTTGCGAAAGAAAAACGACTGTTACGGAAGGTAACAGTCGTTTTTCTTTGGCGGTCGAAACAACTCTCGGTTCTATCGAATTAAATACACGCTGAGCTTTTCGCCCTACAGTCGAAAAGCCTTTTTATATTGAAAAGGGAAATAAGTAATGAAAAGTAAAGCACAATCAATTGATGATTTTTTGAAGAAATATATTGACAAGCACTTGCTTTTGCGGTATAATTATCCGCGAAAGATATATGATTAGACACGTGAAAAAGGAGTGCAATTTTCAATGGAACAAACTGAAATTTTGATTCAATCAACAATTGACGGAACGATGCAGCCGTCGTTGTTCTACGCTGCCTCAAAAAGCAATCGCCCTTTGTTGGTTTCGCTTCATACGTGGAGCTACAATCGCTACAATCGAATAACAGAAATGGTTCCCTTCGCAGAAAAGTATGATTTTAACCTGCTTCTTCCTGAATTCAGAGGTAGTAATCTGGACACCAACGAGCACTGCACACTTGCCTGCGCTTCATTGCATGCAAAGCAAGATATAAAGGATGCGATTGATTACGTTGTCAGAAACTCAGATATCGATGCGGATAACATATTCCTGCTCGGTTGTAGCGGTGGCGGTCATATGGCACTTATGATGTGTGGTTTTTGCCCGGAATATTTTAAGGCTGTTGGGGCATTTGTACCTATTACGGATCTCAATAAGTGGGCAGAACAAAACCCCAAATACAGGCGTCACGTTTTAGCTTGCTGCAGCGGTTCTCAAGAGGAGATGCGTTTGCGTTCTCCTGTAACGTATGCAGATATCATTGCAAAGGCAAACCTGAAAATTTTTCATGGTAAATATGATCCTGTTGTTCCGCATACCCACAGTCTTACGCTTTATGATCTTATTCTTCAAAAGCATCCGAGCGCAAGGGTGTTTCTTGATATTTTTGACGGTAGGCACGAGCTGGATTTGGATGCTGCCGCTTACTGGTTTTTATCGCAATACGAGAAGCATGAAATGACGGAGGTCACAGGTTAACAACGATAATGAGTGTTCAGGTTGTAATTTTGACCTCTAAACACAGAAAAATCCGTACACGCAAGTGTGCGGATTTTTTACTTAGTTTACGAAAACCACCGGCATTGAATGAACCGGTGGTCTTGTTTCTTTTGATCGGCACTTAATCGATCCGTATCTGTGCCGTTCCGTCATCAAGATAGGAAATACGATCGCCTTCCGAGTTGAATCCGTCGAGGAAGGAGAGAAATTCTTCCTTGGATGCGAACGTCGGCGTAAAGCTTGCGAGGATATCCTTGGCGCACGCCGCGTCGTTTTCAAGCAAAAGCTTAAGCATGGTAAGCTGCCACTTGGCATTTTCTATGCATGCTGCCTCTTTGTCGGTGACGTGATAGTCGTTTCCGTGACTACGACCCTCCGCGCCTGCGGCGTAGGGGTGAACCACGGGCATAATGACAGATAGATCGCCCATGTCGGTGCTGCCCGAGCCATAGTGTTCCCGAACGTTAAATTCATATTCGGGAAGCGCCAGTGCCGCCGCGTCCTTGGCAAGCTTGACCATGTTGGGATCGTTATTTAGGGGCGCGTAGCCCGGAATATCGACGATCTCAATATTTGTTCCGAGGGACAACGCCGCGCCGCAGAGCGCGCGGTTGATCTTGCGGTTTGCTTCCAAAATTCCCTTGTAGTTTTTTCCCCGAACGTAGCTTTCCAGACACGCGGTTTCGGGAATGGCGTTGACCATATCGCCGCCTTGTGTAATGATGGGATGAAAGCGAATGATATCCGCTTCCTTGAAGGTTTCACGAATGGCGTTGACCGCCTGTATACCGCAGCTTGCGGCGTACAGCGCGTTTCGCCCGTTCCACGGCGCGCCGCCCGCATGCGCCGCAACGCCTTTATAGGTGATGCTTTTGGCGATACAGCCTACCGAGCCTTGAGTGACGCTAAAGGAGTCCCCCGTGTGAACCATAAAGGCGAGATCGACTCCGTCAAAATATCCACGAGATAAAAACTCGGTCTTTCCGCCAAAATAGCGAATGACCCCTTGCTTTTTCAGCTCGCGGCGATATTCGATCTCCAGCAGCTCTTCGGCAGGAACGGCGCACAAACGGATCTTTCCGCAAAGGGGTTCTAAAACCGCAGGATCGGTCAGTGCGGCGGCAATCCCCAGAAGCGCGGCGCATTGGGCGTGGTGACCGCAGGAATGAACAGCCCCTGTGACGGGATCTGCGTCGGGATGTGAGGGGCAGATGATGGAATCCAGCTCACCGAGGATCAGGACGGTGGGACCCTCCCGACCCGTGTCGATCTGTGTATAGAAGCCCGTAATGTTTTCGGCGCGAACGAGGGCATATCCCAATTGCTCAAAGGCGTTTTCCATGTATTGAGAAGTGACCCTTTCCCGATAGCCCGTTTCGGGATGCTTCCAGATAAACTTTTCCGCGTCAAGGATCAAGGATCTGTATTTTTCTACTGCTTGTTGAATTTTTTGCATGGTATCCTTCTTTTTGTTTTTTTCTTATGAATATTATATCTTAACTTGTATGAAATTGCAAGCGCTTGCAAAAAAACGGGAAAAAGATTTTTAAAGAAAAAGAGGAAATACGACGTGAAAACTTGACAAATTCCGCGTTTTATATTATAATATTATAATTGGAGTAATTCTATCCTTTTTGAGGGTATATTAGATAAAGGGAAGTTGTTGCATGGAAGAAGTGATGAAAAAAAACCGTACGGTTTCCGCAGAGGAAATGGAGCGGCAGAAGGAATATATTGCGCGGATCCTTGCGGAAAACGAGAGGTATCTGGCAGAGAACGGAAGCCGTCCCCGCGCCTTCGTACTGACCCTTGGCTGTCAGCAAAACGAGGCGGACAGCGAACGGCTGGCAGGCATGGCTGTGGCAATGGGATATGAAATGACCGATACTCCCGAGGAAGCTCGGCTCATTATGGTCAACACCTGCGCCATTCGTGAGCATGCGGAGCAGAGGGCGCTTTCCTTGGTGGGACAGTACAAGCATCTGAAGGCGAAAAATTCCGAGCTGATCATCGTTATTTGCGGCTGCATGGTGGTGCAGGAGCATCGGATCAACGATATCAAATTCAAATATCCTTACGTGGATATTCTGTTTGGCACGTCGTCGATCCACAGATTCCCCGAATTCTTGTACGAAAAGCAGAGACGCGGCAGGCGGATCTTGCGCTCGGACGAGACCGAATATCTGGTTGCCGAGGGGATTCCCGTGCATAGAGAAAGTAGCTTCCGCGCGTGGGTATCGGTGATGTACGGCTGTAACAATTTTTGCTCCTACTGCATCGTTCCTTACGTCCGCGGACGGGAGCGAAGCAGAAGGCGAGACGAGATCGTCGCCGAGGTGAGGACATTGGTAGCCGAGGGCTATCGGGATATTACCCTGCTTGGTCAGAACGTGAATTCTTACGGAAAGGATACGGGGGAGAATTGCGATTTTGCCGATCTGCTTGCGGAATTGGATAAAATCGAGGGGGATTATTGGATTCATTTTATGACCTCTCATCCGAAGGATGCCAGCCGTAAGCTCATCGACGTGATGGCGGGATCGAAGCATATGGCAAGACATTTTCATTTGCCGATGCAATCGGGAAGCGATCGGGTGCTGAGGGCGATGAACCGTCGATATGATTTTGAGAAATATATCGGAATCGTAGACTATATCCGCGAGAAGATGCCCGACGCGGTCATTACCTCGGATATCATCGTGGGCTTTCCGCAGGAGACCGAGGAGAACTTTGAGGCAACGCTGACTGCTCTTGGGCGGGCGCGGTTCGACATGATCTATTCCTTTATCTATTCTCCGCGGAAGGGAACGCCCGCCGCTGAGATGGAGGGACAGATCCCTGCCGCCGAAAAGAGCCGTCGGTTTGAGCGCTTGCTTGCGGTACAGAACGAGATCTCTCTTGGGGCAAATCAGCCCATGGTAGGAAAAACGATCCGCGTGCTTTGCGACGGGATCAGCAAAAACAATAAGCTGGTCTACAGCGGACGAAGCGAGGGCGGAAAAATCGTGTTTTTTGAGGGAGAGCCATCGGATACAGGGAATTTTCTTGCCGTGACGATTGAACGCGCAGAGCCGTTTGCGCTATACGGAACGGTAAATCGATAACATGGTAAAAAGATAAGGCTCTGTCACAGATTTGACTGATTTTTTGCGAGATTCCAAACGCGATAAATCGCGTTTGATCCGCCCGTTGGTCGGATTTCGACTGCGTCCCGCCCGTGTCATTCTGAGCGTAGCGTAGCGGAGTCGAACTGCGAAGTAGCACCGAGCAACGCGAAGGTAGAATCTCGGGCGGGACTACGCTCAGAATGACACGCAAGCGTGTCGCCAAAAAGGCTCAAAATCAACAGTATGCTGTGATAGAGACAAAGATAAAAACGAAAGGAAAAACGATAGAAATGGAAACGACGAATATTTTTGAGATCGCGGCAGCGCTGGGCAAGGCGCTGAAGGAGGACGACAAGCTGGTTCGTTTGGAGGCGGCAAAGAAGGCGTACGAGGCGGACGGAGAATTGCAGAAAATGCTGGTGGAATACGAGGTGCAGCAAAAAGCTCTTCAGGGTGAGATCACCAGAGAAGAGAGAGACACCCTCTTTATCGATACCATTCAAAAGCGGATCGATCTGCTCTATCACAACATCATGGAGCATCCCGTGTTTTTGGAGTTGAACGAGGCGCAGGCGGAGGTCAACGAGCTGATGAATGCGGTGAACAACACCATCACCTTCCATATTACGGGAGAGCAGCCTTCTTCCTGTACTCACGATTGCTCTACCTGCGGAGGCTGTCACTAAGAGTTTTTTAGCAACCGTATTGAAATTGAAACGCGGAGGGAAAGCGTATGACTCCGATGATGGAGCAATATTTTGAGATCAAAAATCAATATAAGGATTATTTGGTGTTTTACCGTCTGGGCGATTTTTACGAGATGTTTTTCGATGACGCCGTTTTGGCGTCCCGTGAGCTGGAGCTGACGCTGACGGGACGGGATTGTGGCGAGGAGGAGCGCGCGCCGATGTGCGGCGTGCCCTTTCACAGCGCAGAGGGGTACATAGGAAAGCTGATCGAGAAGGGCTACAAGGTAGCGATCTGCGAGCAGACCGAGGATCCTGCTTTGGCAAAGGGACTCGTGCGCCGTGAGGTGATCCGTGTGATTACCCCCGGAACGGTGATCGAAACCAATCTGTTATCCGAAAAAACAAATAACTATCTTTGCGCCGTCTATCGGAGTGAGTTTGAGTGCGGCGTGAGCTTTGCGGATATTTCCACGGGGCAGGTCTTTGCTACGTCCTTTGGGGGCGAGGAGCTGGATACCCGTTTGATGAATGAGCTTGGAACGTACTGCCCGAGCGAGGTAGTCTCCAATTTGGGAGAAAAGAAGCTCGGCGCGACGGGGGAGTTTATCCGCGCGCGGCTTGGCGCGATGCTGACTGCCAACCGCCCCACGGAGTTTGAGTACGCAAGCTCGCTTACGCTGGTTCGGGAACAGTTCTCGGAGCAGCTGCGAGAGGGAATTGAAGAAAACCGAGCGCTGATCTGCGCCCTTGGGGGGATATTGTCCTACATTCGCGAGATGCAGAAAAGCGATATTTCCTATATCAAGGATCTGACGGTCTATTCCGACGGACAGTTTATGGAAATGGATCTGAACACCAGACGGAATCTGGAGCTGGTGGAGACCATGCGCACGAAAGAAAAGAAGGGCTCGTTGCTTTGGGTGCTGGATAAGACCAAAAGCGCGGCGGGCGCGAGACTTCTGCGCCAATGGCTGGAGCATCCCCTTCTAAGCGTAGGCGGGATCACCCGCCGACAGAACGCGGTGGAGGAGCTGTTCGGAGACTATATGCTCCGTGAGGAGATCGGTGCGCTTCTGGATCAGGTGCTCGATCTGGAACGGCTTGTGACCAAGATCGTATACGGAACGGCAAACGGAAAGGATCTTCGCGCGGTTTGCGCCACGATCTCGATCCTTCCCGAACTGAAGCAGTTGATCTCGGCGTGCCGTTCGGACGAGCTGAGCACGCTGTACGGAGAGCTGGAAACGTTGGACGACATTTACGATCGGATCGATACCATGATCTGTCAGGATCCGCCCTTCTCGGTGCGGGAAGGTGGGATCATTGCCGAGGGCGTTCACGCCGACGTGGACTATCTGCGCTCGGTGATGCGTGACGGAAAGGGTTGGATCGAACGGGTCGCCGCCGAGGAGAAGGAAAGAACGGGCATCAAGACCCTGAAGATCGGCTACAATAAGGTGTTCGGTTACTATATCGAGGTATCCAAATCCTTTATGGATCAAGTACCCGAGACCTATATCCGAAAGCAGACCCTTGCCAATGCCGAACGGTATATCACGCAGGAGCTAAAGGATATGGAGGCAACGATCCTCGGCGCGGCGGATAAGCTTTGCGCCCTTGAGTACGAGCTGTTCTGCGAGGTCCGCAATTTCGTTTCGGAGCATAGCGCGCGGATTCAAAAGGCGGCGGCGCTGATGGCAAAGCTTGACGTTTACCTCAGTCTTGCTACCGTGGCGGCAAGGCAAAAATACGTTCGCCCCGAGGTGGATACGAGCGATATCATTCATATCAAGGACGGCAGACACCCCGTGGTGGAGCAGTTCGTAAAGGATACCTATTTCGTTCCCAACGATGCCGAGCTGGATACGGCAAGAAACCGATTGATGCTGATTACGGGTCCCAATATGGCGGGAAAATCTACCTATATGAGACAGATCGCCGTGATCACGGTGATGGCGCAGATCGGCTCTTTCGTGCCCGCATCCGACGCACGGCTGGGAATCGTGGACAAGCTCTTTACCCGTGTGGGCGCGTCGGACGATCTGGCATCGGGGCAATCCACCTTTATGCTGGAGATGAACGAGGTGGCGTATATTTTGCGTAACGCGACCAAGCAAAGTCTGATTATTTACGACGAGGTGGGCAGAGGAACCTCTACCTTTGACGGTATGAGCATTGCCCGCGCGATCATTGAATATACTCACAGCCGAAAGATCGGCGCAAAGACCCTGTTTGCGACCCACTATCACGAGCTGACCGTGATGGAGGAGGAGTTTGAGGGAATCGTGAATTACAACATCGCCGCCAAAAAACGGGGCGACAACATTACCTTCTTACGGAAGATCGTTCGCGGCTCTACCGACGACAGCTACGGCATTGAGGTGGCGAAGCTGGCAGGGTTGCCGAACGAGGTGATCCGTCGCGCCAAGGAGGTGCTTGCCACGGTGGAAAAGACCGCCAAGGCGCTCTCTACCTCGGAGGTGAAGGAGGAAGAACGTGACGATAGCTTGATCAGCTTTGACGATTGCGTGAACGAGCAGGTGATCGAGGAGCTGAAGGCGGTCGATATCAATACGCTTTCGCCTTATGAGGCAATGAGCTTTTTGTTCGGCTTGCAAAAGAGACTGAAATAATTCATAAATTATTGGAAAGGAGATCGAAATGGGAAAGATCAACGTGCTTTCCTTTGCGGTGGCAAACCTGATCGCCGCCGGTGAGGTGGTGGACAGACCCTCTTCCGTTATCAAGGAATTGTTGGAAAATGCCATTGACTCGGGGGCAGACCGTATCACCGTGGAAATACAAAACGGCGGTGTGACCTATATGCGCGTATCGGACAACGGTTGCGGCATAGAGCCTGAGGATCTGCCTGTGGCGATCCGCCGTCACGCTACCAGTAAGATCAAGGACGCCTCGGATCTGGAAAGCATTCTGACCCTTGGCTTCCGCGGCGAAGCCTTGGCGGCAATC
Source organism: Clostridia bacterium (assembly GCA_017504995.1). Classification (GTDB taxonomy): domain Bacteria; phylum Bacillota; class Clostridia; order Oscillospirales; family CAG-272; genus HGM12713. Next base: position 18,387 of record JAFVQC010000054.1, read on the forward strand.
GCGTCGGTCTCCGATCTTCGGATCATTTCAAAGACACCCAATGCCCAAATCGGCGCGATGCTGGAAGCATCGGGAGGCGAGATCCGCGGGGTATCCGAGCGCGCCTGCTCGGACGGAACGACGGTGATCGTGGAAAATTTGTTTGCCAACGTGCCTGCCAGACGAAAATTTCTCAAGAAGGACGTGACCGAGTCCATGGCAGTCAGCGCCTTGGTGGAAAAGATCGCGCTCTCCAAGCCCCATATCGCCTTTCGCTTGATTACCGACGGAAACATTCGATTGGAGACCGTGGGAGACGGCAACCTGAAAAACGCCGTCTATTCGGTGTTTGGCAGAGAGTTTGCGTCTAAGCTGATTCCGACGGAGCTTTCGGTGGACGGCATTGAGGTAACGGGCTTCGTGGGAAGATCGGATAACGTACGCGCCAATCGGAACTATCAAAATTTCTTTATCAACGGACGGTACGTCAAAAGCAAAACGGCGTGCGCTGCCTTGGAGCAGGCGTATACCTCTTATATTCCCCCCGAAAAATTCCCTTGCTGCGTGCTGTTTTTGAAGCTCAATCCCGCGGCGGTGGACGTGAACGTGCATCCCGCCAAGCTGGAGGTGAAATTCTCCAACGAGAAGCCGATCTTCGAGGCGATCTATTACGCGGTGCGAAACGCGCTGGAGTCCAACGTATCCCGTCCCGACGTGACCTTGAAGGCTTTGGAAAAAACGGGAAGCGGATCGAAGGCAAGACTGTCGGATTCCCAAACGCCCATCGAGGAAGGCAGACCCGAGTCGCTGAAAAAGCGACAGATCGCAAGTGAGTTGTACACACCTGTTACGATTCGGGAACAGAAACCCGTTTCGTCGGCTGCGGTGTCCGCTTCGGCAGAGCCGTCGAAGCGATCTTCGGAAGGGTTTTTGCGTTTGTCGGCGGAGGAATACGTCGAGAGATACCGAAGCGAAGAAAAGAAATCTACGGTGAAAACGACAGACGTGCAGGAAGCGGAGCAAAAAACGGTTGTAACCCAATCGCCTGCACCGCAACCGAAGACGATTTCTTCGGATACAAGACCCGAAGCGCCTCAGTGGATACGGGATTTGGTAGGGCAGGGTGAGCCGAAGGAGACCGAGCCGAAGTCCAATGAGCCTTTGCCCGTCTCGGAAAAGCTAACTTATCGGATCATTGGGGAAGCCTTTCACGCTTACGTGTTGGTGGAGCTGGAGGATAAGCTTTTGGTCATCGATAAGCATGCCGCCCACGAGAGGATTCTGTTTGAAAAGCTGAAGGCGGGAATGCACGGCGGAGGAAACGGTTCGCAAATGCTGATGCTTCCCATTGAGGTCATGATGACCTCGGATGAGATCCAGACCCTTGACGCCTTCCGTGAGGAGATTGAGGCGGTAGGCTTTTCCTTTGCGCTGGGCAGACATACGGCGAGCGTGACGGCAATTCCCGAGGGCATCGACACCGATGCCGTCCCCGATATGCTGGCGGTGATCGCGGAGCGAATCAAAAGCAATACCGGCTCAGCCAAGCTGACCAGAGATATCATTTTTGAAAAGGCGCTCTATCAGGCGTCCTGCAAGGCGGCAGTCAAGGCGGGAAGAGAATATCCAGAGGGACACGTTAAATGGATCGTGGATCAGCTGATGGCAATTCCCGATATTACGGTTTGCCCTCACGGCAGACCCGTGGCGATGGAGCTGAGGAAAAAGAATTTGGACCATCAGTTTGAGAGAAGCTGAACGATACGTGAAATCAATCAAAGGAAATAAAAAATATGTCAGAGCAATTTGAACTTTTAACAACCGACGGACGCGCCAGACGGGGCGTGCTGCATACGGTGCACGGCGACATTCAGACCCCCGTATTTATGAACGTGGGGACTTGCGCCGCCATCAAGGGCGGTGTTTCCAGCCGAGAGCTGATCGATCTGGACTGTCAGGTGGAGCTGTCGAACACCTATCATTTGCACATTCGCCCGGGGGATCAGCTGATCTACGAGATGGGCGGCTTGCATAAATTCATGAACTGGGAAAGACCGATTTTGACCGACAGCGGCGGATTTCAGGTATTTTCTCTTTCCTCCTTGCGTAAAATAACCGAGGAGGGGGTTCGTTTCGCGTCTCACGTGGACGGAAAACGGATTTTTATGGGACCGGAGGAGAGTATGCAAATTCAGTCCCATCTTGCCTCCACGATCGCCATGGCGTTTGACGAGTGCGTGGAGAATCCCGCGCCGTACAAGTACGTAAAGGATTCCTGCGAGCGAACCGCCCGTTGGCTCGTTCGCTGTAAGAACGAAATGGACAGGCTCAATTCCTTGCCCGAAACCATCAACAAAAATCAGCTCTTGTTCGGCATCAATCAGGGCGGTACGTATGAGGATCTTCGAATCGCCCATATGCAGCAGATCGCCGAGCTGGATCTGGCGGGCTACGCCATCGGCGGACTTGCCGTGGGTGAGGAGACCGAGGAGATGTATCGGATCATCGATGCGGTAGAGCCTCATATGCCCAAGCATAAGCCGCGGTATCTGATGGGTGTGGGAACGCCCTGCAATATTCTGGAAGCGGTTCATATGGGCGTGGATTTCTTTGATTGCGTCATGCCCAGCCGAAACGCCCGTCACGGAAACCTTTTTACTTGGCACGGAAAGATGAATCTGCTCAATGAAAAATATGCCAAAGATCCTCGTCCCTTTGACGAGAACTGCGGTTGCCCTGCCTGCCGTCATTACAGCCGTTCTTACGTACGGCATCTGATCAAGGCGAAGGAGTCGCTCGGCATGAGACTTGCCGTGGCGCACAATCTTTATTTTTACAACAATCTGACCCGAAAAATCCGCGAGGCACTGGAGGGTGGATATTTTGAGAGCTTCTACCAGAAATACAGAACGATTTTGGGAGAGAGAAGCCAGAGCTGACGCGAAGGAGAAGAGCATGATCAAACAATCGTTATTGGAAGAATTGCTTGGTGTGGCGATGTCCACGGGGGGCGATTTCGCCGAGGTGTACGGAGAGCATACGCACAATCAGAACGTGAGTTTCGTGGACGGAAAGATCGATCGGATCGGCGACAACGTGTTGTCGGGCGTGGGAATCCGCGTGTTTTTGGGAGAGAGGACGGTTTACGCCTCGACTTCGGATCTGACCCGTGAGGGGGTGCTTGCCTGCGCTCGGTCGGCGGCTGACGCCATGGGAGAGGGAAGCGCGCCCGTGTCGATTCGTTTGACTCCCGTATCTGTGCCTGACCGTCATCCCGTGAAGGTCAATCCAATCGATACGCCCATTGCCAGAAAGACCGCCATTTTGAAGGAAGCTTGCTTTGCCGCAATGGAAGAAAGCGATAAGATCGCGCAGGTACAGGGAACGATCTTGGGGGTCGATCACGAGATTCTTGTGGCAAACAGCGAGGGGCTTTTGAAGCAGGATCGCCACGTGAGAAGCCGTATCGTGGTGAATGCGGTTGCCTCGGAAAACGGAGAAAATCAATCGGGAGGCTGTTCCCCCGGACGGGGCATGGGTATGGAATTTTTTGATACCATTGATATTCCCGAGGTGGGCAGACACGCCGCCCGTCAGGCACTGACCAATCTTCGCGCCGATTATTGCAAGGCAGGACAGATGACCGTTGCCATTGAAAACGGCTTTGGCGGCGTGATCTTCCACGAGGCGTGCGGCCATTCGCTGGAAGCGACGCAGGTTGGCGTGGGAATGTCGGAGATGTGCGGAAAGCTTGGGCAGAAGATCGCCAACGAAAAGATCACCGCCATTGACGACGGCACGATCCCGAATGCTTGGGGGTCGGTGAATATCGACGACGAGGGGAATCCCACTCAGCGCAACGTGCTGATCGAAAACGGAATTTTGAAAAACTATATGATCGACCGTCTCGGCTCTCGCCGTATGGGTATGCCCATGACGGGAAACAGCCGCAGACAAGGGTATACCTATGAGCCTACCTCTCGTATGACAAATACCTTTATCTACAACGGACCCGATAAAAACGAGGACATTATCGCTTCCATCGAATACGGTCTTTACGCCAAGGAAATGGGCGGCGGCTCTGTGAACCCCTTGACGGGGGCGTTTAACTTTTCGGTTCGGGAAGGCTATATGGTTCGGAACGGCAAGATCTGTGAGCCTGTACGGGGCGCGTCTTTGATCGGAACGGGGTCTCGGATCTTACAGGATATCGACATGGTCGGACAAAATCTCGCGACGGGGCAGGGTGTGTGCGGTTCGTCCAGCGGAAGCGTTCCCACCGACGTGGGACAGCCCTTGATTCGTGTGACCAAGATCACCGTGGGCGGACGATAAGAGAGGAGAAAAAGATGAATTTTGACGCGGTAAAAAATGCCCTGATCGCCGAGGCGGATCGGGCGGGACTTGCGGATTATGAAGTGTATTTTATGGAATCCTCCTCCGTCAGTACCGAAACGCTGAAGGACGAGATTTCCTCTTTTTCCTCGGGTGTCGGTGGCGGCGTTTGCTTCCGTTGTATTGTGGACGGACGAATGGGGAACGCTTCTTCAGAGCTTTTGACTGAAGAAGAAATGCGCGCGCTCGTGAGGCGCGCCATCGATAACGCGAAAAATATTGAGAACGACGACAAGGCGATTCTTTACGAGGGGGCGGAGCATTACGCAACCGTCTCTCCCGTTGCCGTGGAAAATCCCGATGCCGCAGACTTGAAGGCAACTGCTTTGCAGATTCAGAAGCAGACCTACGAGGGGTGCGAATTCGTGGCAGACGGAACGCAATCGGGAGTGTTTTCCGAAAAGATCCGTATGGAGCTGATGAATTCCCACGGACTCCGTCTTTCCAATCGGGTCGCCATGTGCGGCGCGTTTGTGCAGGCGGTGGTTCAAAAGGACGGAGAAGCGCAGGAAGCCTTTGATTTTCAGCTTGGTCTGGATCAGAACGGCTTGCAGGCTCTTTCCGAAGCTACTCGCGCCGAGGCGCTATCTAAGATCGGCGCAAAGGAGATCCCCTCCGAAAAATACGACGTGATCATCAGCGCGAAGCAAGCCTATTCCTTGCTATCCGCCTTTTCCTCTGCCTTCTCGGCAAAACAGGCGCAGCTGGGACTGTCGCTTTTGAAGGGAAAAGAGGGGGAGAAGATCGCATCGGACGTGGTTACGCTGGTGGACGATCCCATGAGAGAGGGGTGTCCTATGCAGACTCCTTTTGACGGCGAAGGTGTGGCGACCTATCGGAAGTGTGTGATCGAGGGTGGTGTGCTGAACACTCTGCTTTACGATCTTGCTACCGCCGATCGCGCGGGAGTGGCAAGCACGGGAAACGGACAGAGAGTCAGTTATGCGCAAGCGCCACACATCAGTCCCTACAGCTTTTACCTCGGCGCGGGAGAGTTGAGTGAAGCGGAGCTGAAAAAGCGAATGGGAGACGGTCTGTATATTACCGAATTCAAGGGAATGCACGCGGGGTGTAATGCCGTGACAGGTGACTTTTCCATTGAAAGCGCGGGCTATACCGTTCGGGACGGCGAGCTTTGCGAGGCGGTGAAATCCTTTACGGTAGCGGGGAATTTCTTTGAGCTTCTGAAGGGGATCGAAGCCGTTTCCGATACCGTGAAATTCGGGCTTCCCTCGGGCTTTACCGTATACGGCTCTCCCGATTTGCTGATTCGCGGCATGAGCGTTGCGGGAAAATAAGAAAATTTATCGGATTTTGTTGACAAATTCCATTTTCTATGCTATAATAATGTATTATATTTATTGACATTCTTTGTGAAATAAGGAAGGAAAAAAAGATGCTGAATACCGAAAAAACAATGGACAAAATCGTTGCTCTTTGTAAAACCAGAGGCTTTATTTTCCCAGGCTCCGAGATCTACGGCGGTCTTGCTAATACATGGGATTACGGACCTCTCGGCGTAGAGCTGAAGAATAACGTGAAGAAGGCTTGGTGGAAAAAATTCGTTCAGGAAAACAAGTACAACGTGGGTCTTGACGCCGCCATTTTGATGAACCCCCAGACTTGGGTGGCATCGGGTCACTTGGCAGGCTTCTCCGATCCTCTGATGGACTGCCGCGAGTGCCACGAGCGCTTCCGCGCCGACAAGCTGATCGAGGACTGGTGCGCCCAGACGGGATTCGTTCTGCCCAAGCCCATCGATGCCTTTAGCCATGCGGAAATGAAGGAGTTTGTGGAAGAGCACAACATTCCTTGTCCTACCTGCGGCAAGCATAACTTTACCGATATCCGTCAGTTCAATCTGATGTTCAAGACCTTCCAAGGTGTTACCGAGGACGCGAAGAACACCGTATATCTCCGCCCCGAGACGGCGCAGGGTATCTTTACTAACTTCGTCAGCGTACAGCGTACCACCCGTAAGAAGTTGCCCTTCGGTATTGCTCAGATCGGTAAATCCTTCCGTAACGAGATCACTCCCGGTAACTTTATTTTCCGTGTACGTGAGTTTGAGCAGATGGAATTGGAGTTCTTCTGCAAGCCCGGTACGGATTTGGAGTGGTTTAACTACTGGCGTTCCTTCTGCCGCGATTGGTTGCTTGCTATTGGCTTGAAGGAGGAGAATATCCGCCTGCGCGACCACGATCCCGAGGAGCTTTGCTTCTATTCCAAGGCAACCACCGACTTCGAATTTTTGTTCCCCTTCGGTTGGGGCGAGCTTTGGGGCGTGGCTGACCGTACCGATTACGACCTGACCCAGCACCAGAACACCTCGGGCAAGGATCTGACCTATTTTGATCCCGAAACCAACGAGCACTATATTCCTTACGTGGTAGAGCCCAGCCTTGGCGTGGAGAGAAGTGTTCTTGCCGTTCTGTGCGACGCATACGACGAGGAGATCGTAGATCCTGCCAAGAACGACGTTCGCGTGGTTATGCATCTGCATCCCGCGCTGGCACCCTTCAAGGCAGCAGTGCTTCCTCTGTCCAAGAAGCTCTCCGAGGGCGCAGACGCTATCTTTACCGAGCTGTCCAAGTACTTCAGCGTAGATTACGACGAGGCAGGCTCGATCGGTAAGCGTTACCGCCGTCAGGATGAGATCGGTACGCCTCTTTGCATTACTTACGATTTCGATTCCGAAACCGACGGATGCGTCACGGTTCGCGACAGAGACACCATGGAGCAGGTTCGTATTCCGATCGCTGATCTGAAGGCGTATATCGAAAAAGCAATTGAATTTTAACGGTTGACTGTTATGACAGGGAGAATCCTCGAGATTCTCCCTGCGCGTTTTTTGGATTTTTTGAAAAATATCTTCAATGTCTATTGCACAGATTCCAAGAAGGGTGTATAATAAAAAAGACGGTCAAAGAGCCGTAACAATACAATAGAGAAACGGGAAGGAAGGATGCCGTACGGGAGTATGGCAAAGGTTATGAAAACATTTCAACCGAAGATTATTTCATCTTTGAAGCAGTATAGCGGGAAAAAGCTTGTGAACGATCTCGTCGCGGGCGTTATCGTGGCGATCATCGCGCTTCCGCTTTCCATTGCGCTTGCGATTGCCTCGGGCGTCTCTCCCGAAAAGGGATTGTATACTGCCATCGTCGCAGGGTTCGTCATTGCGCTTTTAGGCGGAAGCAGCGTGAATATTTCCGGACCTACCGCCGCTTTTGCTACCATTGTCGCAGGAATCGTGGCGCAATTTGGGGTGGACGGCTTGGTGGTGGCAACCATCATGGCGGGACTGATGCTGATCCTGATGGGTCTTTGCAGACTTGGCGTTCTGATCAAATACATACCCTATACCATTACGACGGGCTTTACCGCGGGAATCGCCGTGACCATTGTGATCGGGCAGATCAAGGACTTTCTTGGGCTGACCTTCGCAGAGGGAACGCACGCGGTGGAGACTGCCGAAAAAGCCGAAGCGATCGTCAAATCCATCGGTACGTTTCATTGGCAAGCCTTATTGGTTGGCTTGGTGGGGCTTGCGGTTTTGATCGTGTGGCCCAAATTGAAATACGTAAACAAGATTCCCGGCTCACTCGTTGCCGTGGTGGTGGGCGTGTTGATGGTGAAGCTGTTGCCCCTTGAGGTAAATACCATTGGAGACTTGTATACCATTTCCCGAGAGCTTCCTCGGTTTGATCTTCCCGCGTTTCGCTTTGATACTGTGAAGGCGCTGTTGCCGAGTGCCTTTACGATCGCGATTCTTGCGGGAATCGAATCTCTGCTTTCCTGCGTGGTTTCCGACGGTATGGTGGGAGATCGGCACAACTCCAATACCGAGCTGATCGCTCAGGGCGTTGGAAACGTCTGTTCGGGACTGTTTGGCGGAATTCCCGCCACGGGAGCGATCGCCCGTACGGCGGCAAACGTGAAAAACGGAGGACGTTCTCCCGTGGCGGGAATGATCCACGCCGTAATGCTTTTGCTTGTTCTCGTGCTTCTGATGCCTTACGCCGCATGGATTCCTATGCCTACGATTGCCGCGATCCTCTTTATGGTTGCCTACAATATGAGTGAGTGGAGACAATTCGTGAAGATCTGTCGCTCCGCGCCGAAAAGCGATATTTTCGTTTTGGTGGTGACCTTCGTTCTGACGGTAGTCTTTGATCTTGTGGTCGCCATTGCGGTAGGTATGCTGCTTGCCGTGGTTCTGTTTATGAAGCAAATGGCTGACGTGACTCATATTCGCGTTTGGTCGGCGGCAGATGAAAAATCCGAGACGGATGGCGGTCGCTTAAAGAAGATTCCTTCGGATACCGCGGTGTTTGAAATTGACGGACCTATGTTTTTTGCGGATTCGGATAAGTTTACAGGATTTCCCTTGAAGGACGGAGATCGGATTATGATCCTGCGAATGAGAAACGTACCGACGATCGATGCAACCGCAATGAGAAATTTGACGGCGCTGTGGCATACCTGTGAGAAAAAGGGAATGACGTTGCTTTTGTCTCACGTGAACGAGCAGCCTTTGTCCGTGATGAAAAAGTCAGGCTTTTATGAGCTTGTTGGAGAAGAAAATTTCTTTGCCAATATTGACGATGCCTTGGAAAGAGCAAAGGAACTATCTGCGGATAACGGGCTGAAACAACCGATATAACGTTACTTTTTTCGCCTTTGCCGATCGATTGGGTCGGCAAAGGCGTTTTATTCTTTGAAAAACGAAAAAAACTTGACGGAATATAAAAAAAGTTCTTGAATTCATACGGTGAGTATGATATAATTAAAATAGGAATTTCTTTAAACTTGATCTGTTTCGAAAGGAGTGACAACGTGAACCGACTTACGGAAATATGGAACTATATTTGCGCGTACGTGGATCAATACGTGATTTCTACGATTATGCAAATCGGATGGCTTGACGTAGTGGACATTCTTTTGCTTTCGGTTATTTTCTTTTTCCTTTACCGATTCGTTCGGGACCGTCGTGCAGGAAAGCTTTTGATCGGCGTTGCTTTCGTGGTGATCCTCTCTTTGGTGGGAGACGCGTTGGAAATGCCCGCTATCCGCTTCGTGTTCAGCGACTTTCGACAGATCGGCGTGATGGCGATCTTGATCCTGTTCCAGCCTGAGCTGAGAAGCGCTTTGGAAAAGGTGGGCGGCACGCCACTCTCCGGAATTCGCAACATTACCGACGGCGCAAAGGATCTTTCCGCGCTGAACGCGGATATCGATGGGATCTGTACGGCAGTCAGTGAGCTTTCTCGGGAAAAGGTGGGAGCGCTGATCGTTATTGAACGCTCAACGAAGCTTGGGGATTACGTGAAATCGGGAGTTGCCATTGACGCTTCGATCTCGCCTTATCTGATTCGAAACATTTTCTTTAACAACGCGCCCCTGCACGATGGCGCGGTCATTATCCGCGCGGGACGGATCTGCGCGGCGGGGTGCTTCCTGCCCTTATCTACCAAGGAAGATATTGATAAGGATCTTGGGACGAGACACCGTGCTGCCATCGGAATGTCCGAGATCAGTGATGCGATCGTGATCGTGGTTTCCGAGGAAACGGGAATGATCTCTCTTTCAGTGGACGGAAATCTCCAAAGAAACTTCAACTACAACTCGCTGAAGCAGGCGCTGAATAAAATGTTGGTTCATCAGGGACTGAACGACCATGGAAAAAAGCAGCGCAAGGAAAAACGATCCGCCAAGAAGAAGTAAGCGACTTGACGGATGGAAACGGAGGAATCGATGTCGAAGCGTAAACGAAATGAAGTTGCGTCGGAAGACGGGACTTACGTTACAAAAAAGAATCCAAAAATGAATATCGTAGCGTTTATTCTTTGCGTATTGATCGCTACGATTATCTGGCTTTACGCAACGAATACCGACCAAAAAGATCGGGAAGAGGAACGAACGGAGCAAGGCTCCTCCTCGGTGCAAGCTATGACGGAAACGTCTTGCGAAGCATCTCTTTAAAAGGGGTCGGATATGTCTGACGAAAAAACTGTTGGCTTTTTTATAAACGGGATCGGTCTGTCTCCCAACGCTGAGGAAAACGAGGCGTGTGAGCTTGCCGCATCGGAATTGAAGCGTGCAGGGATTTCCCCTGCACGACTTCGTTTTGAGATTGCGAAGCGTTCGGTGGATGCCAGAAAAAAGGATCGGATCCTGCTTGTGTATTCAGTTGCGGTTACCGCAAAGGACGGAAGCGCGGTGGATCTTCCCACCAAAAAGATGAAGTATTCGATCACCCCCCTGTACGATCGTTCTTTGAACGTTACGCGCGGAACGGTACGGCAGGAAGCGCCGCCGTTGGTGGTGGGCATGGGACCTGCGGGGTTGTTCTGCGCGCTGTTGCTTGCGGAGCAGGGCTACCGTCCCGTGATTATTGATCGGGGGGATTGTGTGGCGGATCGCTTGCGCGTCCACGAGCAATTTGTAAAAGAGGGAATTTTGGATACCGAGTCGAACATACAGTTCGGCGCGGGCGGCGCAGGTACGTTTTCCGACGGTAAACTGCTGACTCGCATCAATGATCCCAAGATCTCCTACGTATTGCGGCGCTTTTGTGAGTTTGGCGCGTCCGAGGAAATTCTGCGCGCGGCAAAGCCCCATATCGGAACGGATCTTTTGGTCGGGATCGTAGAAAAAATCTTGCTTCACATTGAAAAATTGGGCGGACGGGTAATCTATCGTTGCCGTTTGGACGAAATCCGAGAAACGGCAAGCGGCGCGGTTCTTGCCAAGACCACAAAGGGAGAGATTTTATGCTCTTCCTTGGTGCTGGCTTTGGGACATAGCGCGAGAGACACCTACGCCATGCTAATAAAGAACGGCTTCCCCTTGGAGGCGAAGCCATTTTCGGTAGGCGTGAGAATCGAGCATTTACAAAAGAAGATTGACGAAGCGCTATACGGTTCTTTTGCGGGACACCCCAGACTGGGTCGCGGAGAGTATCAGCTCTCGGATACCTCGTCGGGCAGAGGAGTGTATACCTTCTGTATGTGCCCGGGTGGACAGGTGGTTGCCGCCGCGTCCGAAGAAGGCGGCGTAGTGGTCAACGGAATGAGCCGCTATGCCAGAGACGGCAGAAACGCCAATTCTGCCGTATGCGTTTCAATTCGCCCCGAGGATTACGGCGCGACCCCCGAGAGCGCCATTGCCTTTCAGCGGAAACTGGAACGGGCGGCGTTTGTTGCGGGGGGTGAAGATTACGCGGCGCCGATTCAGACGGTGGGAGATTTTCTTGCCGAACGAAGCGGAAGTGAGCCGACGACGGTACAGCCGACCTATCGGGACGGACGGGTAAGGCTTGCTTCTATGGATCGGATTCTGCCGACCTTTGCGTGTGAAGAATTGCGCAGGGGGCTTTGGAGCTTTGAGAGAAAGCTTCACGGCTTTGCGGCATCGGAAGCGTTGCTCAGCGGTGTGGAGACACGCACCTCTTCTCCCGTGAGGATTCTGCGAACGGAAGAATTGACGGTATTGGGTCATGACAGAATTTATCCCTGCGGGGAAGGCGCGGGCTATGCGGGAGGCATTACCAGCGCGGCGGTGGACGGTATTCGAATCGCTCAAGCAATCCTTGCGCGCTTTGCGCCTGCTTCGGATTGAGTATCGGTTAAAATGCCGCACCGAACAATAAAAATCGAGGTAAATCCATGAACAACGTAAAAAGAGAGAAGGTGTGGGAAGAAAAGTATACCTTCGGAAAGGAAGAACAGGACGCAAAGATCCGAGAGATCGCCGAAACAATGGGCGTATCGGAGCTGTTTGCGGTTCTTCTTGTCAATCGGGGGTATCATTCCGCCGAGGCGGCGAAGCGCTTTCTGCGACTGGAGCAGGAGGACTTTCACGACCCTTATCTTCTCGCTGATATGGACGCGGCGGTCAGTCGTATTTTTGAAGCCGTGGAGCAAAAAGAAAAAATTACGATCTACGGCGATTACGACGTAGACGGAGTCACGTCGGTGACGGCGTTGTATTTATATTTAAAAGGACTTGGTGCCGAGGTTGGCTTTAAAATCCCGAAACGGGAAGGGGAGGGCTATGGCGTTTCCTGCTCGGCAATCGAGGCATTGGCGAAGGCCGGAACCCGTTTGATCATTACGGTGGATACGGGAATTACCGCAACCGACGAGGTGGCTTATGCGAAGAAGCTGGGGGTTGATTTCGTCGTCACCGATCACCACGAGTGCCGCGCGGAGCTTCCCTCGGCTTGCGCGGTGGTCAATCCCCATCGTGCTGACTGTCCGTATCCGTTCAAGGATTTGGCAGGCGTGGGAGTCGTCTTTAAGCTGCTTTGCGCTTGTGAAATGAGGCGATGCCGTGAGGCGGGAGAACCGATTCTTGACGGGATTCGCCGTATTTGTATGGAATATGCCGATCTGACGGCGGTCGGTACGATCGCGGACGTGATGCCTGTAGTGGACGAAAACCGTCTGATCGTCAGCTTGGGTCTGAAGCGCATGGAGCGCTCGGCGCGCCCCGGGTTGCGCGCCTTGATTGAGACGGTATCCTCTCGCAAGGGAGGGGAATCGGGCGCGAAAAAGGTGACGTCGGGCACCATCGGTTTTGGGATCGCTCCCAGAATCAACGCAGCAGGACGGATCAGTGACGCAACGATGGCGGTTCGGTTGTTGTTGGAAGAAAATGAAGCGCGTGCGAAAGAAGCCGCAGAGGAGCTTTGTGAGATTAACCGCCGTCGGCAGGCGGAGGAAAATCGCATCGCCACCGAGGCGTACGAGCAGATTGAGGCGACCTTTGATTGGGAAAACGATACGGTGATCGTGCTGGACAGCAATCATTGGCATCAAGGCATTATCGGTATCGTATCCTCCAGAATTACCGAACGCTACGGCTTGCCCTCTATCTTGGTATCCTTTGACGGAAACGAAGGCGAGGAGCATCCGTTGGATGACGGAAAAGGCTCCGGAAGAAGCGTAAAGGGAATGAATCTGGTAGAGGCGCTCACCTATTGCGACGATCTTCTGGTGAAATACGGCGGTCACGAGCTTGCGGCGGGGCTGACGGTGAAACGGGCAAATCTGGACGCGTTTCGAAAAAAGATCAACGAATACGCAAGATCGCGTTTGAGTGACGACGCGCTGAAAATACGCATGGAAGCGGATTGCGCGCTGTCTATGACCGATATTACGATGGCGTTTGCGCAAGAGTTATCCTTGCTTGAGCCTTTTGGCGTAGGAAATGCTTCTCCCGTCTTTGTGTTGAAGAATGCAACCGTTCGTAAGATCACGCTGATCGGCGGCGGAAAGCATACTCGTTTGCTTTTGGAGCGAGACGGCGTTTGTCTGACCGCCTTGTATTTCGGTATGGGAGAGGGCGAGCTTGGCTTTGAGTGCGGCGACGTGATCGACGTGCTGTTCCATATTGATATCAACGATTATAAAAACGTGCAAAGCGTACAGATGATCGTGCAGGATGCCCGTATGGCGGAGGCGTTCGTGGGGCGTTTTGCAGAACAGAAGGCGCGGTATGCCGCAATCGCGGCAGGCGCTTATTACGAAACCGCGGAAAACGTGCTTCCCGATCGGGAGGATTTTGCGGTGGTATATAAGGTCTTGAGACGGGAATTCCGCGGGGGAACCAGCGTGATGGATCAGAAGACCTTGCTGAAGCTGATCAACGGAGCTTTGGAAGGAAACGAGATCAATTATGTCAAGCTGAAGTATATTTTGCGGATACTCAATGAACTGAAAATTTGTGAGATCGAGGAATTGAACGAGGATATTTATCGGTTTTCGGTTCTTTTCCACGCTACGAAAACCAGCATTGATAAATCGTCTATTTTGAAAAAACTTCGCAGTCAATGCTCCGATCGGATCCGATCGGAAAGTTGACGGAATTCCAATCGGCAATTCGCTATGACATAGCGATAGAAAGGCGAAACAAATGTCCTGTGAAAAGTATTGCGGTTGTCAGCGTCTGATGGAGATGCTTGCCGCGTCGGGAAAAAATTATAATATGGAAAAGATCCGCGAGGCGTGCGATTATGCGGAGTCGTTGCACGCGGGACAGTTTCGGGTCAGCGGTGAGCCGTATATCTCTCATCCCGTGGCTGTGGCGGAGATCGTGGCAAGTCTTGGGTTGGATACGAATTCCATTTGCGCAGCTTTGCTTCACGATACGGTGGAGGATTGCTCGGATAAGACCGATCTGAGGGAGATCGAGGAGCGATTCGGCAAAGAGGTGGCGATGCTGGTGGACGGATTGACCAAGCTGGTAACGCCCAACATTGAGGATAAGGAAGAGGCGCATATCGAGAACATTCGAAAGATGCTGCTTGCTATGTCCCGTGACGTTCGCGTGATCTTTATCAAGCTTTGCGATCGCTTACATAATATGCGGACCTTGGCGGTGAAGCCCGATCCTAAACGGCGAACCACCGCGCTGGAAACCATGCACGTATATGCCCCTTTGGCGCATCGGTTGGGTATGCAAAAGCTGAAGCAGGAGCTGGAAAATCTTTGTATTTCTTATCTTGACCCCATCGGCTATGCGGAGATTCAGAGCTATATCGAGGAAAAATACGGAGAAAACGTGAATTTCATCGAGAATCTGCAAAAGCAGGTGGCGAAGCGGCTGGAAGAAAATCATATTCATTTTGAGCTGAAGGGACGGATCAAATCGGTTTACAGCATCTATCGGAAAATGTTCAGTCAGAACAAAAACTTCGATCAGATCTACGATTTTTACGCTCTTCGGATCATCGTGGATACAGAGCTGGAATGTTATACCGCCTTCGGCTTGATTCATGAAATGTTCAAGTCTGTCCCCGGACGGTTTAAGGATTATATTTCCACGCCCAAGCCCAATATGTATCAATCCTTGCATACCACGGTCATCGGTAGGGAAGGAATTCCCTTTGAGGTGCAGATCCGTACTTGGGATATGCACCACGTGGCAGAGTACGGTATCGCGGCGCATTGGAAATATAAGTCGGGAGAAAAATCCAAGGAAGAGATCGACAAGAAGCTGGAGTGGATCTCCCGCTTGTTGGAGACCGAGGACGAGGCAAAGGATCCCGATGAATTCATAGATGCCTTAAAAACCGACATTTTTCACGATGAAACCTTCGTATTTACCCCCAAGGGTGACGTGATCGCTCTGCCGCAGGGTGCGACGGTGATCGATTTTGCGTATGCGATCCACTCGGGAGTAGGAAATAAGATGGTGGGCGCGAAGATCAACGGAACCATCGTCCCCATTGACCGCGTGCCCGAGACGGGAGATATCGTAGAGATTTTGACCTCTTCCTCGTCTAAGGGACCCAGCCGAGATTGGTTGAATATCGTGAAAACCAGCGAGGCGAGAACCAAGATCCGCGGCTGGTTCAAAAAGGAAAAGAGATCGGAAAATATCGCGGCGGGTAAGAGCATGATCGATGCCGAGATCCGTCACTTTACGAAAACCTGTACCGAAGCCAAACGCAACGAAATGGTGGCGGCGGTGGGCAAGCGTCTGGGCTTTATGAGCGCGGACGATCTGTATAATACCCTCGGCTACGGCGGTATTTCCATGGGTAAGCTGTCGGGTAAGCTCCGTGACGAATACGAGCGCACGCTTGGCGCGGAGGAGGCAGAGGCGCAGGCGCAAGAGAAGCAGAATATGACCGTGGAGCAGGTCAAGACCGTGGCGACCCCTAAGACTGTGCGGTCGGGGGGCGGCATTGTGGTGGACGGTGAAACCGGTTGTCAGGTCAAGTTTGCCCGTTGCTGTAATCCCTTGCCGGGAGACGACGTCGTCGGATTTATTACCAAGGGCTTCGGCATATCGATCCACAAGAGTGACTGCCCGAACGTGCTGAACGCCAAACGGCTTCCCGAAAACGAGTCGCGTTGGGTAGAGGCGCATTGGGAAAACGAATCGCCGACCTCTTCCAATCAGAGTATGTACGAGGCGCAGATCACCGTTTACGTCGTGGATCGCTTGGGAATCGTGGCGGATATCTCGGTGGCGCTGTCGGATATGAAGGTCTTTTTGTTGCAGATCAATACCACGGGTAGCAATTCGGGACGAACGATCATCAATTTGAAGATCAGCTGTAAAAACGTGGAGCACTATCACTCCATCGTATCGCGCCTGAAATCCATTGACGGCGTGGTGGACGTGACCAGAGGCTTTTCATAATTTTATAATTTTGAGTGGGAAGGAGACTTGGCATGATTGCGGTTTTGCAACGAGTGAAGCGGGCAAGTGTGGCGGTAGAGAATGAGACCGTCGGTAGCTGTGGCGAGGGACTTTGTATCTTGTTGGGTGTTGCGCGAGAGGATACCGAGGCGGATGCCGAGGTGTTGGCAGAAAAAATATTAGGTCTGCGTATCTTTCCCGATGAAAACGGTAAAATGAATTTATCGCTTCGGGACGTGGAGGGAGAAGCGTTGATCGTTTCCAATTTTACGCTTCTTGCCTCTTACAAAAAAGGAAAGCGTCCCGATTACATGGGTGCGGCTGCCCCTGCAGAGGCAAATCGGTTGTATGAGTATTTTGCGGATCTGTGCGAGAGACAGCTTCGTCATGTAGGACGAGGGCGGTTCGGCGCGCACATGGAGATCGACCTTGTCTGTGACGGCCCCGTTACGATTACAATGGACAGCAAGGTTTTGCGTTCCGATCGAAAATAACGAAAGCATTGAAAAGAGGACGATATGAAAATTACGTTGGAATCTCCGATCAATCAATATTACGTGCAGACCCTCGCGATGATCTTTTTCCCGGGCGAGCATTTCGGCAAGAAGGGAAAAGATACAGAGGCGGAGACGGCAGAAAACGAGCCTTCCTTATTCGTTCGTTCCGAGGCGATTGAGAACGGCGTGAAGGCGTTTGCCGCCGTAGAGTGGAAGGGCAAGCGCTGTGAGGCGGAGTATACGGCAGAGAAGACCGAGGGAAGAAGCGAGGAGCGCACCTTGAAGCTTGCCGTGGGTGGCGCGGTACTTGCCGCCATGGGCGATCTGATCGGATACCGTCCCGCATGGGGGATGATGATCGGCGTTCGCCCCTCTAAGGTGGCAACCGAAATGCTGGAGGCTGGGATCAGTAAGACCCGTACGAAGAAAATCCTGACCACGGATTATTTGGTGATTCCCAAAAAGGCGGCGTTGGCAACCGATATTGCGGTAACGGAAAAACGGATCGTAGGCGAGCCCTCGCCCAAGGATTGCAGTATGTATATTTCCATTCCGTTTTGTCCGTCCCGATGCACCTATTGCTCCTTCGTTTCATATACTTCCAAGAGACTCTTGGATCTCATTCCGCAATATCTGGTGCGGCTCAAGGAGGATATCCGCGAGAATTTTGCCCTTGCCGACCGACTCGGATTGCGTATTCGTACCGTATATATCGGCGGGGGAACGCCGACGATCTTGGACGAGGAGCAGATCCGCGATCTGCTTTCCCATATCGCGTCGTTGACCGACGTGAGCGCCTTGGACGAATACACCATGGAGGCGGGACGACCCGATACCATTACGGAGGAAAAGCTCCGTATCGCCAAAGAATACGGTGTGACCCGTGTCAGCGTCAACCCTCAGAGCCTTTGTGACGAGGTGCTTTGCGGAATCGGAAGAAATCATTCGGTGGAGGAATTTTTCCGCGCCTTTGAGGACGCAAGACGAGCAAAGATCCATACGGTCAACGTGGATCTGATCGCAGGCTTGCCGGGGGATAATTTCCGCCGCTTCTCCTCGACCGTGGATCATATTCTGCAATTGCGCCCCGAAAACATAACGGTTCATACCTTCTGTGTGAAAAAATCGGCGGAGATCCTTCGGTTGAATGCCGACGTATATTCGGTACGGGGCGGAGACGCGGGAAAATGCGTGGATTATTCCCAGATCAAGGCGCATCAGGCGGGCTACGTTCCGTATTATATGTATAGACAGAAGAATACGGTGGGAAACTATGAAAACGTTGGGTTTTCTTTGCCCGAACACGAAGGACTGTATAATATCTACATGATGGAAGAGATCCACACCATTCTTGCCTCGGGGGCAGGGGCGGTGACCAAGCTGGTGGATCGTACCGTTTCTCGCACCGAAGCGCGGAATATTGAGCGACTGTTTCATCAGAAATACCCGTATGAGTATTTGTCAGAGGATCGAAGCGTGAGCTTCGCCGAGACTGCCGAGCGCTTTTACCGAGAACACGGATTACTGTAAGCTCGGACCTTCCAATCTTGGAAATATCCGAGGAAAGGAGCGCAATGAGACTGTATACCGTAACGAAAGAACAAGAACAGAGAAGTCGGGAATGGATCGAGTCCTGCGAGAAAGCGTTTTCCGACCGTTTGGACGAAATTGCCGACGAGCTTTGCGAAAAGGAGGAGTTGCGGCTGCTTCGTCTGTCCGGTCCTACCTGCTCGGGAAAAACCACGGCGGCAAACCTGCTTGGAAAGCGATTTGCCCGACGGGGAAAGCACTTGCACTTGATCTCCATTGACGATTTTTACTACGACAAGGACGTTTTACACGAACGGGCGGAGGATCATGAAAGTGGAAAGGTGGATTATGATTCCATCGCCACCATTGATCTGCAAGCACTCGGACAGTTTGCCGAGGAAATCTTTACCGAGGACCGTAGTCATTGCCCCGTATTTGATTTCAAGCAGGGAAAGAGAGTGTCCTATCGACTGATGGAAAGCGGACCCGACGACGTGTTTCTTTTTGAAGGCATTCAAGCCGTATATCCGGAGATCGTGGAGCTGTTTGCTTCCTTCGGGCACGAATCCGCGGGGATCTATATTGCTCCCCAAAGCGCCATTGAGATTGGCAAGCAGGTGTTTGAACCCAACGAGATCCGACTGCTTCGCCGTTTGGTTCGGGATCATAACTTCCGAGGTACCTCGCCCGAGCGCACCCTCGAATTATGGGAAGGGGTTCGTCGGAACGAGGAGCTGAACATTTTTCCCTATGCGGGGACTTGTCAATATTCGATCGATTCTACCATGCCGTATGAGATCGGTATCCTAAAGCCCTATCTGTGCCGCATCTTACCTACCGTTTCGGAGAACAGTCCTCATAGAGTGAGGGCGGATGCGATTCTTTCGCAGATGGAGACGGTTTTGTCATTGTCCGACGAGTGGGTCGCCTCGGACTCTCTTTATAAAGAATTTATCTGATGCTGTTGCATCTGTCGCTACATAAGACGGAATACCGCCGAGCCGCATTGAATAAAATGCAATACGGACGGATTGTTCCGTCAGATTGAAACGGCGGTGGAACAGTGAACAAAGAGAGAAAAAAACAACGAAAAAACGACGGCGGATTTTTATCTGGCGTTTTGATCCTGTCTTTTTCTACCGTGCTGGTGAAGGTGATCGGGCTTGCGTATAAGATTCCGATGCTTGCTTATCTTGGCGCGGAGGGAATGGGATATTTTAATTCGGCGTATGAAATATACGCTTTGCTTTGCGTGTTCTCCACCGCGGGACTTCCCGTGGCGCTTTCGATGCTGATCGCGGCGCGCCGTGAGAGGGGCGAGGACGCATTATGCGCCATTCGGCGGATCGATCGCTCGGCGGTACGGGTGTTTTTGCTTCTGGGTGTTTGCGGCACGGTGCTTCTAACGCTTTTGGCAAAGCCTATTTCCAAGGGAATCGGCAACGAGGATGCGTTTTTCTGTATTTTGGCAATTGCGCCTGCCCTGCTTTGCGTTTGCTTTTCCAGTGCGGTCAGAGGTTATTTTCAAGGCTTTGGGCGCATGACACCTACGGCGATATCCCAGCTGATCGAGGCGCTGGGAAAGCTGATCTTCGGCGTATGGTTTGCGGCGATTGCCCTCAAGAAAGGAATGGCACTTCCCAAGGTGGCTGCGTTTGCCGTTTTGGGCTTGACCCTCGGTACGCTTCTTTCCGCGCTCTATCTGTTTTTGCTGAAGGCGGCTGACCCGAACCGATGCGCGATTTCTTCTCGGAGTCAACCAAAAGAGCGTACGCTGTCGACCCTGTTGAAGATCGCCGTCCCTATTACCGTCAGCTCTGCGGTGCTGAACCTGACCCGCCTGATCGATATGACCTTGATCATGCGCCGTCTGCAAGCCATCGGTATGAGCGCGCCGTCTGCAAATGAAATTTACGGCTCTTATACCACGCTTGCCGTTCCCGTGTTTGGACTGATTCCGTCTTTGATTACTCCGATCTCGTTGGCGCTTGTTCCCAAGCTTTCCGCGGCGATTGAAGGCAGAAACAAGGACGAGGAAGCAGTGGTTGCGGATCGCTCGATCCGCTTGACGGTATTGCTTGCCATGCCCGCCTCGTTTGGCATTGCCGTTTATGCGCGCCCTATTCTTTCTCTTCTTTTTTCGGGGGAGAATGAGGCGATCTCAATTTCCGCGCCGCTTTTGTCGCTTTTGGGGGTGTCGATCCTTTTTTCGGGGTTGATCACCACCACCAACGCCATTTTGCAGTCTTATCGATGCACTCTCCGACCGATTCTTTCTATGGCGATAGGGGCGTTGATTAAAATTCTTACGGCGTATCTTTTGATTGGAATGCCTGCCGTTGGCATATACGGCGCGCCCATCAGTACCTTTTTGTGTAATCTTACCGTAACGGGACTGAATTTTTACTTTTTGCGCGCTTGTGTTGCCAAGGGGAGACGTGTCAGCGGATTTTTCCAAATCTGGTGTAAGCCGCTGGTTGCTTCGACTTTCGCCATTCTCGCTTCGCTTGCCGTTTATCTGTCTGTAGAACGGATGCTTGGTAACGAAACGGCGGCGTTTTTGGGCGCGGTTGCGACGGCAGTGCTCGTATACGGCATATTCGCGTTGCTATTGCGGATCGTTACGAAAGAAGACGTTGCATTGCTACCGATGGGACAGAGGCTGTTGAGTCGTATGGAGCGATCCCGTAAGCCTCACCGTGGGACTCAGATGAATATAAAAGAATAAAGAAGGTAAACTATGACAGTCAAAGAAAAAATTCAAGTGCTTGTTGAAAAGAACGAATACGATTTTGAAGATCTGGTGACGATATTGGAGGTGCTTCGCTCCGATATTGGTTGCCCGTGGGATCGGGAGCAGGATCACAAGAGTATTCGAAAGGATCTGATCGAGGAAACCTACGAGGTGATCGAGGCGATCGATACGGAGAATCCCGAGCTTTTGAGAGAGGAATTGGGTGACGTTTTGTTGCAGGTGGTATTCCACGCTCAAATTGAAACCGAAGCAGAGTGCTTCGACATTCACGACGTGGCAAACGATATTTGCGTGAAGCTCATTCACCGCCATCCTCACGTATTTGGAACGGTAGAGGCAAATACCTCTGCGGAGGTTCTTTCCAATTGGGAGAAGATCAAAAGCGAAGAGAAGGAGCGAAAGACGGTTACGAATAAGCTTCGTGCCATTCCGCCCATGCTTCCCGCCTTAATGCGGGCAGAGAAGGTGGGGAAAAAGGCAAAGTGCTTTGATTTCGCCGACGCAAGTGAGGTGATGGAGAAGATTCGGGAAGAGCTTGCCGAGCTGGAGGACGCCGTGGCGAAAGGTGAGAACGGAGACAGACTTTCCGAGGAAGCGGGAGATTTGCTGCTCAGCGTGACTTCTCTTTGTCGGAAGCTGAAAATCGATTCCGAGGTTGCCTTGACCCGAGCGACGGATAAGTTTATCGATCGGTTCGAGGGAGTGGAACGCGAGGTTTTGAAGAGTGGTCGCGATATAGAAACGGTAACGGTCGAAGAACTGAATCGAATTTGGAATGAAAATAAACATAAAAGCGCAAAAATAAAATAAATTTATTGGGAAAAAAGTAAAAAAACCTCTTGCTATTTAAAAAAAAGTATGGTATAATTGATAACGTAAACTTGTGGGAAGCAACTCCCACTTAAATCAAAAAAAAGAAAGGAAAAAAATCATGAACAAGACACAGTTGGTTGAAGTTGTTGCTCTGAAGTCCGGACTGAAGAAGAAAGAGGCAGAGGCAGCCGTAAACGCAATGACCGAGGCAATCGCAGAGGCGCTGAAGGCTGGCGATAAGGTTCAGCTGATCGGCTTTGGTACCTTCGAGGTGAAGGAGAGAGCCGCAAGAGACGGTCGTAACCCCAAGACCGGCGAGACCATCAAGATCGCGGCTTCCAAGCACCCCTCCTTTGCGGCAGGCAAGGCTTTGAAGGATTCTTTGAACTAATGGCTGATTTGAGAACGGTTGAAGAGTATTCGACCGTTCTCGGATTTTTTGGAGAGAAAACATGAGATTGGATAAATATTTAAAGGTTTCGAGGATCATTAAGCGCCGTACTGTGGCGAACGATGCCTGTGATACAGAGCACGTTTCGGTCAACGGCAGACGTGCAAAGGCATCCTACGACGTAAAGGAGGGCGACGTGATCGAGATCGCCTTCGGACAGAGAACGCTGAAGCTCAGAGTGTTGACGGTGAGGGACTCTGTTGCTAAGGCGGATGCCGCGAGTATGTACGAGATTATCGAAGAATAACGGAATAAACGAAAGACGCTCCGCATATGATGAACTACATCAATGCGGAGGTTTTTTATGAACGGACAAACTGAGAAGCAGCATCATGAATTTACGGTAAATATGAGAAGGGAAATGAAAATAGAGGGTGTCAGAGAGGTAGACCGCTTTGACGAGACGGAGGTGGTCTTGCGCACCGCAGGGGGAGAGATGACTGTGGAGGGGAGTGAATTGAAGATCGGTGTTCTGGATACCCAGAAGGGGGTGGTAACCCTCAGCGGTCGGATCGACGGTGTGTTTTATTCCGCGGAGAATACGGAGGAAAAGAAAGGCTTCCTCGGAAGGCTGTTGCGGTAATCGGAATGGCGATCTCTCCGATCCTTTTGCTTTGGCTCTTGGTCTGTTCCTTCTTTTTTGGCACGGCTGTAGGCGTGTTGAACGACGTGTTTCGGCTCAGTCGGGTCTTGCTTGGCGTTCGTTATTCCAAGCGGCGGTGGGAGGGACTTTACCGAATGCCGCTGCCATTCTTAAAGCGTCCCCTTCGTTCTTCCGCGGATTCACCCACGGCACGGAAGCTGTTGCCGGTTTTGATTTTCTTCCAGGACGTGTTGCTGTTCGTTTTTGCGGCTGTGGGAACGGTGGTGTTGAATTATTATTTTAATCATGGCAGATTTCGTATTTTTACCGTTCTTGCGGTACTCGTGGGCTTTTTGATATACTACTTTACGGTGGGAAGATTGGTTATGCTCTTGTCTGAGCCACTTGCCTTTTTCGTCAGAGCTTGCGTTCGGTTGACGGTATTCTTGGCTTTTCGTCCTTTTGCTATCTTTTTTGACTTTTTTGGAAAAAATGTCAAAAAAATCAAAGAAAATATCAAAAAAACTATTGCAAACAGACGAAAGAAGGTGTATAATATTGGTAAGAGAAAAGAAATGATGCGGCAAGCGACGCAGGGGTTTCTTGAAATTACAAAAAAACGACGCGCAAATGAGTAGGATGGGGAGACTTCATGACGCCCAAAAAATATTTTACAGGTAAAAAAACAACCGTTACGGTATTGATACAGGGATTTCTTGTATGCCTGTTCGTGTTTTCCGTGGTCTTTTTCGTGTGGAGCTTGATGCAATACAATGAGATCATGAAGGACAAAAAAGAGGACGCTGCATATATCGAACAGCTACAGGATGAAATTGAAGAATTGGAATATCTGATCGAAGCACCGTTGGACGATGCCTTTAAGGTTCGTATTGCCCGCGAAAAGCTTGGTATGTGTTTTCCCGACGAGATCATTTTTTATACGGAAATGGAATAAGACGGTACATAGAGTTCACTCTTGCTTGGAACAATAGATAGTAAGAAAAGAACTTGTTTTGGGAAGGTGTGACACGATGCGATCAGATCAACAATTGGCGCCCTATTTGTTCCATCAGGGTACAAACTATATGGCGCATCACTATATGGGCGTACATTCGGTGGATACGGGCTTCGTATTCCGTGTTTGGGCGCCAAACGCGGAGCGCGTGTTTGTGATTGGCGATTTCAACGAATGGGGCGACGGAGACCCTATGAATCACGTGACCGAGGGGGGGATTTGGGAGACCTTTGTTCCCAAGGATCGCGCAAAACGCGGAGATCGGTATAAATATAAAATCATCGGATCGGGAAAAACCGTTTACAAATCCGATCCTTATGGGGTGCGCACCGAGCGCTATCCCGAAACCGCGACGGTGATCGATGAAATCGAAGGGTATCGTTGGCGGGATCAAGGATGGTTATCCTATCGGAAAAGCAAGGCGGGGCAGACCTATGCCGAGCCAATGAATATTTACGAGGTTCACCTCGGATCGTGGAAACGGCACGAGGACGGCTCCTATTATACCTATGAGGAGCTTGCGCGGGAGCTTGCGCCCTACGTCAAGCAGATGGGATATACCCACGTGGAGCTGATGCCCGTGATGGAGCATCCCTTTGACGGTTCGTGGGGCTATCAGATCTGCTCCTATTACGCGCCTACGGCGCGGTTTGGCTCTCCCAAGGATTTTATGGGCTTCGTGGATACGATGCACGAGGCGGGGATCGGCGTGATCCTCGATTGGGTTCCAGCTCATTTCCCAAAGGACGAGCATGGGCTTTACGAATTTGACGGGAAGCCGTTGTATGAATATCAAGGCTACGACCGTATGGAGCATCGCGGTTGGGGAACTCGGCGCTTTGACGTGGGACGCAACGAGGTACAATGCTTTCTCGTTTCCAACGCGATGTTCTGGATCGAGCAGTATCATGCCGACGGACTTCGGGTGGACGCGGTGGCATCTATGTTGTATCTGGATTACGATAAAGGGGCAGGGGAGTGGATTCCCAACGAATACGGAGATCACCGCTGTCTTGAGGCAATTGCTTTTTTCAGAAAGTTGAACGGATGTATCAAGGAATATCATCCCGACGTGTTGATGATCGCCGAGGAATCTACTGCGTGGCCCCACGTCACGGGCTTTGATGAGGACGGGCTTGGCTTCGATCTGAAGTGGAATATGGGGTGGATGAACGATACGCTGTCGTATGCCGTGCTGGATCCCATCTATCGGAAGTACCATCACGAGCGACTGACCTTTTCCATGACCTATGCCTTCAGCGAACGCTATGTGTTACCGATTTCCCATGACGAGGTGGTTCACCTGAAGCGTTCCTTCCTGGACAAAATGTCGGGGGATTACTGGCAGAAGTTCGCAAGCGCGCGAGCGTTTATGGGGTATATGATGACGCTTCCCGGTAAAAAGCTGAGTTTTATGGGGAATGAGATCGGCCAGTTTGCCGAATGGAACGCGGACAAAGAATTGGATTGGTTTTTATTGGAGTATGAGTCCCACGCAAAATACCAACGGTATATTTCGCGTTTAAATCACCTATATCTGAAAACTTCCGCGCTGTGGCAGATCGACGATTCATGGGACGGCTTTCAGTGGATCAATGCGGATGATCGGGATAACAGCATGCTGGCGTATCGACGGATCGACCGTGTGGGAAACGAGGTGATCGTGGTGATCAATTTTACCCCTGTGGTAAGAGAAGACTATCCCATTGCAGTTTCTGCGGATGGAATCTACGAGGAGCTGTTGAATTCCGACGACGAGTCCTTCGGCGGAAGCGGTGTGGTGAATTTGGGCGACTTGCATACCTTGGAGAAAAAGCCAAACGAGGAGATGACCTCTCTGTTGCTGCGGATTCCGCCTCTCGGTATGATGGTGTTGCGCTGTAAAGAGAAAAAACAGAAAACGGAAAAGAACGATCAATTCGAGCATGAAGCTGTGTTTTAATACAAAAAGAAAATAAATGAAAAAACGGAGGGAATTATGTTCAGAAAGAAAGAATGTGTTGCCATGCTTTTGGCAGGCGGTCAGGGAAGCCGTCTTTATGCGCTGACTGAAAAAACCGCAAAGCCCGCGGTTCCTTACGGAGGAAAATATCGAATCATCGACTTCCCCTTATCCAACTGTGTCAATTCGGGAATTGACACGGTTGGCGTACTTACCCAATATCAACCTCTCGTATTGAACGAATATATTGGAAACGGTCTGCCTTGGGATCTGGACCGCGCCTTCGGAGGGGTGAAGATCCTGCCTCCTTATCAAGGAAAGAAGGGCGCGGATTGGTATAAGGGAACGGCAAACGCCATTTATCAGAATCTGGAGTTCATTGATCGGTACGACCCCGATTACGTCCTGATTTTGTCGGGCGACCATATTTATAAGATGGACTATGCGAAAATGCTGGACTACCACAAAAAGAAGAAGGCGGACTGCACCATTGCCGTCATTGACGTTCCGCTGAAGGAAGCAAGTCGTTTTGGCATTATGAGCGCCGACGAGGAAGGTCGGATCTATAAATTTGCGGAGAAGCCGAAGAATCCCGAAAGCACCAATGCGTCGATGGGAATTTATATTTTTTCGAAGGAGGTGCTGTTCCGCTATTTGAGAGAGGACGCAGCCGATCCTGCCAGCTCCAATGATTTCGGTAAGAATATTATCCCGTCTATGCTGGCAAATCAGGAAAAACTGTACGCCTATCCCTTTGCGGGCTATTGGAAGGACGTAGGAACGATCGCTTCTTTGTGGGAAGCCAATATGGATCTTCTGGGTGACGTGCCCACGCTTTCCCTGAACGACGAGGATTGGCGGATCTATTCCCGTCACGATCCTCATGCGCCGCAGGTGGTAGGACCGAATGCGGTCATTGAGAACAGTACCATTACCGAGGGCTGTGAGATCTACGGAACGGTTCGTAATTCCGTTCTTGGCGCTGGCGTGCGAGTGATGGAAAACGCGGTAGTTGCCAATTCGGTGATTATGGAGGACGTGGTGATCGAGGCCGACACCGAGGTCAACTATGCGATCGTTGACGCAAACGTGAAGATCGGCGAGGGCTGCCGCATTGGCGAGGTGCAGAAAAAAATGAAGGGAATCACGGTGATCGCTACGGGCTTGAAACTGCCGAAGGGCGTGACGGTCGGGGCAAACGAAATGATTACCGAGCTTTCCGATATCAAGACGAAGGAGGTAAAGTAACGTGGGAGTTGCAGGTTTGATTTTTTCCAATATACATAATTCTTCCATTCCGGAGCTGACGAACGTCAGAACCATGGCGTCTGTTCCCTTTGGATGCCGATACCGTCTGGTGGATTTTCCTTTGTCCAACATGGTGAATTCGGGGATCAACAAGATCGGTATTATTACGCATAACAATTACCAGTCCTTGATGGATCATATCGGCACGGGAAAGGATTGGGATCTGGCGCGCCGTTCGGGCGGTATCAAGATCCTGCCGCCCTTTATTACCACCTACGATGCGGGCGGACGGCATCTTTATACCACTCGACTGGAGGCCCTGATGGGCGTGGTCAATTTCATTTCCCGTTGCGACGAGGATTATATCGTGCTTTCGGATTGCGACGGCATTTGCAATATTGATCTGTCTGAAGTGGTTACGAAGCATATCGATATGGGGGCGGATCTTACGATCGTAACGAGAAAGGTCCCCGTAGACGGCACGGGCGTTGCGCAGGGAAGTCACGTGATCCTTTCCGACGGTGAGGGCAGAATTACCGACGCTACCGCATACACGCTGGGTGCGACCGTTTCGGAGATCAGCACCAATATTATGGTTGCGAACAGAACGTTTCTGTTGACCGTGATCAACGAAGCTACGGCGCACGGCTATTCCCATTTCTATCGGGATATCGTAGCAGGTCGGGCCAACAAAGCGCGTCTCTTCCGTTATCTTTACGAGGGAATTTATATTCAGATCACCTCGTTGGAGAGCTATTTCTCCAATTCCATGAAGCTGTTGGATCCAGAGGTTCGTGATGGTTTGTTCAACGTGACGGGACGTCCCGTTTATACCAAGCTTCGCAATTCCGCGCCTACCCGTTACACAGGGGATTCTAAAGTGACGAACAGCTACGTGGCGGACGGTTGTGTGATCGAGGGAACGGTAGAGAACTCCATTTTGTTCCGCGGCGTTCGCGTCGGCAAGGGGACGGTAGTGAAAAATTCCATTTTGTTGCAGGACACCTTTACGGGTAATAATGTTTCACTCAATTGTGTGATTGCTGACAAAAACGTGGTGATTCGGGACGAAAGAATGCTTTCGGGACATGAATCTATGCCGTTTTTCATTCCCAAAGGAATGATGGTGTAAATATTTTTCGAAATGCCGTTGAAATCAACGGCATTTCGTGATTTTGCGGTTGTTTTTTTGTACTGTTTTTTGACTAAAACAGGATTGAAAAAAAAGAAAAACTATGATATAATGTATATTGGGTAAGTTTATATCTTAAAATAACATACACAGAGGGAAAAGCGTATGAAAAAGATTTTGTTTATCGGAGCAGAAGCCATGCCCTTTGCCGCAACGGGCGGACTTGGAGATGTGATTGGTTCTCTCCCCGCGGCAATTCAAGAGGCTGCGAAAGGAGACGCGGACGTTCGCGTGGTGATGCCTTTGTACGGAATGGTGTCGGATGCGTGGCGATCCCAAATGACTCTTGAGGCGGAATACGAGCTGTCGCTGTCTTGGAGACGGCAATATTGCGGTATTTATAGTCTGGTAAAAGACGGTGTGAAATATTATTTTATTGACAATGAGTACTATTTCAAACGAAGCACGCTTTACGGTAATTTTGACGACGGAGAACGTTTTGCCTTTTTCTGCAAGGCAGCGATCGATATGTTGGGGGTGATCGGCTTTTATCCCGACGTGATCCACGCCCACGATTGGCAGGCGGCGTTGAGTCTGGTCTATCTGGATCGAAAATACCGTCAGATCGAGGGTTATGAGGCGATCAAAACGGTGTTTACCATTCATAACATTGAATATCAGGGCAAATACGATTTTTCCATTCTCGGCGACGTGTTTGAACTCGGCGAGGCGGAGCGCCATATCATGGAATACGAGGGATGTATCAATTTGATGAAGGGCGCGATCGTTTGCGCCAACAAGGTCAGCACCGTTAGCCCTCGCTATGCTGAGGAGATCCGTTCGGCGGAATACGCCCACGGCTTGGATCGGTTATTAGAGGAAAATTCCGATAAGCTGTGCGGAATTTTGAACGGAATCGATTACGATTACTATAATCCTGCCAGAAAGGGTAGTATCGCGAAGAATTTCACTTGGCGGTCTATCCCCTCAAAATATGAGAATAAGACGGCGCTGCAAAGGGAAGTGAGCTTGCCCGAACGAACCGACGTTCCGCTGATCTCGGTGATTTCCCGTCTGGCGTCCCATAAGGGCTTGGATCTGATTCGCGAGATGGCGTACGAGCTGATGCGTACCCGTGACGCGCAATTGGTCGTTCTCGGCAAGGGAGAGGCGATCTACGAGAGCTTTTTCGCAGAGCTGGAACAAGCGTTTCCCGATAAAGTCAGAGCGCTTCTGACCTACGACAGAGATCTTGCGGTGCGCATCTACGCCGCCACGGATATTTTCCTGATGCCATCCAAGAGCGAACCATGCGGCTTGTCTCAAATGATCGCGTCTCGCTACGGCGCGATTCCCGTAACCAGAGAGACGGGCGGTCTTTACGACTCTATCAAGGGATATTGGGAGGAAAAGGATCAAATTCACGGCAACGGATTTACCTTTGCGAACTATTCTTCGGCGGAGCTTGCCGAACGCACAGGCGCCGCAATCGATCTGTGGTGTGACGAGGAAAAACGGAGACGGTTTGTCAGCCGCATCATGCGCACGGATTTTTCTTGGAACGCGTCTGCAATCCAATATATTCGGATGTATGAGTCTTTATAATTTTATTGCATAGTAAACTATTTTGCCGCGAGGCGGTAGGGCGGAAATCCGCCCATTTGGAAAGGAATAAACGGAAATGGCGAACAATTTGAACAAATCAGAGGTAAAAGAACTTGTGGAAGCGAAGCTTTCACGCTATTTTGGATGCTCTCCCAAGGAGGCTTCCCGCGATCAGATGTATAAAGCCGTCGCAATGACGATCAAGGATATTCTGACGGAAAAAAGAGGGGATTTTAAACAGGAGGTCAATGCCAAGGGCGCAAAGCGCGTGTACTATATGTGCATCGAGTTTTTGCTGGGACGGTCGCTGAAGACCAATCTCTGCAATCTCGGTCTGGACAATGAGTACCGTGGGGCGCTTCGGGAGATGGGCTTTGAATTGGATGATCTGTACGAATGCGAATCCGATGCGGGCTTGGGAAACGGCGGTCTTGGCCGTCTTGCAGCCTGCTTTATGGACTCTCTCTCTTCACTGGATTATCCCGCCACGGGCTTTTCCATCTGCTATGAGTACGGTTTGTTCAAGCAGATGATCGTAGACGGTATGCAGGTAGAGCTTCCCGATATCTGGTTGCCCGGCGGAGAGGTCTGGCTGGTTCCCAGAACCGACCGCATTTATCATGTCAAGATGGGCGGTCACGTGAAGGAGAACTGGAAGGACGGACATTTGGAGATCCTTTACGAGGACTGTGAGGAGATCGAAGCAGTACCCTACGACATGATGATCTCGGGTTCGGACAGTCAGGCGGTCACACAGCTTCGGTTGTGGAAATCCAGAAACATTCACAATTTCAATATGGGTCTGTTTACGCAGGGACAGTATACCCGAGCCATGGAGGAAAGCACCAACGCGGAGCTGATCTCCAAGGTGCTGTATCCTTCGGATAATCACATCGAAGGAAAGCTGCTCCGTCTGTCTCAGCAGTATTTTATGGTTTCCGCTTCCTGTCAGAGCATTATCCGCGACCATATGGCAGTATACGGCACGCTGGACAATCTGGCGGATAAGGTGGCGATCCACATCAACGATACCCATCCCGCCCTTTGTATTCCCGAGCTGATGCGAATCCTGATCGACGAGTATTTCTTTGATTGGGACAGAGCGTGGAACACCGTGGTTCAGATTTGCGCGTACACCAACCATACCGTCATGCCCGAGGCGCTTGAGACGTGGAACGAGGATCTCTTCCGCCTGAAGCTGCCCAGAATCCATATGATCATCAAGGAGATCAACGAGCGCTTCTGCCGTGACGCATGGCAGGCGTTCCCCGGAAACTGGAATCGCATTTCCAAGATGAGTATCATCGGCTACGGTCAGGTTCGTATGGCAAATCTGTGCGTAGTTGGCTCTCATTCCACCAACGGTGTATCCAAGCTTCACTCCGAGATTCTGACCAAGTCGATCTTCAAGGACTTCTACGCCATGTATCCCGAGCGATTCTGCAACGTGACCAACGGTATCGCCCACCGTCGTTGGCTGTGCTATTCCAATCCTCAGCTGGCGGGTCTGTTGGACGAGACCATCGGTACGGGCTACCGTCACAATCCCGAGGAGCTTCGTGAATTCGCAAAGTTTGCCGATGACAAACGGGTGCTGGACGAGGTCAGACGGATCAAGCACGAAAACAAGAGTGCCTTTTCCAATTATCTGTATAAGAAAACGGGCAGAGCCATTGACACCCATTCCCTGTACGACGTGCATATCAAGCGGCTGCACGAGTATAAGCGTCAGTTGCTCAACGTACTGAATATTATCGGACTGTATTTGGATATCAAGGATCACCCCGATGCGGACTTCCAGCCCCAGACCTTCCTGTTCGGCGCGAAGGCTGCTCCCGGATATTATATGGCGAAGAATATCATCAAGCTGATCTACTGCCTTGGTAAGGAGATCGAAAACGATCCTCAGGTAAGGGAGAAGCTGGCGGTGGTATTCCTTGAGGACTATAACGTCAGCCTTGCGGAGACACTCATACCCGCCGCCGAGATCAGTGAGCAGATCTCTCTTGCGGGTAAGGAAGCCAGCGGTACGGGCTGTATGAAGCTGATGATCAACGGCGCGCTGACCATCGGTACGCTGGATGGCGCAAACGTGGAGATGCTGGCGGCGGCAGGCAAGGAGAATATGTATATCTTTGGCTTGACCAGCTCCGAGGTGGATGATATTTGGCTGCGCGGCTACAATTGCGCGGAATACTATGCAAATAATGAACGTCTTAAGAGAATCATTAACGCATTGAATATCGGCTTTGCGGGTCAATCCTTCTCCGAGATCGCCAACTACCTCTTGTCGGGACCCGGCATTGCAGACCCCTATATGTGTCTTGCGGACTTTGAGTCCTATCACATGACTAGAGGAAAGGCGATTGCGGACTATCAGGATAAGGAAAAGTGGAATCGTATGTCCTTGATGAATATCGCGTCGGCAGGTTATTTTGCGGCTGACCGTTCCATCAACGATTACGCAAAGCAGATCTGGAATCTGGAACGCATGATTACCGATCCTTCCGCGCCTATTACGAAAAAGAAAACAAGGAAGTCTTGATGTTGATGCAATATGCGCCATCGGTTCAACCGATGATTCGAAAAAAGGTAAACGGCAAGGACGCCTCCGCAAGGGGGGCGTTCGCCGTTGGCGAAATCATATCCTTTACCGTCGAAGTCCCGAGAGAGCTTGGGGCGTCGGCGGTCGTTCTGCGTATTTGTCGGGATTGGGGGGATGATCGGGATTTTCCCTTGTCTTTCCTTAAAACCGAGCTGGGAACGGACTCCTACGAGCTTTCCTTGGATACGTCGTCCCTTTGCGGCGAGGACGGATGCGGACTGTTCTTTTATGAGTTTTTGTTTTTGCGAGGCGTCAATACGCTGTTTACTACCACCCAAAACCAAGTGGATTTCACGCTCACGACCCATTCGGACAGACGCTTTGCGCTGACGGTTTACGATCGTGATTTTTCCACGCCAAGCTGGTTCAAGGGGCGGATCATGTATCATATTTTCGTGGACCGTTTCTTTTGCGGAGAAGGTCCTGTGGAGCAGAGAAGCGACGTGATCATGAACGGCGATTGGGAGAACGGGATTCCGCAATACGCAAAAAAGAACGGAGAGAAGCTTGCCAACAATATGTTTTTTGGCGGAAACCTGTGGGGGATCGCCGAAAAGCTGGGCTATCTGAAATCCCTTGGGGTTGGAGTGATCTACCTCAGTCCCATCTTTCGCGCCTATTCCAACCACAAATACGATACGGGTAACTATCTTGAGATCGACGGTATGTTTGGCGGTGAGGCTGCGTTTCGGACGTTGCTTGAAAAAGCGAAGGAAGCCGATATCCGCGTGATTTTGGACGGCGTGTTTAACCATACGGGAAGCAACAGTCTGTATTTCGACCGAGAGGGCGAATACGGCGGTGTGGGGGCGTACAGTGATCCGCAATCGCCTTACCGAGGCTGGTTTTGCTTTAAGCAATATCCCAATGAATATGAAACTTGGTGGGGAATCGATATCCTGCCGAAGCTGAATCCACAAAGCAATGCTTGCAGAGAATTCCTTGCGGGAAAGGGCGGCGTTTGCGAACGCTATATCCGTATGGGGATCGGCGGTTGGCGGCTGGACGTGGCAGATGAGTTGAGCAATGCTTTTTTAGACGAGCTGCGAGAGACGGTCAAGGACGCCTCGGACGAAGAAGGCGTGATCATCGGCGAGGTTTGGGAGAACGCTGCCCTGAAGGAAGCTTATGGCGCGCGCCGCCGTTATTTTCTTGGCAGACAGCTGGATAGCGTGATGAATTATCCCGTTCGTAACGGAATATTGGCATATCTGCTGGACGGTGACGCGGTGTTTCTTGCGGATACCCTGAAGGAGATTTACGCAACCTACCCCAAATGCGTTTGCGATAGTCTGATGAATTTGCTTGGGACACATGATACGGAGCGAATTCTTACCGTTCTTGGAGAAGGAAGCGATCGAAGTGAAGAAGATTCCAACGACGCGCTTGCGGTAAAGCGCTTGACAGAGGCGCAAAGAGCGAGGGGAATCAAGCGGCTGAAGATGGCGGCAGCGCTCCAATATACCGTGTATGGCGTGCCCTCGGTCTTTTACGGGGACGAGGCAGGCTTGGAAGGATATCACGATCCCTTCTGCCGCAGACCCTATCCGTGGCACGCGCAAAACGAGGAGCTGTTGGAATTTTATCGAACCTTGGGAAGAATCCGAACCGAGCATTCTGTTTTTGCGGACGGCGACTTTTGGGTGCTTGCCGCAGAAGGCGGATTCCTTGCCTTTGTGAGGGAAAATGAGTGGGAGCACTTGACGGTTCTTGCTAATGCAGGCAAGACTGAGGTGGCGTATCCTTGGGCGAAAGGGCAGATCGACCTGCTGTCGGGAAAAGAATACGCTGGAATCGTTCGTACGGGCGAGGTCTTAATCTTGACAGAATCAATGAATCATAGGAAAGGGGAATAAAACCATGGGACTTTTTTCAAGATGGAAGAAAAAGAACCCCGACTCCAAGCAGTTTCGTCGGGAAATGGTGCTTTCGGTGAACGGACGGCATATTCGTTACGTAACCGAAAAGCGAAACGGCGTGGACGAGGTGATCGGCAGAAACGGAAATCTGAACATCCATGAGGATTGTTTGTTGGTTTACGCTTCCTCTGACGTGATCTTTCGATGTCCCGTTGACGAGCTTCAGATCTGGGAGCTGTTGTCGAAGGACGGCGTGGTGCTGACGGGACCCGACCTTGAGCACGGCGGTGTCGAGCGTACGATCATTGCTTTTTACGTGTATTACAGAAAATAAAAAAGCGCAACGCAGCAGACGCTACCGTCTGAGATCAAACCATTGGAAAAAAGCGTGTTGGACGCTCCGAAAAAATATACGTATTGCACCCAAAAGACCGAACGGTATTTTTGACGGTACGGGGGGCGGTCGTATGCGAAGACGCAACGAGCGAGCCATTTGGAAGGTATGACGGTATGATGCTTGCCTTTGCCCAAATGGTAAGGGGCGAGAAGGAAAATCCGTATACTTTGGATTATGAATTGGAGCTGTTCCGTACGGTGATGCGGTGTTGTGGCACTACAGAATAAAATTTGAGAAGGAGAAAAACAATGAAAGCAATTTTAGTAAATGAAGATAAGAGTCTCCGTTGGGACGACGTGCCCGATCCCGTTTTAGGAAGTGAGGATTGTTTGGTAAAGATCGAGGCGGCGGCGCTGAACCGTGCCGATTTGATGCAAAGAGAAGGGGACTATCCGCCCCCCGCGGGTTGTCCCGAATGGATGGGCTTGGAGATTGCGGGAACGATCGTGGAGGTAGGGGCTGACGTGGCAAAGAAGTCCTCATGGAAGGTGGGCGACAAGGTGTGCGCTCTGCTTGGTGGCGGAGGATACGCGGAGTACGCCAACGTAAAGTACGATATGCTGATGCCCGTGCCGAAAAACTGCTCCATGGTGGAGGCTGCGGCAATTCCCGAAGCCTTTGCCACGGCGTATCTGAATTTGTTTATGGAAGGAAAGATCGAGACGGGGAACACCCTTTTGATGAACGCGGGCGCAAGCGGACTTGCCAGCGTGGTGATCCCGATGGCAAAGGCGTTTGGCGTTCGTGTCATTGCCACGGTTCTTTCCGATGAGATCGCCGAGAGCATTCGCCATCTGAATGCGGACGTGGTGGTCAATACCACGAAGAAAAATATTGCTGAGGTCCTGAAAAAGGAGCTGGAAGCGGGACACCCCGTGGACGTAGCCATCGACTGCCTTGGCGGCGAGATCATGGGAGAGTGTATCCATTATCTGAAGCACGGCGCGCGCTGGATCATGATCGCGGCGTTGGCAGGAACGAAAACGCAGATCGATCTCAAAAATATTTACGTACGCAACGTGCGGATCATCGGAAGCACCCTTCGCTCCAGATCACCCGAGGTCAAAGCGCAGATTCTTTCCGAGCTTGTAGAACGGGTTTGGTGCAAGGTGGAATCGGGCGAGGTCAAGCCTACCATCTACAGGGTGCTGCCTATTACCGAGGCAGAGGCGGCTCACGATATTCTCTATCGCGGCGAAAACGTGGGCAAGGTCGTTTTGACTGTTGATTGATTCGTGGGGATACGTTGAGGGGGAGCTTTTTAAAAGAAGCCCCCCTTTGCTCTGTGTTTGTACCGATATCTTCGCTTTTTTTACTGTGAAAATATATCTTTTTCACAAAAAAAATCCTTGCTTTTTTGATTTATTTGTGATATAATACATCTAAATAATTATGGATAATTAGTCAATCGTAGGAAGAAACCCATGGATTTCTTTCCGCCTTTGGGGAAAATCTTTATTATGACCCAAAAATTCAGAAAGGACTTTTTGTGAAATGAAAACGACGAAAAGAATGTTAGCGATCCTTTTGACGGTTGCAATGCTGATAACGACCTTGTGTATGCCTGCCTTCGCCGTAGACGCTACTCCTTCGCTTACCGAGAAAACGGCAACGGCAGACGAGATCAAAGCGTTGCTGGAGGGTGACTATGCTTTGACCCAAGTGGACGGCATTGATGAGCAGACGGTCACCTATATGGGTAACAACTGTTACAGAGTTCGGGCGACAGAGGTCGGCGGCTCTGTGGCAAATAAGTGCTGTAAGCTCTTTGAAACGGCAGGCTTCACTCCTTACGTGGATAAGGGTGGAAACAAATATCTCGCCAAGCATATTGGAGGCGAGAACGCCCGTAATCAGATGTACGTCAACGACAAATATCTGGTTGCCGTGTTCTGGGACGATGCAAACAACTTGCTTACCGTTACCATGGAGCCTCTGCCCGCTGACGCAGGTTTGAGAGAGGAGTATCTCTCCGTGTTTACCGCGCCTGTGTCTACCGAGAAGGTCTGTGATCCCGTGGTAATTCAGGTCGGTCTTACCGTAACCGACGTGACCGTAGACGGAGTAACCAGCTACGGCGCATATAGCAAAACCATCGATAATCCGCAGGATATCCGTTCGGGTATGAGCTACGTGTTCCGTCTTTCCGACGGCAGCTTTGTGATTTATGACGGAGGCTTGGATAACGCTACCTCCACGGAAGATGCGGAATTGGGCAGGGGCGGAACAGTCCTTCGAAAGAATATCTACCGTTTGCAGGATATTCTCCGTACTTACGCGCCAAACCCCGACGATATCCGCATTGCAGCGTGGTTTATTACCCATCCTCACGTAGATCACTATACTTTGTTCGAGCAGTGGGTAGAGGAGATGTACGATCCCACGAGCGAGTATTACACGGATTATGCGGGCATGACCCTTGAGCGCGTGATTGCCAACTATCCCGATTACGATCAGATGGATAACTGCACGGATGCGGATTCTAGTTCCGCTTGCGCTCATTTGAAAGAGTCGAAGCTGGTCGAAAGACATGAGTTTCTTGCAAAGTGCGAGACCTACGGCATTTTCGTTTACAAAGCCCACGCAGGTCAGACCTACTATTTGGCAGACGCAAAGCTCGTAATCCTTCACACCGCAGAGATCGCAACGGAAGCGATCCCGAACGCTAAATGTGGTCATGAAGATGGCGATCAGGCATGTAGCAACCGTCTCTCCGTCATCACTCAGATGATCCTTCCCGTGAACGGCTACGACGTAACGTTCATGATGACGGGCGACGCGGAATCCTATAATGCGGGCAGAGTGAACGAGCTTTACGGCGTGGCGATGAAGAGCGACTTCTTACAGGCGCCTCATCATGGGGCAAACAGCATGGGAGATACGTTTTATTATGACAACGTAGCTGCTCCTTACTTTATGGTTCCCACCTCCAACAATCGTTGGAACGGCGACGAGAACGGTGGTTGGTTCGGCGACGATAAGCCTTTGGTTCTTCAGTACGAGGAAGGGAGAACGGGTCTCCAAAACGTGAAGTACAGCCTCTCGGAAGGTGTGACTACTTTTATCGCGGGGGATATGTCCCATGAGTTTTCGCTTTCCGTGACGGACGGTGTCCTGAGCGTTACCGATATTTCCTTGCTCTGGTGTAGAGGAGATATCAGAAGATACATGAAGGCGGACGGAAATTACAAGCTGATTGCGGACCTTTCTTTTGACGATCAATTTTGTACTTATATGGATGCGGCGGGCGATCCCACTACCTTCTCGGGTACGCTTGACGGCATGGGTCATACTCTGACGTTCCCGTCTGAGCTTGAAAATACGAGCGCGTTGTTCGGCACACTGAGTGGAACCGTCAAGAACCTGAACGTGGGTACGAAAGAAGCTACCGTTAAGCTGAATTACAGTGGAACAGAGGAAGTATGCTATGGAGTAATCGTAAATGAGGTCACGGGAAGCGCAACCCTGACGAACGTACATCTGTGGGCAACCGTGGACTATACGGATTTGGCTGGAGTCGTAAATATCGGCGGCTTTATCGGTAGCGTAAACGGTGCGCTTACCGTTACGGGATGCTCCGCAAACGGAAGCATGACTCATAATACGGCGTCGACTGTGTCGCACGGTGTTGGCGGTTTCATCGGTGACGTGGTGGCTGCAAGCGCCTTAACAGTAAATTTTGATTCCTGCGAAAACAATATGACCATCAACGATAAAACCAAAACAACAAGCGGCGCGGGTGGATTTATCGGAAGAATTTCTACTGCAACCGCAACCGTTACGATGACAGATTGTGTGAACACGGGTGACGTGTCTATAACTCTTGCAAGTAGTTTTGGCGGTGCCTCTGCCGCAGGCGGCATCGTGGGTGTTTGCCACGTAGCTTCGAATCTGACCCTGACGGGCTGCGTGAATACGGGCGACGTATCCACTGGAAATAAGTCCGGCGGTATTCTGGGAACCTCGAAAGACGCTACGGTGGAAATTACGAACTGCGTTAACCGCGGTGATGTTAGCGGAGCCAATGTAGGCGGTATAGTGGCTTATACAAATAAGACAGATGCAACGAGCGAGGGAGAGTCTTATTTAACCGTTCAGGTGTTGCACTGTGTAAACTACGGTGCTGTTAATGGAACGACTCGTTGCGGAGGTATGTTGAGTGCCGGTGAATATAGTGCAACAATTGATTCTTGTGTCAACGTAGGAACAGTAACGAGTGATGGAAAAGCATCGACTGTAGGTTCTATGTACGGTAGACGGGCTTCGATATCGAACTGCGTAACGCTTACGAAAGCGAAGTACAACGGCGGCTCTGACGAAGAAAACCCTGAAACCAACAGTACTCTCATTAGCGTATCCCAGACCAATGAAGGCGCGGGTGTTCGTATCGTCCTCGACGATAAAGGTACAGGACTTCGCTTCAAGTTTGCCATGGACACTGATTCTCTCGCGGATTTGAAAACGTTGACGACGAACTACGGTGTGGACAACGTACAGGTCGGCGCGATCTTCCTTCCCACCACGCTTTTGGGTGAGGACGCTTTGACGGCAGAAAACTACTCCAACGCTCTTATCACGGAAGGAACCGCTTCCGCGGTGGAAGGTGGTTGCTATTACGCGTCTCTCGTGAATCTTTACGAGGATCATTATACTACCGCGTATAGCTGTCAGAGCTTCTGGCGCTTCAGAACCTCCGCGGATAGCGAATGGATCACCGTTTACGCGAACAATACGGAAACCCGAATCATTGCCGAGGTTGCAGACGATGCGTTGGCGGATTACAATGACCCCAATAATGAAAATAAACCGAACTATTCTGACGAACAGATCCAACTTCTGGAAAAATATGCGGCGGCAAATCATTAAGGAAAAAGAAAATCGGTTTGCTCCGAGTATAGGATTGACTTCATAAACAAACAACCGCGGAGAGCGTCAGCTCTCCGCGGTTGTTCATTTGGTAAACGGGCGGAATATACCGTTTTCTGTGTTCCTTTTTCTGTCTCTTTTTTTCTCTTTCGGAATGAGGGAAGGCATTGACAATTCCTTCTTTTTTTGCTATAATAAAAGCAACGAAACAGAGGCAAGGAGGGTGTGATGGGTTACAAAATTTTTGAATACGATCCCGATCTTTTGCCCTATGCGGCGGATATTGATCAGCGAATGGAAAATTACAAAAGAAAGCGGTCGGAGTTGGTCGGAACGGACGGAAGTTTGTCGGAGTTCGCCAACGGACACGAGTATTTCGGCTTCCATAGAACCGCCTCGGGGTGGGTCTACCGAGAATGGGCGCCTGCGGCTGAGGAGGTTTATCTGACGGGAGATATGAACGGCTGGCGGTGGCTGGACTGGAAGCTGACCCCCATCGGAAACGGCATCTTTGAGCTGATTCTGGACGGACGCGATACCCTGTGGCACGGTTGCCGTGTCAAGACGATCGTTCGCCACGAGGGACGGCTTTTGGAACGGATCCCGCTGTATATCCGCCGCGCGGAGCAGGATCCCGTGACCTACGCATGGTGTGGTGTGATCGTAGACGAGCCGCCCTACGAGTGGAAAAAGGCGCGACCGACCCCGCCGAAGAATCCCCTCATTTACGAGTGCCATATCGGTATGGCGCAGGAAAAGGAAGGGATCGGTACCTATCGGGAATTTCAAGAGAATATACTGCCCCGTATTCGTGCGCTGGGATACAATACGCTTCAGATCATGGCGATCATGGAGCATCCCTATTACGGCTCTTTCGGTTATCAGGTCTCCTCGTTCTTTGCGGCTTGCTCCCGATACGGCACGCCGAGGGAATTGAAGGAGCTGATCGATGCCGCCCACGGCATGGGGCTTACGGTGCTTCTCGATCTGGTTCACTCCCATGCGGTGAAAAACACGGCGGAGGGGATCAACGAATTTGACGGCACAGCCTTCCAGTTTTTCCATGAGGGCGCGCGGGGAGAGCATCCCGCCTGGGGAACGAAGCTCTTTGATTACAACAAGAATGAGGTACTTCACTTCCTTCTGTCCAATCTGAAATTCTGGCTGGAGGAATATCACTTTGACGGATTTCGCTTTGACGGCGTTACTTCGATGATCTACCACAACCATGGACTTGGAGCGTCCTTTGGTGA
This sequence comes from Clostridia bacterium, assembly GCA_017504995.1. Taxonomy (GTDB): domain Bacteria; phylum Bacillota; class Clostridia; order Oscillospirales; family CAG-272; genus HGM12713. Next base: position 59,471 of record JAFVQC010000054.1, read on the forward strand.
CTATTCCAAATATTTTTCACTCAATACCGATACCGAAGCCGTCACCTATCTCCAGCTTGCCAACGCCCTTGTGCGTGAGGTGAACCCACGGGCGATCACCGTGGCGGAGGATATGTCGGCAATGCCAGGTATGTGCCTTCCCCTTGAGGAAGGGGGCATCGGCTTTGACTATCGCCTTGCCATGGGCGAGCCGGATCTCTGGATCAAGCTGCTGAAAACGGCAAGAGACGAGGACTGGAACGTGTGGCAGATCTGGCACGAGCTGACAAGCCGCCGCGTGGGAGAAGCCTATATCGGCTACGTAGAGTCTCACGATCAAGCGCTGGTGGGAGATAAAACCGTGATGTTCCGTCTTTGCGATAGCAAAATGTACACCGATATGTCCAAAAATAGCAAGGATCTCGTGGTGGAGCGGGGTATGGCGTTACATAAGCTGATCCGTATGATCACCATGACGGCAGGCGGTTCGGGGTATCTTAACTTCATGGGCAACGAGTTTGGTCACCCCGAATGGATCGATTTTCCAAGAGAAGGGAATGGCTGGAGTTATTTTTACTGCCGTCGCCAATGGAGTCTTGCGGACGATCCTACGCTGAAATACGGCGATCTGCGGGAATTTGACGGCGCGATGATCCGCTTGATAAAAAAAAGGAAAACACTTTCCTATGAGCCGAATTGTCTGTTCCTTGACGGCGAGCGACAGACGATTACCTACGAACGGGGCAGCTTGATCTTTTCTCTGAATTTCAGTCCTGATCGCTCTTACCCCGATACCGTTATTTCCGTTCCGTCCGCAGGAAAATATCGAGTAATTTTGTCCACCGACGAGGGACGCTTCGGCGGCGCGGACCGTGTTTCTACGAAATACGTCTACGAGGCAATCAAGCATGGAGACGGACAGTATCGGATACAGCTGTATCTGCCTGCCCGTTGCGGCGTTTGCGTTGCCAAAATTCCATCCGATCAAAAGAATAAGAAAGGCGGTATTTCATGAAATTATTAGGAAAAGTTACGTTGATCGTTCTGTGCGTTCTTCTTGCCGTGGTGTTGCTTGTGCTGGGCGGTCTCAACCTGTTGAAATTTGCCATATACGCCGACTATTACGCGGTGAAAACCGACGTTTGTAAAAATCCGGGTGTGTCCGACGGTTTTATCTGTCAGGGAATCTGCGCCGATGAAGGCTCGGGAAAAATCTTCGTTTCCGGCTATATGAAGGACGGAAGCGCCAGCCGCATTTACGTGACCGATACAGAGGATCGCTCCTATTTCGTCTCCTTGTCGTACGGAAGCGGCAAGGAATATACGGCGCATTCGGGCGGCATTGCCGTTGCGGGAGAGTTTGCCTACGTCGCAAGCGGTGGCAAGCTCTATCAAGTGCCCGTGGCATCTTTGCTTGCGGCAAAGAACGGAGAGACGGTCAAAATTTCCAAAATCGTTCCCGTTAATAACGAAGCATCCTTCGTGTATGCTGACGGTACTTATCTCTATGTGGGAGAATTTCACGACGGCGGCTCGTACGTGACGAATCATCCCTACGATACACCCGAAGGGCAGAACCACGCCATCGTTTCCCGATATGCGGTGAAGGATATCACGGCATATCACAAAACCGAACATCCCACCGTCAATCCCGATAAAATCTATTCTATCCGCAATAAGGTGCAGGGTATCTGCTTTGCCCCTGACGGCACGGTGTTGCTTTCCACCTCTTATGGGCTTGCCGATACGGTATATTACGCCTACCGTGAGGCGGATGCGGTGGATTCGGGAGAGAAGCTTGACGGCGCGCCCGTGTACTTTTTCGGATCGTGTACCATGGAAATAAAAGGGCCTGCCATGGGCGAGGATCTGGATTTCTACGATGGAAAATTCCTGACTCTCACCGAAAGCGCGTCGGATAAATACATCTTCGGAAAATTCTTTTTTGCAGACCGCATCGTGGCGCTGGAGCTTTCGGGAAATGAAGAATGAACGAGGCAAAATGAAAAAGCACGAGATCGAACGATCTCGTGCTTTTTCGTTTCGGCAGAAGCTGCCGAACCATCCTTCAGAGATACCAAATAGCAATCAAGCTCTGGTGATCTTGCCGGAACGCAGACAACGGGAGCAAACAGCAACGGTCTTGGGTGTGCCGTCAACAATTGCTCTTACCTTGCGGATGTTGGGCTTCCAGGTTCTGTTCGTTTTACGGTGAGAGTGGGAAACTGCCTGTCCGAAAACAACGCCTTTTCCGCAGATGCTACATTTTGCCATATTGACACCTCCTTATATGCGCTACCGCGCATCTATCATATGAAAAATTTTAATAAACAAGTGTGATACCTATCCCCAAAAAGGGAAGCGAAACGACCTGTTACGCCGCTTGCCAAAGGGGAAACGGCATTCGTGCTATCTATTATACCATATTCAATTTCAAATTGCAAGAGCTTTTTGAAATTTTTTTCAAAAAATCTGTTCTTTTTTTATGGAAAGAACGTTTCTCCGTTGTCATGGGTTTACTTGTTGGAAAATGCTTCGTTTTTAACGCTCACGACAACACCCAAATTCTCAAAGAAGGGAGAATACGCCGAGGGAAGCACCTCGCAAAGAATGCCCTGGGGAAGGAACGCGCCGCCTTCCAATACTCTGTCGGAAGGGCGAACGCTACCGCCCTCGGACATTTGCTCCATTACGGAAAGGGGATCGCCGCTAACGGCGCGCGCCGAACGGACCAGACCCTGCTCGCAAAGTCTGTGGAAATCATCGCAGATGCGGCGAAGATTTTCAAAATCCGGCATACCGTTCTCGGCGCATCGGACGGGAAGATAACGAACCGCGCTTCCTATACGGACAAAACGGGAGGGGATCTCCTCATTTGGTACGGGGGCGTAGGCGCAGCAAAGCAACGATCGATCTCCTTCCGAGAATATCGCCGCCGAGTCTTCCTCGGGAAGCGCCAGCTCCATGGTCAGACGGTACGCGCCGAGGATCAGCGCCGCGTCCTTGCCAAGGGATTCCTCGTCGATCTGCAAACGGGGGAAGGCGTAGCGCAGGGAAAGTCCCAGCTGACGGCGGTCTGCGCCTCGCGCGACCAAGGCAAGCACGGCATCGACGGCGGTATTGAGTGCAACGCCAAAGCAGTTGCTTTCTGCCTTGCTCCAAAGGGGCGCGAACAGATATCCGTCCTTGGAAAAAGTTCCCGCTTCCTTCGTAAAAGGCGGCTCATTCGCCTCGGCGCTTACGGCTACGGGCAGATGTGGACAGAGGGCGGGCAGCGCGGTTTCTTCGATGGATATTTTTGCGAAATCGTTTTCCTTTGCCAAGGCTCGCAAGAGTGGCAGGGAAAGATCAAGGACGGGGCAATGCTCCTTCGGACCACGGATGCGCCTCGTGGCGGTGTTTTTAGCAAAATAAGAGCCGACGAGTCCAAATCGAGAGGCGTATTCCGTCAGCTTTTCCACCTGCTCCTTGGGAGCGGCAAGCACGGTCAGACCGCGATAAGCGCGGGTGAGTGTGGAAAAAGAGAAGTCGTCCTCACCGTCGGCAGTCAAGGTGAGAGGATTCATGATGATTCCTTGGCAATGCGACACAAACAGACCAATCAAGCCGAATCGGGATACCGTTATGGCGTGGGTGCGCGGAGAATGCGCGCGAAGCTCGGATAAAAACCGTTCCGTATTCCGTTCGTATTCCTCAAGCTCATTCTCGGCGGGGGACAGTAATATCAGCGCCGCGCCAAGAGGTAAAGGAAACGCTTGGGCATCGCCCTCTTTGGGAAAACTCCGATTTTCCGAAGGATCGGCAGGCTTCCACATAAGGGGAATCCTTTCCTTTGAGAACGCAACGGCGTCTCTTCCAATCCGACGCATATACCGCCCCGAAACCGAAAGAAGATCGGCAAGGGAGGGGGGCAGCTTGCGCTTTGGCTCAAGTACCGCCAGCTTATCGATCAGATCCCGATAGGTTTCGGCAATTGCGGGCGACGCAATGCGGATGTGGGAGATCAGGCGGTGATCGGCAGAGGATATCCGTTCTCTGACTACCTCGTTGATCAGCGCCAGCTCCTCAAAGGATGGGGCGCGGCGATCCTTTCGGTACGCCGTTTGGCAAAGTAAAAATTCCGAACGGTTTAACGCAGGGGTATATTCTGCCGCGAATTCCTTCATTTTCGCTTCGTCGGAGGTGTGAAAGTCGGCGGCGTATAACGGCGCTTGAACAATCGGTGTGTCTTGTGTATATTCTTCTTGCATCATACCTCTCCTTTTCCGTCGCGTTCGTTTTGTAAAAGCTCCATCAATCTGCCGTGGCAAACGTCGCCTGTAAGCGCTTGCAGACAGACGGTTCCAAGCCGTCCGTGCAGAGGTGCGTCAGAGGGAACGGCAACCTCTAAAAAGTCAGCGGTGTGGCCGTAGGCGTAGCCGTTCTCGTAGGTCTCAAACAAGACCTCGGTGACGGGAGAGGAGGCAATGGCTTCCGTCAACAGCTCCCGACGGATCTCTTTGGTCCGCGCTTCCAGCCGATGCAGACGCTGACGCTTGACCTCTGTGGGGACCTGCTCCGCCATGGTGGCGGCAAGCGTTCCTTCCCGTTTGGAATAGGGGAAGATGTGAACCATCAAAAACCGCGCTTCCTCGCAAAAGCGCAGGGTCTCTGCGAAATCCTCCTCGGTCTCGGAAGGAAAGCCTACGATGACGTCGGTGGTGAATTTTACGTTGGGAATCGCCGCGCGAAGCAATCGAATGGCATTCATGGCTTGCTCTGCGTTGTATTTTCGCTTCATTTTCGCCAAGATCCGACTGCTTCCGCTTTGTAAAGACAAATGAAAATGGGGGGCGAGAGAGGAAAGAGAGGCGATGCGCTCCACGAAATCGGGGCGAATGAGGGATGGATCAAGAGAGCCGAGCCGTACCCGACCGATCCCCTCAATTTTGTCTACCTGCGCGAGGAGCGAGCCAAGATCGGTGTCGGACCGATCTTTGCCGTAGGACGCTGTCTCGATCCCCGTCAGAACCACTTCACGACAACCGTTTTCGGTCAGAGCGCGGATCTCCTCCAGCACCGCCTCGGGGGCTTTGGAACGAATCTTGCCCCTTGCCGAGGGAATGATACAGTAGGCGCAACGGTTTTCACAGCCGTCCTCGATTTTGATATACGCCCGCGTCCGTCCAAAGGAGGAGATCCGCATTTGCTCAAAGACCGCGACATTGATATCCTCTACCTCGATTTTGGGTGCACCGTTCTTTTTTTTCTCGTTCAGAAGCGTCAGCGCAGCTTGCGCCGCCGCCAGCTTTTCCACGTTTCCGATTACAGCATCTACACCGTCAATCGCGGCAACCGACCGCGGCGCAGTCTGGGCAAGACACCCCGTTACCACGATCCGCGCCTCGGGATTTTTTGCGATGGCGCGCCGAATAAACTGACGCGCCTTGCGATCTGACTCGGCGGTAACCGTACAGGTGTTGATGATATACGCGTCACAGACCTCGGTGGGAGGGAGAACCGTCACGCCGTTTTTCGCCAACTCCTCGGCAATGGCTTCGGATTCGTATTGGTTGACCTTACAGCCGAGGGTGTAGATCCCCGCGGTTTTCTTTTCATATAACATAAACGGACTTCTCCAAAAAAATCATGATATAATTATTGTAGCATAATTTTTGAAATTTGTAAAGAGAAAAAGATTGCAGACCGACCAAATTCTTCAAATTTTTCAAATCCTCTTGCAAAGAAGGAAAGAATGCTTTATAATAATAAAAGAATGATAAAAAAGGTTGGATAGCATGAGAATTCTGACGATCAAAAAGAACGACGCGGGACAGCGGTTGGATAAATTCCTGACCAAGGCAGTCAAGGGTCTGCCCGCGTCCATGATGTATAAGCTGATTCGCACCAAAAAGATCAAGGTCAACCGCAAGCGTGCGGAGCAAAGCTATATCCTTTGCGAGGGTGACGAGATCCAGCTCTTTATCCGCGAGGAGTTTTTTGAGTCCCCCGAAAGGGATGGGGGAGCGCTTGAACGGATCAGACCGAAATTGAATATTCTTTATGAGGACGACAATATCCTGCTCTTGAACAAACGCCCCGGCGTTCTCGTCCACGAGGATACCGACGGCGGGGAAAACACGCTGATCATGCACGTGAAGGCGTACCTCTGCCAAAAGGGAGAGTACGACCCCACTACAGAGCAGTCCTTTGCTCCCGCCCTGTGCAATCGGATCGACCGAAACACGGGAGGAATCGTCATTGCCGCCAAGAACGCGGAGGCTCTTCGGGTCATGAACGAAAAGATCCGAGAGAACAAGCTCAGCAAATTTTACCTTTGTCTTGTCCACGGTATTCCCAAAAGAAAGCAAGCCACGCTTCACGCCTATCTGCGTAAGAACAGCGCGGATAATATGGTAGAGGTTCGCGAGAGACCCTTTGCGGGAGCGAAGGAGATCATCACAGGCTACCGTGTATTGGAGACCCGAGGGGAAAACGCCCTGCTTGAGGTGGAGCTGGTTACGGGGCGGACGCATCAGATCCGCGCCCAGATGGCGGCGATCGGACATCCCCTCGTGGGAGACGGTAAATACGGCGTCAACCGAGAGGAAAAGCAGAGGGGCTATAAATATCAAGCGCTCTACGCCTATCGGTTGCGGTTTGATCAAACCGAAAAGGAGAACCTTTTGTCCTATCTGGAGGGAAGGACCTTTTCGTTGGATCGGGACGATATCTGGTTTTTAAAGGAGAAGGAATAAAATCGTATGAAGCTGACGGATAAAAAATCATATCGTTTTCTTTTGCTGGCGTCGGGGGGATTGCTTACGGGCTTGACCCTGATCTGCCCCATTCTCGGACCGTTGGAATGGCTCTCGCTGATTCCCGTGGGACTGTTTTTGTTGACGCTTGCCGCCGACCCCGCTTTGCGGCTGCGGAAGCTCTACGGATACGGCGTGTTCTTTTTCATGAGCTTTTACCTTGTGAACTTCCATTGGTTCGTCAATCTTTACCCCTTGGATTTCATTGACGGCATGACGAAGGGCGCGGCGCTTGCCGTAGTGCTTGTGGCGTGGATCGGCTTGTCGCTCTTGCAATCGCTGATGGGCGGACTTCTGTTCGTGGTCATCGGTATGATCTTCCGCGCGCGGCTTTGCGGGAAGATCCCCTTCCTTCGCCCTTTTCTCGGGGCAGGGGCGTGGGCGGTCTACGAATGGACACAGACCCTCGGCTGGTGGGGCGTTCCATGGGGACGGCTTCCCTTGGGGCAGGTAGAGTACCTGATCGGCTTGCAGACTGCCTCACTGTTCGGCTCGTATTTCGTTACCTTCCTTCTGGTGGCGGTCAATTTCTGTCTTGCCTACCTTTTGACAGGACTCTTGTGCAAGGAGGGAACGGATAGCGGCGCGTTGCTTAAAAAAACCTGCGGCGCGGTGGCGATCATGCTCGTCTTTCAGTACGGCGTGGGGGCGTTCCTCTGGTTTCAAAATTCTGCCGTCGATGACCGATCGCTCCGCGTGGCGGTGGTGCAGGGAAATATCTCCTCTCACGAGAAGTGGAGCGCGAACAGCATCAAGCGAACGAGACAAGTGTACCGCGAATATACTTTGAAGGCGGCAGAGGAAGGGGCGAGACTCGTGATCTGGCCAGAAACCGCCCTGCCGTACGTGATCGAAGAAGATAATGGGATCGGCGAGTACGTGTCGGATCTGGCAAAAGAAGCGGATACCACCATTCTCGTCGGCGCGTTTACCGAAAGCGAGGAAGGAGAGTATAACTCCATCGTTTGCTTCACCCCCGACGGAAAAATGAGCGAGACGGTCTACTCCAAGCGGCGGCTTGTGCCCTTTGGAGAGTTCGTTCCCCTGCGGGGACTCATCGAGACCCTTATCCCCCCCCTTGCGGAGCTTGTGATGAGTGAGGGTGAGGTGCTGGCAGGAGAGGGCGCGCAGCTGTTTGAATTGGAGGAGGGCAGGGTCGGATCGCTGATCTGTTTTGATTCGATCTACGAGGAGCTGACCCGCGAGAGCGTGTCCGATGGGGCGGAGCTGATCTGCCTTTCCACCAACGATTCGTGGTTTACTGACTCGGTGGCGCTGGATATGCATAACGCCCAAGCGGAACTTCGGGCAATCGAAAGCGGACGGTATGTGGCAAGAGCCGCCAACACGGGCATTTCTACCGTCATTACCCATCGGGGAGAGGTGGTGGGAAAACTTGCCCCCCTTACCGACGGCGTGCTGATCGAGGACGTGCATCTGAGGCAAACTGCCACGCCCTATACCGTTATTGGCAATCTCTTTATCTATCTTTGGCTTGCGGCGCTTGTCGCGATCCTCGGCGTGGAAGGCGTATTTGCGGTTCAAAAACGAATTTTTTCGCGCAAGAGCCTTGACAAAAAAGAAGCAAAATGATATAATAAGTACATGGATTTATTTTTGCATTAAAGGAGGAACGAAACATGAAAAAATCCATTCGTATTATGGCAGTTGTGATGGTAGCTTTGATGCTGTGCCTGACCTTGGCATCCTGCGGTAAGACGCTGTCTGGTAAGTACACCAGTGACAAGGGTATTCTCGGCGAGACCACCTACGAGTTCAGCGGTAAGAAGGTAGAGATTTCCTATAAGTCTTTGCTGGGTACCGTTACTACCGTTGAGGGTGAGTACGAGATCGACGACGACAAGATCACCATTACTCTGGTTGACGAGGATGCTGACGAGAAAGATGCTAAGGATCTTAGCGGCACCTTCGCATTTGAAGAGACCGAGAACGGTATCAAGATCGGCTTGGTTGAATACAAAAAGGCGTAAACATAAAACTTTAGGCGGATCAAGCACAAGCTTGATCCGCTTTTTTCATGTTCAAACGGCGAGAAGAAAACGGTAAAAATCCCACAACCCCGTAGGGCATTTTTTGTCCGTCCGGGAAAAACAAACGCAAAGCTCTTGCAAAAAAAAGAAATTTGTTGTATAATAAATACCGTAAGAATTTCAAACGACGATGGGAAAAGAATCATGCCAAACGACCTGAATGTCCGCTATCTGGCGGCAAAACGAAACTTATTTGATAGATATTACGCTTTTTTGAATAAAGAACAACGGGAAGCGGTCTTTACCACCGAGGGCTCTCTTTTGATCCTCGCGGGGGCGGGAAGCGGAAAAACCACTGTGCTTGTGCATAGAATGGCGTTTCTCGTGCAATACGGCAACGCCTATTATAGTACCTACGTGCCCCACAGCATGACCGAGACTCGTGTGGCGGAGCTGGAACAGGCGGCGTCCCTTTCCCCCGAGGAGATCGAGCCGATCCTGCCCGAGTTTTCTTCCTCTCCCTGTGCGCCGTGGCAAATGCTTGCCATCACCTTTACCAATAAGGCGGCAAACGAGATCAAAAACCGCCTGCGGACGGTGATTTCCGAGAACGGGGCGGCAGATTCGATCTGGGCGGGGACCTTCCATTCGATCTGCGCGCGGATACTCCGTACCTACGGCGACCGTCTCGGCTACGATCGAAGCTTTACCATCTACGATACCACCGATACCAAAAACGCCATGACCGAGGCGATGAAAACCTTGAACATCGACGAAAAATCCCTTCCCGTAAAATCGGTGATGAGCGCGGTGAGCCGCGCCAAGGAAAATCTGCTTGATCCCGATGCCTTTGAGAAGGAATACGGCATGAAGGATTTCCGTATGAAGCAGATCGCCCGTGTCTACCGCGCCTATCAGGATCGCCTGAAGACCTCGGGGGCGATGGATTTTGACGATCTCATCATGCAGACCGTCCTCTTGTTCGAGACCGATCCCGAGGTGCTGGAGACGTATCAGCGTAAGTTCCGTTATATTTCCGTGGACGAGTTTCAGGATACCAACGTAAGCCAGCTTCGCTTGGTGCAGCTGCTTTACGGTATGCACAAAAACCTCATGGTGGTGGGGGACGACGACCAGAGCATCTATAAATTCCGCGGTGCGGTGATCGACAACATTCTGTCCTTCGACCGCCGCTTTGCGGGAACGAAAACCGTTCGTTTGGAGCAGAACTACCGTTCCACCGACGTGATCCTGCAAGCGGCAAACGGCGTGATCTCCCACAACGTGGGGCGAAAGGGAAAGACGTTGCGCACCGTTCGAAAAGGGGGCGAGAAGATCACCTTGCGCGCCTGCCAGGATCAGAACGACGAGGCAAGATATCTGGTCTCCGAAATCCAAGGTCTCGTGGCAAAAGGAAGCTATTCCTATCGGGATTGCGCCATTCTCTACCGCACCAACGCCCAATCCCAGACCATCGAGCGCGTCTTTGCCAAAAGCGGGATTCCGTACCGAATGCTTGGCGGCTTGCGTTTCAATGACCGCAAGGAGATTCGGGATATCGTCGCTTACTTACAGTTTATCAACAACCCCGCCGACCGAGAACGGATGCGGCGGATCATCAACGAGCCAAAGCGAAAGATCGGACACGCCACCGTGGACGGCGTGGAGCAGATCGCCGCGGAGCAGGGAATTTCGGTGTTCGAGGTCATGCTTCGCGCCGATACCTTTGCCGCACTTTCCCGTTCGGCAAGCAAATTAAAGGAATTTGCCTTGATGATCTCCTCTCTGCGCCGTCTGCTCAAAACCGATATCACCCTTGAAGCCTTCGTCAAGCGTGTCCTTGAGGTGACGGGCTACCGTCAGATGCTCATCGACGGCGGCGAGGAAGAGAAAGAGCGCTTGGAGAACCTTGAGGAATTCCTCACGGGAGTCATCGAATACGAACAGAACAACGACGAGCCAACCCTTCTCGGATTTCTGGAGGAAAACGCGCTGGTGTCCGACGTGGATAAATACGACGCCGATGCTGACGCGGCGGTGATGATGACCATTCACTCCGCCAAGGGGCTGGAATTCCCCGTGGTCTTTCTTCCCGGTATGGAGGACGGCATTTTCCCCGGTATGCAGAATATCATGGGAAGTCCCGACGAGATGGAGGAGGAACGCCGTCTGGCGTACGTCGCCATCACCCGCGCCAAGGATCGTCTGTATATCCTTCGCGCCAAGACCCGTATGCTCTACGGCAGAACCATGGCAAATCCAGCCTCGCGCTTCGTAGAGGAGATCCCACAGGAGCTGATCGTAGAGGATTCGCCCTATACCCCCGTCTATGACCGTAAGCCGAAAACCTATTTTCACGCGGACGATTCCGCCTACGCCTACGGCGGACGCTCTGCCGCAACCGACGGCGGATTTACTCTGACAAAATCGAAGCCTGTCCCCCAAGGAAGCACAGCGCTCTTGCAGGCGGGCGATCGGGTGCGGCATCTGACCTTCGGTGAGGGGGAGATCCTTTCCGCCCGCCCCATGGGCTCGGACGTGTTGTACGAGGTCATTTTCGACACCGTCGGAACGAAAAAGCTGATGGGAAATTACGCGAGATTGAAAAAAATCAACTGAATTTTTTGAACAGTCCTCGACTGTCGGCAAAAGAAGCCGCTTTCACTATCATTTTGATAGCAAAAGCGGCTTCTTTTATTCCTTAAACACAGTTTCCACGATCTTCGGACACTCCTCGGGGGAATAGCGCCAGCGATCGATGTGCAAGGTCTTTTCACAGTCGATAAAATACCGAATCCCATCCCTCGGAAGCTCCCCCTTGTAGGAATCGATCATCACCAGCTTGATCTTCATGCGGTTGGGAATGATATTTTTTATGTAGACCGCTACCCGTTGCCCCACCGTCGCTAAGGCGTGGTCGGCTGTGCCTTCTCTCAGCTCCGCAAGCCCCGCCAGATTGGGAGCAAGCTCCACGAATACACCGTAGCTTTCCACGCTCCGCACGATCCCCGAAACCGTCTGGCCCACCTCAAATCGGGCGGCGTTTTCCGCCCACGTGCCCAGAAGCTCCTTCATGCTGACGAAAAAGCGATCCTGCTCTCGGTCTATGGCTTTGATCACCGTGTGAATACGGTCACCTACCGAAAGACGGTCGGACGGGTGGGAGATGCGGGAGACCGAAATGCTGTCCACCGAAAGCAAAGACGCGACACCGCAGCCGATGTCCACGAACGCCCCGAAATTCTCCAGATGGGTGACCTTCGCGGGAATCAGATCACCCACGGTCAGATCGGACAGATAGTTTCGGATACAATCCTCCTGCGCCGCCCGTCGGGAGAGGATCGCCACCGTTTCGCCGTTCTCCTTGGTAAAACCCATCACCTTAAAGCAGATCGGCTTTCCCACTCGCGTGATGACGGCAATGTCCTTTAGTACCTCTCCGCGTCGGCAAAAGACTGCCTCGCTTCTTTCAATGATCCCGCGAATGCCGCAAAGATCCACGTGTAGCCGCATGGCGCTGTCGCAAAGCAGAACGGTGGACTCCAAGATCCGTCCCTCGTTCATCGCGGCTTCTAACCCCGAAAGGGAAGAAAGATAGGCGCGGTTTTCCGCGGCGTATAAGCGTTCGCCCTCGGGAGCATAGTATTGAGTCATGATTCCTTGAACCTCCGTTTTTTTGTTTTGCTATACTGTATGCCGAAAGAGAGCGATTTTATGTCATCGCCAAAAGAATTTTTAAAAATCAAAAACGAGAAAACGAGAGAAAAATAGGTGTTTGAGCGAGAAAACGAGAGCATTCAAAAAGATAATTGAAATTTCTTTAATTTTTTTCAAAAAAGCTATTGACAAAAGAGATTTGCCGTGATATAATATGCAAGCGTGATTAAAAAATTACTTTATTTTGGAGGAAAATGCAATGTCCACTTTTATGGCAAAAGCTGAAACGGTTGAGCGCAAGTGGTATGTTCTGGATGCGGCAGGCAAGCCCATGGGTAGAGTCGCAGCAGCAGCAGCAACCATTCTTCGCGGAAAGCACCGTCCCGAGTTCACCCCTCACGTAGACTGCGGTGAGTTCGTTATCATCATCAATGCGGAAAAGGCAATTCTGACCGGTAAGAAAATGGAACAGAAGTACTATCGCCGTCACTCCGGTTACATCGGCGGACTGAAGGAAGTTCAGTACAAGACCCTGATGGCAACCAAGCCCGAGCTTGCAATGGAGCTGGCAGTGAAGGGAATGCTCCCCCACAACAGCATCGGCGCAAAGTCTGCAACCAGACTGAAGGTATTTGCAGGCGCAGAGCACACCCATGCGGCACAGAAGCCCGTGGCAATCGAGATTAACTAAGGGAGGACGGAATTATGTATACAAGCGCAAAGCCCTATTTCTATGGAACGGGTAGAAGAAAGAAGTCCATCGCCCGCGTTCGCATCGTTCCCGGCACGGGAGTGATCACCATCAACAAGAAGAACATCGACGAGTATTTCGGTCTTGAGACCCTGAAGCTCATCGTCAACCAGCCCTTTGGCGCAACCGCTACCGAGGGAAAGTTTGATATCATCGCAACGGTAAACGGCGGCGGTCTGTCGGGACAGGCAGGTGCAATCCGTCACGGTCTTGCCCGCGCGCTGGTACAGGCAGACGAGAACTACAAGCCCGCCCTGAAGGCAGCAGGCTTCCTGACTCGTGACCCTCGTATGAAGGAAAGAAAGAAATACGGACTCAAGGCAGCGCGTCGCGCACCTCAGTTCTCCAAGAGATAATTTCGACCTTTGGTCGAAACCTCAAAAAGCACTTTGCTACGGCAGAGTGCTTTTTGTTATCTCTTGGATGAACTGAGGTGCAGTTATGATTGCCCTTTGGGCAAGTTATCAGTTTAGACTGGCTACGCCAAGTTATGAGCGACTGCATCGCGTTGAGGGGATACGGGCAATCATATCATAACTACGCAAAGCGTATCATAACGTTTGCGAAGCAAACTCATAACTCCAAACGAAGTCGTTTACAGCTCGGGAAAATACAAAGCCAAGATGACTGAATCTATCGAGCACGATTTGCTTTAATCAAAAAGGGCGGTTCAATTTGTAAAGAATTGAGCCGTCCTATTTACTTTTCACCGTTTTTTATGGTATAATACAACTAATAGATAAACTTGAATAGGTCGAACAGTTAGGAAAATAAGAATTTGTAGGTGCGTGCAATGAACCTAATAGAATTAACTCACAAGAACGATATTTTACAAACATATGAGATTTACAAACACTGTATGTTTATGCCTACCGAAGAAAAGTTTAATAAGAAAGTAGAACAATTTCTGA
>JAFVQC010000055.1 GCA_017504995.1 Clostridia bacterium
AGGGGAGCGCCTTGGTGCTCCCGAAAAAACAACCGAATTTCCGCAAATAATCGGCGAACAGGAAAGATGTCGTTTCCCGTAAGCCTTCCCCCGTGGGGAAGGTGGCGGCGAAGCCGACGGATGAGGAGAACGGCATAGAACGCAACAAACGGCGAACCGAAACGAAAACGATCTTTTGAGGGCAAAGAAACGAACAGCCCTCCCCGTCGGGGGAAGGCTGAAAACAGTTGCTACGTCTACGGTGATCGGACAATGACCGCAAGCCACCGACTCGGTGGCGGTCATGATTGCCAATACTGCTTGAATTTCGTCGCCAATACGGGAAGGAAATAACGCTCCTCAGATTTCCCCCGTGGTGTTGTGGATCATATCCGGACCGTGGGCGTACAGATGGGACATATCGGCGAAGCACAGACATTTGGGCGCGGTCACGCCGTTTTCGTTGTTGCGGAACTCCAGTACGGTCACACCCGTGGTGGGGTAATCAAAGCCCGCCCACACGAGGTGGATCGGAATATGAAGCAGGGTAGAGAGCCATGCCCGCGCCATGGCGGCGTGGCAGAACAGCGCCACGCGATCCTCGTTGGGCGACAAGATCCGATAGATTCCGTTTTCCTCCCGATAGCCGAGGCGTTCAAGAAAGTCCTTTCCTCCCGCCTCAATACGGGAAACCGCCTCCTTCATGCGGGTTTGATCAAAGCCCCGACAGCGATATCCGTCCTCGTAGGACAGATCGATCATGCCGTCCGCGCGGTAATAGGTATTCTGCACCTCGGAAATCGATTTTGGAATTCCGTCGGGGAAGGGAGTCAGACGCTCGTCCTCGATCTCATGCGCCCAATTCTCTACCGTATAGGAAAGATTCAGCAGCCGACAGGTCGGCTCGGCAGTCATTCTTGCCCGTCCCATGGGAGAGGAGAAAATACGGTTGATCCCCGAACGGACAAGCCGTTTCGCAACCGCCTCGGCTTGCAGCTTGCCTCTCTCCGTAAGAGAATCGGTCTCGTAGATGGGATCGCCGTGGCGAACGATATACAGTAACATAGAGCAGTCCTCGCTTGTTTACTTGATTTGCGTACCCGTGGGAACAGAATCGTCCACGAAGATGACCTGACAGCCGCAGGCGTTGTTGGTAGCGGCGAGAAGCATACCCTGAGAATTGACGTTACAGATGCGGTTGGGCTTCAGGTTGGCGATGACGATGATCTTTCTGCCCACAAGCTGTTCGGGGGTATATTCCTCTTTGATCGAGGACATGATGACTCTCTCGCCGATGCCGTCGTCCAGCGTCAGCTTCAGGCAGGAGTGAGATTTGCGAACGCCCTCTGCCTTGAGGATCTTGCATACCCGCAAATCGATCTTGCCGAAGTCGTCAATGGTGACTTGCTCCTTGACGGGCTCTACGGGGTCTGGCGTACGGTCTACCTCAACCGTTTCCTCTACGGGACAGCAGACCTCGGCGGGCGCGTCGGCAAGACGCTCTTCCTCGGTCTGAGGATAAGAGAAGTCCAGAAGTCCCACGTAACGCTCGGATTCGATGGCGTAGAGGAAGAGATAGAGTCTCGGACCTCTTTCCTTGTCGATGAGCAGCTTGTATACGTTTTTGAAGAAGGTTCCCTGAATGCCCTTCAGCTCCTTGTCGGACATATCCGTGCCGTAGACCTTTTTGGGAATGGCGTACAGCTCGGTATTCAGCTCGTCCAGCGTGTAGCCGCCCTTGGCGATATAGGCGTGAAGCAGAGCGACGGTTCCCTTTTCCTTTTCGTCAAGTGTCTCAAAGACCTCAAAGTTACGGGTGGCGCGCAGACGGTTGACCTGATCGGGAGCGCACTGCTCCAGCCAGAACTTGGCGCGCATCAGACGGTCGGCAAAGTCTGCCTCCTTGTAGGGAGTGCCGATCTTCTCAAATACCGTCTCCAGCATGGGAACGTTGAAGTTGACCACCGAGCCGAGCTGAACCAGAAGCGCCATGGGAACGGTGGCGATCTCGCGTCCGTTTACGTGGCAGTTGTACATGATATCCTGCGTGATCTGGTTGGCTTTTCCCTCGCGGCAGTCGGTGAGCATCTTGTCAAACTCAAAATACTGACGGAGAATACCGTCGTCAAAGCAGATGTCAAACGCCTTGGTGGGATCGGTCTTGGCGTAGAGCCAGAGAAGCACCTCGGGCTGATAGAGCTTGAGCAAGGTATCGGGGGTCAGGTTCAGACCCGAGGACGAGGACATTTTGCCCGTCATACCCTTAATACCGATAAACTCGTAGCCTTGGAACAGGGGCGCGTCGTAGCCGAAGATCTTCTTGGAGATGATCTTGGAGTTGCTGTAAGAGCCTGTGGGGGCGGCGTGATCCTTTCCACCGGGTTCAAAGTCAACCTGCTCGTATCTCCAGCGCATCGCCCAGTCTACCTTCCAGCCCAGCTTGCAGTTGAAGTTCTCAAGGAAGTTGAAGTGACCGCTATGACCGCAACGGCAGGTGTAGTCTGCCTCCGTGCCGTCCTCGGAGAACGCGGTGATCTTGGTAAAGTCGGTGTGACATTCGGGGCAGAAGATGCTGACGGGAGAATAGACTGCCTTTTCCGCGTCGTGCTCCGCCTTCAATTCCTCGGGAGATTTTGTGGTGTCCTTGGTCTTGAAGGAGTCGAGGATCTCAAAGATATCTCCTCTTTTTTGAATGGCTTCGATGATATCCTTCGTGTATTTGCCCGAACGGTACATCTCTGCCTGATAGCGGCAGTCCAGCTCCATGCCGAAGGGCGCGATTCCCTTGAGAAATTCTTCCTCAAAGTGGGCGGCGTAGCTTTCGTGACAGCCCCAAGGATCGGGGATATCCACGTAGGGACAGCCGATGTACTTGTCGTAATCGCTGCCGACCACCGCCTGCACGTTGGCGGGAATCTTACGGCAACGGTCGAACTCATCCCAGGAAACCAACAGCTTTGCCTTTTTGCCTTTTTTCTGAAGTGCCTTTACCACGAAGTAGGGGGTGGCAAAGTCACGGAAGTTTCCGATGTGGACCGAACCCGAGGGGCTGACGCCTGCGGCGCAGACGTATTCCTCCTTGTTGGGATCACGGGCGATGATCTTTTCTGCAATTTCTTCTGACCAGTGCATGATAGACTCCTTATTTTTATAATTCTTATCGTTTCAATGATGGACGAAGCCATATAACTCCATAATACTGTATTATATCACAGAGTAAAGATTTTGTCAAGACCGAACTGCGGTTTCAAGTAAAAATTGGCGAACAAGAAAAGCATCATTTTCTGTAGGTTCGGTTACGCTCATTGGTTGGTATCGGTTGACCTTCGTTCTTTTGGACCGTCGAGGACGCCGGTCCCTACAGTCTCTTAAGAAATATTATTTATCTGTTTGCCGTATATTTTCAAAAGAACCGTGTCCGATCGTTTTTTGAATCTTGTAGGGACCGGCGTC
>JAFVQC010000056.1 GCA_017504995.1 Clostridia bacterium
CCTTATCGGAGCAAGCAACGAGAACACTCAGCGTTAAAATCAAGCAAAGAATCAATGCAAATACTTTTTTCATGATTTAAGTCCTCCTTATTTTACGATGCGCTGGCAACGATGTAGCTTGCAAGCTTGGTCTGCTGTTCAACAGTGTAGAAGCAATACTTGCCGTCTGCGGTTGCGTACATGTACGCACCCTCAGCGGCATCCTTTACATCAGCAAGAGCTGCCGTAGCAACGTAGGATACGCTTCTGGTGGTGCTTGCCTCAGCGTACTCGGTGGTCCAAGTCGTGCCGTCGGTGGTGTACTGAATGTAACCCAGAGCCGTGTACTCGGTGCCGTAGGAATTTGCGGTCGCAGCCACGTCTGCGTAAATGTTTCCGTTGTCAAGCTCGGCAACTACAACGTTGGTTATGTCGTTGTTTAGCGGATCGATCTTGAAGTTTGCGCCAAGGGTCTCAGCCGTAGCCTTTTCAGCATAGATCACACCGACCTTGACGTTATCCGCGCCGTACATATCAACGTATGCGTTGTAAACCGCAACGCCAACACGGAAGCGGAGGGTTGCGTCGTCGATCTTGACAGACGCGCCTACTGCGTTGAATACAGGCTTCTGGCAGTCAACGATGTTGATAAGCGTATCTGCCTCCGCTTTATTGTTTTGAACGTTTCCCAGCAACCTACCCGTACCGATTTCTACATTCTCGTGATCGGGCAAATCACCAACGGTAACACAGTTGGTCGCGTAAAGGGGGGTATCGTCATTTGTACAGCAGAGGCAACCAAGCAATCCGCCTGCAGCGGAAGTTGCTTTCGCGTTGTCAAGGGCTATGTCAACGTCCGAATAGCAGTTGTTAAAGATGATCGGCGCACCGTCACCCGCATTACAAAGGTGAGCGCCTACGAATCCGCCTAAACGATGAACGGAAGCATTAGCGTTTGCCAGCGTGATCGAGCCGTAAGCGCGGCAGTTGTTGAAGGTCACACCGGATTTTCCTGTATAGAGGAACAAACCGATGTTTCTGGCGCCCGTGCCGTTGACGGTAATGTCTCCGTAAACAACGACGTTCTCAATTACAACCTTATTGACCTCACAATAGAGCGCCAGTATTGCCATGTCTCTGCGTCCGTTTTTCGTACAGGTAAACTGCACGGGGGTATCCTTGCTACCGACGGTCAGGTTTTTAATGTCACCCCGCAGCTTACCGTCGACGAAGAAGGCACCGGAGGCCGTTGCAACGTACGTACCCGTGTAAACAATGGAATGACCGTTTCCGTCGAAGATACCTTCGTAATTACCAATCATACCTTGATCTATGGTGGTGAAATCCCATTCACAGGTTTGTTTCGTGGTTTTGGTCGAGTCGGTGTAAACGTACTCGTACGTTTGGCTTGTCGAGTTCAGTACAACCTTGGGCAGAGCAACAGGGGTGGAGCCGAAGGTGATATCAGCTGTCAGCTTATAGTTAGTCTTGCTGTCCAGCATATTGACAAGGGCGTAAGGTTTTTCAGTAGTTCCGTCTCCCATTACGGCGTAAAAGTCGTCAATACTGTCGATATCAACGAAAGTCACAGCAGAATCGTCCGCCGAAGCAACGAAAGGAATAGCGCAAAACAGCAGGGTAGCCGTAAGAAGAAGTGCAAATAATTTTTTCATTTGATGATTCCTTCCTTCTTTTCAGATTTTGTTAAAAACACAGTCAGAATACTATTTGGGGAATATTAGGTATCGGGAAGAGCCGCAAGCTCTGTGTTAAACTGTTCCGCCAGTTCGATCAGCTCGTCCTTATAGGCATCCATGACGTTTTCCCAGTCGGTACGACTTGCCTTCAGTTTTTCATCAAACTGCCATATGAGAATCGCACCACTACTGCTGCCGCCACGTCTAAAGGAGCTCGCACAGATTCGTCCAATGTCGAACGCCTGTGAATCCACGATCATTTCCCACATTTTCACCACATCGCTATCGCCTTGAGCGAAACGAGCCTTCATGGTGTTCTCAAAGATCGCGATTCTCGTGGTATCATAAGACCACTGCGCCAGACACTGCAGGAAGGAAGCGGCAATCTGGGGATTTGCCGAGCCCGACGCTACCATGTAGTTGGTGTAGTTGGCGCAGTGCCAAGAACGATAATCCTCCTGATCTACGGTATACTTCGGCATGGGAAGCGCGGCGTAGTTCAGATTATCGGTATGGTAGTGCTTGAGGTAAGCGTGAGAAGCAGGAGCAAGACTGAATAGGTGAAGTCCTGCCGCGAAGTTGTCGCGAACGACGGTATAGGCTTCCGAACGAAGGCAGAATCCACCGTCAAAGAAATCCGTAACGTCCTTCAGAAGCTTCTCGATGGAGTCTACATCCGTGTAGTCCTCGGACAAGTAAACCCCTGCCTCATCGGAATTCACAAGGGTATAGCCCGCGCCTGCGTAGAAGTTACAGAACAGAGTAGAGTATGTACTCAAGCCGTAGGTGTCGTCCGCGGTTCTCGTACCGTTGGTGGAGTCGGTATCCCGCCAAACACCGTTTGCCAGCTCAAACATCGCGTCGTAGGTCCACTTGCCTTCTCTGACGAGATCGTAAATATTATCTTCTCCATATTGCTGCTGAATCTTTTCGTTGATATGCCAAGTGTTAACCATGTCCATGTTAACAAACACGCAAGGGGTCATGAAGATCAGGTTGGTGGAGATGTCGCCCGTACAGAAGTACAATTTGTCATAGATCGTAAGCTGGTCGATCATGTTTTTTGGCCAACAGGGCTCATCGAAATCCATAGTGTCGAAGGAAAGAAGGTTCTTTGCGGCACCCTGTAGCATCAGACGCGTCACTTCCGTCGAATAACACGCGATAACGTCATAGCCGCCCGTCTGGTTTGCGGTAACAGCGTTCTGAATGAATGCCGTACCGTGCATTTCTTCTTTCCATTCCACGTTGATATTGAGCTGCTTTTTCGTTTCGTCCAATCTCTTATAGATGTTCTGCTCTACAACGCCGAGACCTGCATTGAATTCCTGCACCTGCTCTAAGATGTTGCTGGGAATCCAACCGTACACGCGGATGGTCTCGCCGTTGTAACGAACACCGTCCAGTACGTTCTTTTTTGCGGTGTCCGAGTTGTTCGGATTGACTACGTCGCCGCCGTTCGTGGTATCCGCAGCGCCCTCTTCCTTCTTCCTACAAGCAAGAAGCATGGAGCCAAGCATCAATACGACCAAAGCGAGTGACAGTACTCTGATCCAAAGCTTTGTTGATTTTTGCATAATAAGTCCTCCTTTTTCTTATTATTTTTTTTTGCTTTTTTCACATTATAGCATATCAAAAACAGAAAATCCACCTACAATTCGATAAAACAGGTTGACTTTTCGAAACAAATTTGTTATAATAAAAACGTCATATCGTATTCTAAGAAAAGGAGACACCGCCATGTTTTTTGAGAAAGAGGATCTTTCGTTTCACATACTTGACGTCCTTGAATTAAAGCAAAAAAACGTGAATATGTTTAACAACGGACGGAATTTTAACGCAATATCCTTTCGTTATCGCGCCGATACAATACTAAAAACCGAAACAAGCGAGTGCCATTTAAAGGATCATTGCGTATCCTACGTTCCCGCCAGACTGA
Organism: Clostridia bacterium; assembly: GCA_017504995.1. GTDB lineage: Bacteria > Bacillota > Clostridia > Oscillospirales > CAG-272 > HGM12713. Next base: position 3,616 of record JAFVQC010000056.1, read on the forward strand.
ATTATAGCAGAACCTCAAACATCGACGAATTGATCGTGGTTCATTTCGATACGACGAACTATAATACACGAAATATTGAATACTTTGTTCCAAAAGATCCCTCTGTCCTGTCCAATCTGTTCCGAAGCATCTTGGACTGTTGGAACGAAAAGGAATTGGGCTACCGTTATCGATGCTCTGCCCTTCTTTGTGAGATATTTGCGGAGTGCTACGTCCAGAATTTCGTTTCCAAGCCGCAGCACTCAAAAATTCAAAGCTCTGTTGAGTATCTTATGGCAAACTATAAAAGCAGCGAGCTATCCATTCGGAAGCTTGCCGAAAAATCCTTTATGAGCGAGGTGTATTTCAGAAAACTGTTCAAGGAGGAATTCGGCGTTTCTCCTCAAAAATATATCGTCAATCTGAGAATACAGCACGCGGTTGGTTTGATCTCCGCAGGGTACCATTCCCTCAAGGAGGTCGCACAGCTGTCGGGCTACGACGATTACAAATACTTTTCCGTGGAATTCAAAAAAGCCATGGGTGTCTCTCCTTCAAATTATTTATATAATTACAAGCCGGAATAAAAAGCATTGCGCCCTTGCGGAGTTTCTCCTCCGCAAGGGCGATTATTATGCCCTGCCTACCGCAAAAATTGACACGACAAACATTGTAATTTCGTTTTTTCTCGGGCTTTTATAAATCTTTGTTGTGTAAAATGTCAAAAATAGTTTTAGAAAATGAATTTTTGTTGACAATGTGAATTTTCTGTGATAGAATAGAAATGTATCAAGCGTATCGCGGTTTCATCTTCCCTATTTTCATCTTGTATGTAAATTTATTTACATAAATTTTTATTTTTTAAGGAGAGGCGACTCATGAAAAAACTCATTTCGGTCATTCTCACACTCGTTCTCTTGGTATCCTGTCTCGCATGCTTCAGCGCGTGCTCGGGCGGCAAGGCAGGCTTCAAGGTAGGCTTCATCTTCCTTCACGATGAAAACTCTACCTACGACAAAAACTTCATCGATGCGGCAAACGCCGCTGCCAAGGCACTCGGTCTTGACGAGAAACAGGTCATCATGAAGGTCAACATTCCCGAAGGCTCGGAGTGCTACGACGCCGCTTGCGAGCTGGTTGACGAGGGCTGCGACTTGATCTTTGCGGACTCCTTCGGTCATGAAACCTACATGATTCAGGCAGCAAAGGAATTCCCCGACGTGCAGTTCTGCCACGCTACGGGTACCAGCGCACACACCGAAAAGCTCCCCAACTTCCACAATGCGTTCGCTTCCATCTACGAGGGTCGTTATCTTGCGGGTATCGCCGCAGGCATGAAGCTCAACGAGATGATCGCCAACGGCAAGATCACTGCTGAGCAAGCAATCATCGGTTACGTCGGCGCGTTCCCCTACGCTGAGGTTATTTCGGGTTACACCTCCTTCTTCCTCGGCGCTCGCTCGGTTTGCCCCACCGCTACCATGAAGGTAGAGTACACCAACTCTTGGTTTGACATTGCCCTTGAGAAATCCGCCGCTGAACGCTTGATCGGTTCCGGTTGCGTACTGATCAGCCAGCACGCTGACTCCGAGGGTGCGCCCAAGGCTTGCGAAGACGCAAAGGTTCCTAACGTTGCTTACAACATCAGCACCATCAGCATCGCTCCCGAAACCGCGCTGATCTCCTCTAAGATCAACTGGGAGCCCTATATGAAGCTCATCATCGAAAAGACCATGGACGGCAAGGGCGAAGAAATTCCTTACGACTGGTGCGGCGGTCTGGCAGAGGGCTCCGTACAGCTGACCGAACTGAATGCCAAGGTTGCAGCCGCAGGCACGCAGGAAGCAATCAATGCTGCTACCGAGCAGTTCAAGGCAGGCACGCTGAAGGTATTCGACACCTCCAAGTTCACCGTAAAGGGCGCTACTCTGACCGAGTATCTTGCTGACGTTGACGGCGACTTCAAGGGTGAGACCAACGTGATCCACGACGGCTACTTCGACGAGTCCGCAAAGGATCAGCGCTGCGCTCCTTACTTCGACATTATCATCGACGGTATTACCGTTCCCGCAGCAAACTAACGCTTTTTCTTCCAAATGGGATGCCGCTTTGGCGGCATCCCTATGGGTTTTTTTATTGACGAATTTTTCATCAAACCGCAGAAAAATTTTCTGCGGTTTGATGAAAAATTCGATAAAGGAAAGGGATCGCGCAACATGAGCAAAACAGCAATCGAATTGCGGGGCATCACGAAACGATTCGGAAGCGTAGTCGCCAACCACAACGTAAACCTGAAGGTCTACAAGGGAGAGATCCTCTCCCTGCTTGGTGAAAACGGAAGCGGCAAAACCACGCTGATGAATATGATTTCGGGCATTTATCACCCCGACGAGGGAGAAATCTTCATCGACGGTAAGCTTGCCCATATCCATTCACCCCACGACGCTTTCAATTACAAGATCGGTATGATCCATCAGCACTTCAAGCTGGTCGATCTTTTTTCCGCTGCCGAAAATATCGTGCTTGGCTTAGAGGAAAAAGGAAAATTCAACGTCCGTCATGTATCGGAACGGGTCGCCGAGATCAGCGCCAAGTACGGCTTTGATATTGACCCCAACAAAAAGATTTATGAAATGTCGGTTTCCGAGAAGCAGACGGTGGAGATCATCAAGGTTCTCTATCGCGGCGCGGATATTTTGATTTTGGACGAGCCAACCGCCGTTCTTACGCCGCAGGAAACGAAAAAACTCTTTGACGTTCTGCGCCGTATGCGTGACGACGGCAAGGCGATCATCATCATTACCCACAAGCTGCATGAGGTTTTGGAGCTTTCCGACAAGGTCGTCGTCCTTCGCCACGGCGAATACGTGGGAACGGTGAATACGGCAGAGGCGAACGAGCATATCCTGACCGAAATGATGGTAGGTAAGAAGGTAGAGCTGAACATCACCCGTAAAGCCCCCGTCAATCCGCAGGACAGGCTGGTAGTCGAGCACATAAATTGCCGCAATCGGGAAGGAATCAAGGTTCTGGACGACGTAAGCTTCGTTGCCCGTTCGGGCGAGATCCTTGGCATTGCGGGTATCGCGGGAAGCGGTCAGCGCGAGCTGCTGGAAGCCATTGCGGGACTGCAAAAGCTGGAGGAAGGAAGTATTCTTTATTACAATCCCAAAACGGGTGAGGAGGAGAATCTTCGAAATAAAACGCCCCTACAGATCCGCGAGCTGGGCGTCCGTCTTTCCTTCGTCCCCGAGGACCGTTTGGGAATGGGACTGGTTGGCAACATGGGCATGGTGGACAACATGATGCTCCGTAGCTATCGAAAAGGAAATTCTATTTTTCTGGAGCGAAGCGAGCCTGAAAAATTAGCGAAACAAATCATTGAAGAGTTAGAGGTCGTCACCCCCGATGCGGAAACTCCCGTTCGTCGGCTCTCAGGCGGCAACGTCCAAAAGGTTCTGCTCGGTCGCGAGATCGCTTCCTCACCTACGTTGCTGATGGCGGCGTATCCCGTTCGGGGACTCGATATCAACTCCTCTTACTTAATTTACGATCTGCTCAACGAGCAAAAGGAAAAAGGAGTTGCCGTCATTTTCGTCGGTGAGGATCTTGACGTACTACTGGATCTGTGTGACCGTATCCTCGTCATCGGAAACGGACGAATTACGGGTGTCGTAGACGCGAGAACCGCAACGAAAAACGAAATCGGTTATTTGATGACCAAAACCGTATACAAGGAGGACGCAAACGATGCAACGTGATCATACACAAAAAAAACGTCGAGAGCCCCTCGTTTATATCACGAAGCGATCTGAGCTTTCCTTGAAGCAATCCCTCACGATACGCGCCTGTGTCATTCTTGCGGGCATTTTGCTCTGCGCTTTGGTGACCATTCTTTTAACGGGGGTGAACCCTCTGCGTGTCTTTGCTTCCATGATAGAAGGAAGCTTTGGAACGCCAAGAAAAATTTGGAATCTTCTGCAATCCACCGCAATCCTGCTTGGCATCTCCCTTGCCGTTACTCCCGCTTTTAAAATGCGATTTTGGAACACGGGCGCGGAGGGACAGGTGCTGGTGGGTATGCTGGCAAGCGTTGCTTGCATGTTCTATATCGGCGATGCCCTTCCCTCTTGGCTGCTCATCATTGTTATGCTATTCGCAAGTATCTTGGCAAGTGCGGTCTGGGCAGGAATCCCCGGTATCTTCAAAGCAATGTGGAACACCAATGAAACGCTGTTCACGCTGATGATGAACTACGTCGCCATGCAACTGGTATCCTTCTTTATCATGCTCTGGGTCCCCAGCGGCTCTATGGTACTGGGCATCGTCAATCCACAATCCAAAAACGGTTGGTTTCCTTCCCTGTTCGGTCAGCAATATTTGTTGAATATACTGATCGTCGCCGTTATGACGATATTGGTTTACGTTTATTTGAAAAAGAGCAAGCAGGGCTACGAGATATCCGTGGTGGGTGAAAGCGAAAACACCGCCCGCTATATCGGAATCAATGTCAAGCAGGTCATCATCCGCACCGTTCTGATCTCAGGCGCGCTTTGCGGTGTCATGGGTTGGATCCTCGTGGCGGGCGCAGATCACTCGATCACGTCAAACTCGGTAGGCGGAAACGGATTTACCGCCATCATGATCTCTTGGATGTCGAAATTCAATCCCATCGTGATGATCTTCTCCTCGATCCTCGTCTGCTTCTTGCAAAAGGGCGCGGGACAGATCGCATCCGATCTTCGTCTGAACTCCAGCGTGGGCGAGGTGCTGACGGGTATTATGATCCTCATTATCATCAGCAGTGAATTTTTCGTCAATTACCGTATTCACCTTCGGAAAAAGCAGAAAGGAGGGCAGGAAGCATAATGGCACTTCATACGATTTTAGCCTTTATTTCCGCCGCCATCGTTCAAGGAACTCCCCTGCTCTTTGGCGCGACGGGTGAGATCCTGACCGAAAAAAGCGGAAACTTGAATCTGGGAATTCCCGGTATTATGTACATCGGCGGTATCTCGGGCATCGTCGGAGGATACCTCTATGAGCATTTTGCAGAAACGCCCATTCCGATCCTTTGCGTGCTGATCTCGCTTTTGGCATCTCTCCTTGGTTCTACTCTCATGGCATTGATCTACAGCTTTTTGACCGTCACCCTGCGTTCCAATCAAAACGTAGTCGGTCTTGCGCTGACCACCTTTGGCGTGGGACTTGGAAACTTCTACGGCGGCTCGCTTCTGAAGTTCTTCGGCGAAAGCGGTTCGATCTCCCTGCTGACCACGGGTAACGCCTACAAAACGAAAATCCCCTTCCTTTCCGATCACCTTGGCATTTTTGGAGAAACCTTCTTGTCCTTTGGTTTTTTGGTTTACGTGGCAATCATTTTGGCGCTTCTTGCGCAATGGTTCCTCAAGCACACCAGAATCGGTCTGAATCTTCGCGCCGTTGGAGAAAATCCCGCCACGGCAGACGCGGCGGGCATCAACGTCAGTCTGTACAAATATCTCTCTACCTGCATCGGCGGCGCTATCGCGGGTCTTGGCGGACTTTATTTCGTCATGGACTACACCACGGGCGCATGGACCAACAACGGATTCGGCGACCGCGGCTGGTTGGCAATCGCCATCGTCATCTTCGCCTTGTGGCGTCCTCGCTTGGCGATCTTCAGCTCCTACGTATTCGGCGGTCTTTACATCGCCAGCGTTTATATCCCCGGTCTTTCGGGTAGCGACAAGGAGTTGATCAAAATGTTGCCTTATTTGGTAACCATCGCCGTTCTGGTCTTTACCAGCTCCAGAAAAAAGCGGGAGCATCAGCCACCGCAAAGCCTCGGACTTCCCTATTTCAGAGAAGAACGGTAATAAAAAACGACCTTCGCTTCCAAGTGGAAGCGAAGGTCATTTTTATGTCTTATTCAGTTAACTTTCACAATAAAGCGCCTTACTGCACCATAACACAGTAGGAGGGCAACGCACCGTCGTTGTTCCAGCAAAGGATCGTGCCGTAAGAATTGGATTTACACAGCTTTATAGGCATATAGTTAATCGAAGAAAGCTGCGTTCCATCTGCGTTGTAATACTGATAGGTCTGGGTTTCCTGATCGTAGATCACGTAATAATCGTCCTCTTCCGCAAAGGTCAAAACGGTCTTAACGTCGGGCGTATGGGTATAAACCGTCGTTTGCTTTCCGTCACAGAAGGAAATCATCTCGTAGCCCGTATCGGTCTTCTTTTTCACGAAGATCGTGTTGTCCATGATCTTTTCTACCGTCGCTTTGTTTTGATCCAGATCGTAAACCTCTTCCATTTGCAGGTTGTAGATCATGCGCTCGCCTACGAAATACTCGCCAACCAAATCCACGCCAGTCGCGGTGTAGAAGGGTTGGATCAATTTACCCTTTCCGTTGATCAAGGCGCTGCCGTAAAGCGTTTTGGTCAGATAAACGTCTTCCGCAACCTTCCGCGGCAAATTCGCTCCTTGGTTGTCGATCATCTTCAGGGACTTCTGCGCCTTACCCTTATTGTTCATCAGAACGATATCCCGAGCGTCTTCGGAATTATTCAGCTTCTTATCCTCAATGGGCGCGATCACCGCAATGTTTTCAAAGTCCTCACGATACTCGTTGTTTTCCTCGTCCTCGTCATAAAGCTCATAATTGGGCATCAGCTGCAAAACCAAGTAGTCCAGATCGATCTCCTTCACCTTTCCCTTCTCTGCGGAAAGGATCAAGGATACCATATCCATCTTTACCGTATTCCCAACATAACCCAAATCGTAGTAATCGTATTTTTTCGCATCTTCAACCATGGAGTATGTATATTGGATCAAGACGTTACCGTCGTTCATGGGGAATGCTGCAAAGTTCGCCGCATAAGAGGGCGCGGTCCAAACAGAAACTGTCTCAAAGGAACGGTCGTAAACGATCACACCGCCCATCGTCTCTACGTAGTAATACTCGTCATTCCAAGAATCACATTTGGAAAGAACCGCATATTCGGGAACCTTCACACCGTCCTTCAACGCTCCGTCCTCGGCAACGGTATACGCCATATAATTATAAACCAGCTTATCCGCAAACATCACGGGTACTTGTGTAGCGGAATTTGAGGTTGCCACCTGATTGCCCATGCCGTCGTACAGCAGATAGGTCGTCTCGATCAGGCTCGAATCGGTAAAGGTCTTGGTCTTCGTCACCAGCAAAGCGGGAGTATTCGCCGTCAGATCGAAGGTGCATACCACGTTTTCTTCCGCAATGGTCGCAACTACCTTTGCGTTACGCATACTAAAGATCTTATACGAAAGACCCGTCTCAACCGCCTTGGAAAATACCGCAAACTCTTCGGAATGTCCAATATACACATATCCGTCAAGCTCTTCTACCTTCTCCATCTTGGAAAGCACCTCTTCCGAAGGATCGTAATCCTCATTCAGATACTTTTTCACGGAAGAAACGCCCGCAAGACTGCCGCCGCATGCCGTCAAAAGCGTTGCCAGCAACACGATTGCCGCGCACAAACAAAGAAACTTGGAAAATCTCATAAAATACCTCCTATTTCCCATTCAATTTCAGAGCCAAGCTCTAATTTATTTTACCACACCGTGCGCAATCTGTCAATCTTTTTAGGCAAATCTTATTCAAAAAATACGCTTCGATTCCGACACCGTCAAATCGAAGCGTATTTTCATTCAGGTTTCTAACTGTTTTCCAAGGAAGCCCGCGGCGGTCATAACCAGCTTGGATTCCATCTCACCGCCGATACTCTCCTTCATTCGTTCTCCGCCGTTTTCCGCCAAGGATGCCACGCATCCTACCACGTCGCCTTCGCTGATGATGGGCATGGCGCAGCTGACGTAATGTCCGCCGCCGTCGGCAATGGGAGAATATTTTTTCCCGCCCTCGCGATAAGCGTACATACCGCGGTTTTCAATGATCTCCTCCAGCTCGTCGGACAACGACTTGTCGCCGTACTCCTTTTTGGGGACTCCCGCGCAAGCAATCACCGCGTCGCGGTCGCTGATGATCACCGCCATATTACAAGTCTTATACAAGGTTTCAGCATACTGGGCGGCAAAGGAGGACAGCTCCCCGATGGGCGAATATTTCTTGAAAATAACCTCCCCCTCCCGATCCGTATATATCTCAAGAGGGTCGCCCTCGCGAATACGCATGGTTCTTCTGATCTCCTTGGGGATCACCACTCTCCCCAGATCATCGATTCTTCTGACTATTCCTGTTGCTTTCATGATTTATCTCCTTGATACTTCTTTTCTGCTTTACGGATATTATTTGTAAGTGCTCCAAAAAATATCCAATCCAAGCGAAAAAAAGAACATGAAAAATTTAGCAACGAATCCTGTGTTCCTGTTAGATCAGATAGATATTTCTGCGCAATTACTCGTTTTTTACAGGGATTTTTCTCCCACATATTGACAGAAGCAATCGTTTTTGCTATAATAATGATACAAAGCCTCAATAGGTAAATACAAGAAAGGAGCGATCGATCCATCTGATCGATCAAAGAAGCAAATGACAAAAAACGAATACGGTCAATTTCCCCTTTACGAGGGAACGCATACGGAAATCGATTTTACCGACACCTACAACGACTGTATCTTGATGACGGTGAAAGGCGCAACGAAAGAGGGCTATGAGTCTTATTTAGCCAAGCTTACGCAAGCTACCGACTGCAAGGAGATCGTCGCTCCCCACGGCGTGCTTAAAAACACGGACAATCTGGCATCGATCTATACGATATCCTATGAGGGCGAAACCCTTTTGATAAACGTACTGTGGATTCCCGCAGAAAAAAGCGTATACGGAGTAAGCGAGCTTAAGGTCTCCGCCGAGCCGCTTCGCAACACCGATCTTTCGGTATTCGATCCCGCATCGGCATCTACGGGTCCTGTAGAATCGCTTTTGATTCAGATCGGTCAAGACGGAATCAATGAAACTGCCAATGAAAACGGCTATTTTGACGCAGACTCGATGCGAAGCGGTATGGCATACGCCTATCGTCTGTGCGACGGAAGCTTTTTCCTGCTTGACGGCGGCGGAACCAACGTCGGTGACTCCGAAAAGGACAAGGATTGCGCCGCGCGTATTTACCAGACGCTGAAGAAATACAGCCCCTCCGAGGAGATCGTGATCGCAGGCTGGTATTTCTCCCACCCCCACGTTGACCACTTTGGCGGTTTTATGGCGTTTGCCCAAGACTACATCAACAATCCCAACTACCGCATTTCTCTGGAGCACGTAATCTGCTATATGCCCAACATTCCCGTACAAACCTTTAAGAAGGAGGGGGAGGTATATTCCCTCACTCCCGAAAAGGTAGAAGCTTATACCGCGCAGTTTGAGGCGTTGCGCGAGGGCGGAACGAACATTCACAAGGCTCACGCAGGTCAGATCTTTTATCTTCGCAACCTCTCCTTTGAGGTCCTGTTCTCCTACGATCTTCTGACACCCAAGCTCCCCGACGTATTCTTCGACTCCACCAGCGCCTACTCGCGCATGAAGAACAAGAAAGTGCTGATGAACTGGACCGGAGGCGGCAGAGATTTTACCAACACCTTTTCGATCATCGCGCAAGCAACCGTAACGGTGAACGAAGAAACCTCTTATACAACGCTTTGGACGGGAGATGCAAGCTGCTTTGGCATTGAAACGGTAAACAAAATGTACGGCGCTGCAATGAAGAGCGACTTCGTTCAGGTTCCCCACCACGGTGGTACGCAGATGACCGTTGGAAAAGAAGATGACGACGAGCTGAGAAAATACTATCACCAAATTCAGGTCAACGCCTTCTTCGGCGCGGTGCGCGAGGCAGTACAGGAAAACACGCCGATCTCTCAATTCCCCGAGCATTACAACCCTGACGGCTCTTACGGCTTCGTTCGCGCAAAATACGTGCTCTACCCCTCCTCGGTCAATCGAGTGAATTTTTACGACGACATGGACAATCTTGATCCTTCCATGGACGTGAACAAATACGACCGATCCAACCTTTCCGAGTGGAATCCTCTCTATCACCTGCAGGACGAGGCAAGACTTGCCGGCGGTGATTCCTACCTTGCAAGATGCTTCCTCACCGTATTCACGCTGGGCAGTTCGGTAACCGTAGTAAAGGATCACGACGTGATCACCGCAAAAATGCCCGATCCGTTGCAGTAAAGCTTAAAAAGGTTCTTCTCTGCGTGATACTGTATTCTCAGTAAAAAAACGAACAGAAAAACGCCCGTTACGCACCCCGTTACGCGTTAACGGGCGTTTTTCGACAAACTGAAGCGCCGTTGCCTCAAGGGCAACGGCGTCATTCGTTCTATATTTGCTTTACAAGAGATCAAGCCTCGAAGGTGAATGCTTCCCAAGGAATGTTCACAGCCTTCTTGTCGGTGAGGATCTCGTCCACGTGCATCAGAAGCGGGAAATCCTTCAGATCAAGGATACCCTTCTTTACGCAGATCTTAATGGCACGAGCAACACGAACCGCAACGACCAAGGACTCAAGGGTTACGCCGTTCAGCTCTGCCTTTGCCTCGTCGATGTTCATGCCGCGACCCAGCAGAATTCCTACCAAACGGGTTCTTCCGCCGTAAACGGTTACGTACAGGTCGCCTGCGCCTACGCAGAGGTTATCCAACGTGCCAGAACCCTGATACTCCAGCAGACGGGACATTTCCTTTACTGCCTGACCGAAGATCGCTGCCTGAGAGTTGAAGTGCAGCTCGTCGTTGCCGAACGCCTTCTGGTTCAGACCGATGGTCAGAGCAACGCCCAGCGCGTAGCCGTTCTTCAAAGCAACTGCGCTCTCGATGCCCGTTACGTCGGTAGAAAGGCTGACGTGATAGTAGTCGGTTGCCATGATCGATTTCAGCTTGCGGAGAACCTCCATGTTCTTACCACAGAAAGCAACCTCGGTCTGGTCGTGAGCGACCAGCTCGTAGCTGGTGCAAGGACCGCCGATTGCGTTCAGAACGAGCTTCTTTCCAAGCGCGTCCAGCTTCTCCTGCCAGAGGTCAAGGTAGGTCAGAAGCTTACCGTCCTCGGTATCCCAAAGACCCTTGGTTACGCTCAATACGGGAATTTCGTCGGGAATAGCGGGCAGAACCACGTCGCCGAACCAATCCACGCCAAAGCTGGATACGCCGCCGATGATCATATCGGAGCCTGCGATCGCATCTGCCATTTCTTCAACCTGATAGTACTTCAGTCCTGCGGGGAAATCCTTTTTGAACTTGGGGTGACGACCCGTTGCACGGCTGACGTCAATGATCTCACGGTCCAGAGGAGTACCGACCAAGCGTACCTCGTTGCCGTTCTCTCTTGCGGGGAATGCCAATGCGGAGCCCATCATGCCCGCGCCGATGATTGTTACTACTGCCATTGTTTTTTCTCCTTATTATGTAAATATTTTTTGGAAAACAGGTTCAATGATGAAGCGCGTTCTCGCGGAAATAACACACGTTTTTTTGAATTTTATGAAAAACCTTGAAAAACTTTGAAAAATGTGTTACAATACGCTTGAGCACAAATTACCTTATGGCAAAAACTTCATGCATAATTATTATACTCTACCTGTTTTCATTTGTCAAGAGGTGTTTTGATTTTTGATAACTTTTCAAAAAAACGAATAAATTTTTGCAATCTTTTTCAAACTTTTTCTTGAAAGGAATTTTATTATGCTCCAATTCGAAAGACAACAAGCCATTATCCACATATTAGAAACCAGAAAAAACGCTTCCGTTCGGGAGCTTGCCGCCGAGCTGTTCACCAGCGAAGCGTCGATCCGACGGGATATCGAGGTTCTCGAGCAACAAGGCTTGGTCAAGCGCGTATACGGCGGCGTATTGCTTTCCCGCTATCAAAATGAAATCGTGCCTCTGAGCTTGCGCGATTCCGATCATTCCGCCGTCAAAGAAGATATTGCCCGCCGTGCGGCGGCGATGATCAGGGACGGAGATACCATTATTATGGACGCATCCTCTACCGTGAGACGGATCATCAAATACGTTTCCCATCGCCGCAACCTAAAGATCATCACCAATAATCTTCGGATCTTTTCGGATTATTCGGGAAGTAATATTCAGCTTTACTGTACCGGTGGAACTTATAACGCAGACAATCACGCCTTTACGGGTCCCGCCGCGGAAAATTATCTGAAAAATATTTCCGCCGACTATCTGTTTTTTTCCAGCCAATGTATCACCGACGACGGAACGATCAGCGACGTATCCGAAGAAGAAACGGCGCTGCGCCGCGTGATGATCTCCCGCGCCGCCAAGCAATATTTTCTTTGCGATTCCTCCAAGCTCGGCGGTCAAAAAATGTTCACGCTTTGCAACAAAAACGATATTACCGACGTGATTTGCGACGTCAGACTTCCTTGGGAGGAGGAATAAGGCAAGCCGAACCGTTCAAAAAAACGCTTTTGCCACCAAGAAATGGCAAAAGCGTTTTTTTGTTTTCCAAATCAAACCGTATACGCGGTTCGACTGATGATATGATCCTGATATACGGGATCCAGCTCACTAAAATAGCCACTCCAGCCCCAAACCCGAACGATCAGATTGGGATATTCCTCGGGATGCGCTTTGGCATCCAACAGACGGTCACGGTTGATGGCGTTAAGCTGAAGCTGGTGTCCGCCCATATGGATAAACGTCTTGACCAGCTGCGCCACCTTCTTCTCCCCTTCCTCGTTGCGGAACACCGTATCGTGAAGCTCCATCGTCAACGGTCCACCGTTGGAAATTCTTCCAAGATCGTGCTTGGTAAAGGATTGAAGCACCGAAAGCGGTCCATTCAACCGCGCACCAATGACGGGAGAAAAGCTACAGGCAAAGGGAGCGTAGGCGTATCTTCCGTCAGGGGTGGCAGGGCACTTCCTTGCCGTCCGAATATATTCCAGCGCGCTTCCCGTTCCCGCACGCCAGATCCCGTCGTCCGTCAGAGTAGGCTTTCCGTGAAGATGATCCTCAAAGGCGGTCATCAGCTCGTGGGCAATGGTATCTACAAAATCGTCGTTATTTCCCATTTTGGGGCAAGCGGCAAGCGATCCTCGCAGCGCCTCGTAGCCTTCAAAGTTCGCCTCCAGCGCCCTAAGCAGCTCCTCTGCACTCACCCGTTTTTCCTCAAAGACCATGCGTTTGACTGCCGCCAGCGAATCTGCCGCCGTGGAAATTCCCGCGCCGTGGCTGCCGAGATTGTGATACTTCGCGCCGCCGCAGAAGCAATCCCTTCCCTTTTCGAGACAACCGTCCACAAACAAGGACAAATAAGATGCCTTGGGAAACGGACGGTGCACGACGGTTGCCCGTATCCGTTCACACTCCTTGCGAATCTCCTCTTTCACTGCCGCCATCAGCTCCTCAAAGCTCTTGGCGCTCAACAAACAGGAGTGCAACGCAAGGTGTACTGCCATTGGGAAGCTAAAGGTCGTCGCATTTGGCACGTCAGCGCCGTTATTGGGAGAGATCACCTCCCAGCAAGCGGCAACGGTATAATTGCACGCATCTTCTTCGTCGTAGCCGAGAGATATCATATAGGGGACGATCACGTCGTCGTTGCAATACTGCGGAAAGCCAAGCCCCTGCTTGGTTAGCTTCGTTCCCAGCTCATAGATCCAATCGGGGGTTTTCTTACTCACGCGAAGGTTGATCTTGGGATCGATGAGTGTCAGCTCCAGCGACGCGTCGATACAAAGACGGGACAGGTCGTTGAACTGATCCTTGCCATTCTTATCAAAGCCACCCAGCACCATGCTCTGTCCGTTGTCTCCCGTTTGGAGTCCCGTGTAAATATCGGCGTCCAGATTCAAGGAAATGAACAATAGCTCCAGCGTCTCAAACAACTCCTCCCTACTTACGCCGAGGGCAAGATCTCTTTCATAATACGGATACATATACTGATCGAACCGTCCGAGGGTCATTTGTCCGTGACGGGCAAGACGGAGGGTATAGATCAGAAATTTAAAGAACACGCACGCCTCGTAAAAGCTTTCGGCAGGCAGACGGGGCACGCGGGAAAGCGCCGCCGCCAGTCGGGTATTCCCTTCCGCTTCCGCCGCCTCCCGATAACGATCGGCAATACGCAACGTCGCCAAGACCTGACGGCGCATGCCCTCGTAAAACAAACGCTTTTCCTCGTCGTCGCAGACCTCGGCATAGCCGTCGATCTCGCAAAGAAGGGCGTCAAAGCCCATGCCGATGACGCGAGCGTAGTTGGGTGTAACGTTTTGCCCCAAAAGGCAAGCGGTTTTTCCGTTTTCCTTCGTATAGTAAGGAAGATGGATCAGCGTACGGTTAAAGCCGAAGATATCGCCCTCGGGAAGATTGGTAGTCTCCTTCGTCAAGGTATCCTCCAGTATCGTCGCTTCTCGGAGCATACAATGCGTTTGATTCACAAGCTCGGTCACATCATAGCCGACGTTGTCCACTCTTCGGTCGCGATAGGCACGGGATTTCATTAAAGCAAGAAATTGCTTTACGTGTTCGGTCATAAGATCGTTACCTCGATTCCATAATTTTTCCAGATTTCTTTATGGGGATCGGGCAAAATACTGCCGTCAAATCTCGGCTCGTACTCCCGTCCCAGCATACGGTATTTTCCCCCCGCCATGGTATTGTAGGGCAACAGCTCGACATAGTCTGCACCGCACTCCTTCATGAAGCGGGCGGTCGCCTCTATGTTTTCCCTCGTATCGTTTACCGTCGGGATCAGGGGAATCCGTGTCAAAAACGGTTTGTCGGACGCGGCAAGCGCCCGATAATTTTCCAGAATCGGCGCGTTGGATACGCCCGTGTACCGTCTATGCATCTCGTCGTCCATCTGCTTCAGATCAAACAGCACGAGATCGCAATGCGCGAGCACCCGCAAAAAGGTATCCGCGTCGGCATAGCCGCAGGTCTGCAGGGCGCGATGGGTCTTACCGTCCAGCGCCGCGAAACAATCCACAAGGAAATCTGCCCAAAGCAATGGCTCTCCCCCCGAAAAGGTCACACCGCCGCCGCTTGCGTTTAAGATTGCCGTGTTCTTTTCGATGATCCTCACGAGCTGCTCCACGCTCACGTCCTCACCGCAAAGCCGAACCAAGCTTCTCGGACAGACGGCAACGCTTTCGGGAACGAGACACGGCGCACCCGTTTTTTTCGCCCCCTCGCGCAAGCACGCCCCACACGCAAGACAGTCGTTGGGACTTCGGACGATCTCGATCTGCCCCCTCTGTCCCTCCGGATTATGACACCAGCTGCACCGCAAGGGACAGCCCTTAAGGAAAACGGTCATGCGAATCCCAGGACCGTCGTACGTAGAAAATTCTTCAATGGAAAAAATTCTTCCCGTTTGCATTTATCGCTCCTTTGCGGATCTTCGTCGTTTGAAAATTTGTAAAAACCATCTGTTTTCAAAAAAATTATATCATATTCCTCTTGCAAGAAAAAGAAAAATATTGTATAATAGTAGCAAGAAATTATCTTTTTGAGGAGAGATATATGATTCATCATCAAGGGAACAATTCTAAAGGAAACTATAATTATAATCTTTGTTTTTATTCCAACGTTTCTTGGGCACCTCACTTTCATAAAAACTTTGAGCTGATTTACGTCGCCTCGGGCAACGTGCTTGTAACCGTCAACGGACAAACCGAGCATCTGCATGAGGGAGACTACGCGCTGATCTTATCCAATCAGATCCATTCCCTCTCTACAAGTGGGACCTCGGAGTGTTGGATCGCCGTATTTGCCGAGCAATTCGTCCCCCGATTCGCCAATTATATTGATCAACTGGAGGGGGAGCATTGCGCGTTCCGATGCGGTGAAACGGTTCACGCGCTTCTGCAAGAACAGCTTCTGCGCTCCGATTGCTCCATCGATATGAAAAAAGCCTGCTTTTACGCCGTTTGCGACGAGTTTGTCCACACCGTTCCCTTGCGAGCCAGAAAGGACCGCGGCGATTTCCTGATCGGCAAAATATTTGACTACGTGGCAAAGCATTACCGTGAACCGATTTCCCTTACCGCGGTGGCGGAACGGTTCGGTTACGAGTATCATTATCTTTCCCGCCTGCTTCGCAAGGAATACCGCATTCATTTTCCCCAACTGGTAGGCGAATATCGCATCACCCACGCGATCCGTCTGTTGGAGGAAACCGAAAAAAGCGTCACCGAGATCGCCATGGAAAGCGGTTTTTCCAACATCCGAAGCTTCAATCACACCTTTCTCTCGGTCACGGGACAGTCGCCGAGAGACTACCGCAAACAAACGGCACGAAATCCTTTATAAGCGGTTGACAGAACCCCAAAAGAGTGATATAATATTATATTATCATTTTATATATATAAGTTCAACTTGATTCGGAGGATAATTCCGTGAAAATTTTAATTGCAGGCAGCGGACAAGTGGGTGAAATGCTGATCAAGCAGCTTTCGGCAGAAGGCTATGAGCTGACGGTGATCGACTCCGATCCGCTGGTACTGGAAAAGCTGGTGGAGCAATATGACGTTATGGCGGTACGGGGAAACTGCGCCTCGATGGAAACCATGAAGCAGGCAGGGGTGGAGCATGCCGATCTGATGATCGCCGCCACGGGTAGCGACGAGATCAACCTGCTCTGCTCTATGACGGTCCACGGCTTGAATCCAAAAATCCATACCATTGCCCGTATCCGCAATCCCGAATACACCGAGCAAGCCTATTCCATGCGTGACGTGTTCGGGCTATCCCTCGCCTTCAACCCCGAGAGACAAGCAGCCGTTGAGATCGACCGTCTGCTCAAGTTCCCCGCCTTTCTGAAACGGGATTCCTTCGCCAAGGGACGGGTAGAGATCGTGGAGATCCGAATCGACGGAGACAGTAAGCTTCGGGACGTACCTTTGAGTATGCTGTATCGGATCGTCAAGTGCCGCGTACTGGTCTGCGCCGTGCTCCGAGACGGAAAATCCGTCACCCCCGACGGAAACTTTACTCTGCGGGAGGGCGATAAGATCTTCGTTACCGCGCCTACGAGCAATTTGTCTCAGCTCTTGAAAAATTTGGGGCTTGTCACCCACAAAACCCGCCGCGTCATGATCGTTGGCGGCGGCAGGGTCAGCTATTATCTGACCGAGGAGCTGGAGGACGACGGAGTCGATATCACCATTATCGAAAAGGATCGAGAAAAATGTTTACAGCTCGCGTCGATTCTGCCAAACGCAAATATCATTCACGGCGACGCGGGTAGCCGTTCGCTGATCGAAAGTGAGGGCTTGAACGCCTGTGATGCCCTGATCACCCTGACGGGAACAGATGAGCTAAACGTCATCGTTTCCATGTACGGGAACAGCTTTGGCGTTCCTCGGATCATCACGAAGCTGGATCACTTAGAGGATGCGAAGATCATCGACAGTCTGCCCATCGGCAGTATCGTTTCTCCCAAGCAGCTTTGCTGTAACACCATCGTGCGTTACGTCCGCGCCATGGAGAATCAGGCGGGCGCCGCCGTTGCGGTCCATTCCATTGCGGAGGGGCAGGCGGAGGCGCTTGAATTTATTGTGGATGAAACCACCCTTCATTGCGGAGAGCCACTCAAGCAACTGAAGCTGAAAAAGAACATTCTGATCGTCTGCATCACCCATCGGGGCAAGATCGAGATCCCCGGCGGTGACAGCGTATTCAACAAGGGCGACAGCATCGTCGTGGTTTCCAGCGGCGGCGCGATCATTCATCAGCTCAACGACATTTTTGAATAAGGAAAGACGGTGATCCTATGAATTACAAAATGATGGGACGCTTCAACGGCTGGATCCTCTTGGTAGAGGCGGTCTTTATGATCCCCGCCCTCCTGATCAGCCTTTTTCAAGGCGAACGAGCCGCATGGCTTTCCTTTCTGTTCAGCATCGGCGTGCTTTTGTGTCTGTCGGCAATCCTGTTTCTCTTTTCCCGAAACGCCACCCGTGATTTCTACGCCCGCGAGGGACTGATCTGCGTTGGCTCCTCCTGGCTTCTCATGAGCGCCGTAGGTTGCCTTCCCTTCGTGCTTTCGGGCGCGATCCCCAATTATATCGATGCGCTTTTCGAAATGGTGTCCGGCTTTACCACCACAGGCGCGTCGATCATCACAGACCTCAATCCTATTCCCAGGGGGATCCTCTATTGGCGCAGCTTCAGCCATTGGCTGGGCGGCATGGGCGTTCTGGTCTTTTTGCTCGCCATTGTCCCCGTCAGCGGACAAAGCGAGGGCTATACCATGCATCTGCTCCGCGCGGAAAGCCCCGGACCCGACGTGGGCAAGCTCGTGCCCCGTATGCGGCAGACCGCGGCGGTTCTTTATCTTTGCTACGTTGCCCTGTCGGTTTTGAATTTGATCTTTCTGCTCATCGGCGGCATGCCCCTCTTTGACGCGGTCTGCACCATGTTCGGTACGGCGGGAACGGGCGGATTTGGCGTAAGGAACGATAGCCTTGCAGGATACAGTCCCTATCTGCAAACCGTTACCGCCGTCTTTATGCTCTTGTTCGGCATCAACTTCAGCTGTTACTATCTTCTTCTTTTGCGGCAATTCCGTTCGGTGATACGGGACGAGGAGCTTCGGCTCTACGGCGGCGTGGTTCTCGGCTCGGTGGTTCTGATCGCGTGGAATATCTATTCGATCTACGGCAATCTGGCAGATACCCTGCGGCACTCCTTCTTTCAGGTATCCAGTATCATCACAACCACGGGCTTCGCCACCACGGATTTCGACCTTTGGCCAAGCTTTTCCAAAGCCATTCTGATGATCCTCATGGTCTTTGGCGCGTGCGCGGGCAGTACGGGCGGCGGACTGAAATTCGCCCGCGTGTTGCTTCTGTTCAAAGCCCTGCGCCGCAACATGTCTCAGATTTTGCACCCCAACAAGGTCAAGCTGATCCGTGTCAACGGAAAGCCCGTAGACGAAAAGATCGTCGCCAACACCAACGCGTATTTCTTTGCGTATATCGTAATTATCGTCATCAGTATTCTGCTGATCTCCTTCGACGGCTTTTCTATCACCACCAATCTGACGGCGGTGCTGGCATGCTTCAACAACATCGGTCCGGGTCTTGACGCGGTCGGTCCGACCTGCAACTTCTCGGGCTTTAGCCTGTTTTCCAAGCTGATCCTGACCCTGGATATGCTGGCGGGGCGGCTTGAGATCTTCCCCATCCTCGTGCTTCTCAATCCCTCGGCTTGGAAACGGGGATAACTCATTCACCACACTTTATCTTTCATTTACCCAAAGGAGCTCTTATGGATCTTCAAAAGCAAAATCATGCGGCGGCGCGGTGGTATCTCGTCGGCACGCTTGCCGTCTCGGTGCTTCTGACGGCGCTGCGCTGTATCAATCTGTTCTTTTTCTTTGACTCCGACATTGGATATCACACCTCGGGTGCGGTTCTTCCCACCCTTTGCACTGTCCTTTTGATCCTGTCGATCATCGCCCTTGGCGCGGTGAGTATTGTATTCTTCCGTAAGCAGAGCTTTCAGTACCGTGAGAAAGCCACCCCCGCGGTACGGCATCTCGGCGGGGTGTGCGCCCTCGGATTTTTGTCCCTTGCCTGTTTGGACGCGATGCAAGGGGGATCGATCCTTGCCGTTCTTTTTGGAATTGGCGCTGCCGTGTATTTTTTGACGGTAGCCATCAACCGAGCGAACCCTCTGCTTCAGGTGCTGACGGGTCTTTGCGCCATTCTTCGCGTAGCGATGGCGTTGGCAGGATCATATTTTAACATTTACGTTCAGATGAACGCTCCCGACAAGCTCTACTTTTTACTGGGGTGCATCGGCGGCATGCTCTTTCTTGTCTGTGAGCTTCGCGCCACCGTTTCATCTGCACGTCCGATCCTTTACCGATTTTCGGCATCGTGCGGCATTCTTTTGACGGCAATTGCCTCGCTTCCCTCGGTTCTCGCCACCTTTGCCGATCGGTTGGAAAACGACGGTGAGCTTCCCGCCCGCGTGGTGCTTTTCTTCCTCTGCCTCTATATGACGGCAAGACTGTTTGAGGTCACAATCCAACCTGCCGTCGAAGAAGCAATCGAAGAAATGGAAATAACCGAAGAAGCGGAAGAAACCGAAGGAATCCCCTCCGCAGATCACAACGACAACGACGATAACGAAGGAAACGACGATAAAAACGATAAAGAGGAGCAAGCATGAGCGCCAACGACCGTATTCAATGGTTTCACAAAAAAATATCCGCCAACTGCTACCCCAACGCTTCTCATCTGTCCGAGCGATTCGGGATCTCTCACCGTCAAGCCCAGAGAGACGTGGAATTTCTCCGCAACGAGCTGGAAGCGCCTTTGGCGTATTGTACGAAGAAAAAGGGATATTATTATAAGGAAAGCTACGTGCTTCCTCTGATGCTGGAGGACGAAAGCAACGCGGATTATCAGGCGATCGTGTCGGGAATTCGCGCCTTTAGCGAGCAAACCGCCGCCCGTTCGGTCATTCAGATGCAACTACCCTATTCCGCCGTTTTGGAGATCACCGACCGTATGACGGTGATGAATCTCCGTTCCTTTATCGTGGCGGAGGAACCTCATCACCGCTACCGCTGTGAGTTTCCCAGCGTGGAGCTGTTTCTCGGCATCATCGTATCCGCAGATGCCGACATCCGCATCGTCTCCCCCGACTGGTTGCGGAACAAGCTTCTTGACTTCGCCCGCCGTCTTTTGAACCGAAACGAAGCGCCCGAAGAATAATTTTAACTTTTTTTCAAAAAACTATTGACAAATCTTTTTTTTGTGATATAATATTTCTGTTATCCAAAGACAGCAGGTTTCAGTAAAGGCTTACGCTTCCCTGCCGAGGACAGATAAAATGAATATTTCCATATTTCTTTATCTTTCTTCGCAGTAGGTTTATGCCTGTCGGAAGAAAGTTTTTTTGTTTCCTGCAAAAATTTCACATGGGAGGTGAAAGAAAGTGCCCAGCAAATCCATTCTTGAACAAAAGCAAGCCATCGTGGCAGATCTCGCCGAAAAGCTGAAGAATTCCCCCGCAGGTGTTGTCGTAAACTATCAGGGTATTACCGTTGATGCGGATACGAAAATGCGTAAGGCTCTTCGTGAGGCAGGTGTTACCTACACCGTTATGAAGAACTCCATGACGGGCAGAGCGTGTGACGAGGTTGGTCTTGGCGATATGAAGCAGTACCTGACCGGTATGACCGCTATCGCAATCGCATCCGACGACGCTGTCGCTCCCGCTAAGGTCCTCAAGGAGTACGCGGAGAAGATCGAGTCCTTCGAAATTCTCGCAGGTTACCTTGACGGCGCGGTGGTAGACAAGAACACCGTCCTGCAGCTGGCTGACATTCCTTCGAAGGAAGTCCTTATCGCAAAGCTGCTCGGAAGCATCAAGTCCCCCTTGTACGGTCTTGCTTATGCTCTTCAGGCTGTCGTCGACAAAGACGGCGAAGCTGCTCCTGCAGAAGAAGCTGCAGCTGCAGAAGAGGCTCAGGCTTAAGTCCTGCCTCAAACATTTCCGCGTAGATTACGCAAAAACTAATTTAATTACATTCTCAATTTAGGAGGAAAACGAAAATGGCATCTGAAAAGATCACTAACATTCTGGAAGAGATCAAGTCTCTTACCATCATTGAACTGGCTGACCTGGTAAAGGCAGTAGAAGAGGAATTCGGCGTATCCGCAGCAGCTCCCGTTGGCGTAGTTGCAGCAGCAGGCGCAGCAGCAGCTCCCGCAGCTGAAGAGAAGACCGAGTTTGACGTTGTTCTGAAGTCCTTCGGCGCGAAGAAGCTGGACGTTATCAAGGCTGTTCGTGAGATCACCGGTCTTGGACTGAAGGAAGCGAAGGAAATGGTTGAGGGCGCTCCCAAGACCGTTAAGGAAGGCGTTTCCAAGGACGAGGCTGAGTCCGTTAAGAAGACTCTTGAGGACGCAGGCGCTGAGGTTGAGGTTAAGTAATTTAACTCCCAAAATTACCTATCACACAAAAAACCGCGATGAATTTGTTCATCGCGGTTTTGTGTTGTTTGAGAACGGCGAACGACCGATGGTAAGCCCCTACGGATTTCACGTGGATTTTCGTTTTTCGCCTCGCCGTTTGGTTGCGGTTGCCCTTTGTTTCTTGGACCGTCGAGGACGCCGGTCCCTACAATTTCTTTTTCAATATCGTTTTCGGGAATCCAAATAATCACGGTTTTCCATTGTTTTAAAAGAACGGTGTCCGAAGACATTTTTAAATCTTGTAGGGACCGGCGTCCTCGGCGACCCGTAAAAAACAAATAAATTTCCGCAAACAAACGGCGAATAGGAAAGGCATCGCTTTCCGCAAGCCTTCCTCCGAGAGGTCCTGCCGCAAGCGGCGTCGAGTTTTGCAAGCAAAACATCGAGGTGGCACGCAACAGCGTGACGGAAGGAGCCTGCGGCACATAGCCTTTTTCTCTCGCCACATTCCAACCGATTTTCCCTTGTTGCCGCACTCTCCCTCAGTCTTTTGCTTCGCAAAATCCAGCTCCCTCCCGGAGGGCGCCTTGGCAGAAGCCACACCGCAAACAAAAAATTCGCGAACGAAAACGGGAGCACCAAGGCGCTCCCCTACCG
>JAFVQC010000057.1 GCA_017504995.1 Clostridia bacterium
GCGCAATACACAAACGGCAGTCTCCTCATCCGTCGGCTTCGCCGCCACCTTCCCCGCTGGGGAAGGCTAATACGGGAATTCCTTTTGTTCAAATTGCTGAAACCCTGTTTTCTTTTGGGACTTTTTCTACACGCTGAGGGAAACTTCTCGAAAGAAGTTTCCCTCAACGCATCCTCATTTTCTATCACTTTGGCTTGCCCCGACAGAAAAGGGCGGCGAGGTAGCCGAAGCAGAGGGCGGCGGCAGTCCCTGCGGAGGCGGCGGTCAGCTCGCCCGTCAGCACGCCGAGGAGTCCCTTTTCGTCTACGGCGGCGCGCACGCCCTTGGCGATAAGATAGCCGAAGCCCGTCAGGGGAACGGTCGCCCCTGCTCCCGCGAATCGGACAAGCGGCGCGTACAGTCCCACCGCGCCGAGAAACACCCCCGCCACTACGTATCCCACAAGGATTCGCGCGGGAGAGAGGCTGGTTTTATCCAACAAGATCTGCGCGATCACGCAAAACGCGCCGCCTACGATAAACGCCCAGACGTAATCGAGAATCGCGTCCATTAGCGCACCCCCTTCTCATCATTTGAATCGGCATTGTGGCAAATCCGCAAGAGATGCGCCACAGCGGGGATCGATTCCCCCTGCTGAATACTGGCGGGGCTCATCATCGCCCCCGTGCCGATGAATAGGATCTGCCGAAGATCACCTCGCTCCAGCCGCGGACAGAGGTGGGAGGCAAGCACCACCGCGGAGCAGCCGCAGCCCGATCCGCCCCCGTGCATATCCTGCCCCTCTCGGTCGTAGATCATCATGCCGCAGTCGTTGTATCGGCTTCGGATATCCAAGCCCTCCGCAAGCAGCAGATCGCAAAGGATCGAGCCGCCCTCCCAGCCCAGATCCCCCGTCACGATCAGATCAAATTCCTCGGGACGGTGATCGCCGTACCGAAAATACCGCAGGATCGTATCCACCGCCGCAGGCGCCATCGCCGCGCCCATGTTGGACGCGTCGTTGATCCCCTTCTCCACCACGATCCCCGGCAGAGCGTCGGCAATGCGGATCGTGCCTTCTCTGCGTACCATAAACGCGCCCGCCCCCGTGACCGTCCACTGGGCGGTGGGAGAGCGCTGCGCCCCGTATTCCAAGGGCGTGCGGTACTGTCGCTCCGCGGAGCAGTAATGAGACGAGGTCACGGCGGCGCAGGTGGAAAAATACCCCGCCGAGGTCATCATGGCGGAAAGCATCAGCCCCTCCGCCGCCGTGGAGCAAGCACCGTACAAGCCGAAATAGGGAATGTCGAAATCCAAAAGCCCGTAGGACGAGCCAACGCATTGATTGAGCAGATCCCCCGCAAACAGCGCGTCCACCTCTCTCTCCGAGGCAGATACCTTGGCAAGCGCCGTGTTGAAGGCAAGCCGCTGCATTTCGCTCTCCGCCTTTTCCCAGGTTTTCATGCCGAATTTATCGGTGGAATCGTGCAGGTCAAAGCAGTCTCCGAGAGGCCCCTCATATTCGTACTTTCCAACCACCGATGCCGCAGACACGATCGCGGCTCCGCCATCAAATTTTAAGATTTTATTTTGCATGCCCTTTCCCTCTCCCCTTCAAACTGAACATATTATTTGCAAAATATTCTCGGATATACTTGAAAAATTCTTTTTCGCTGTGGTATAATATAATTGTCAATCATGGCGTTTGGATCGGGGTATCCTGACGAAAAAGAAAAGGAGTGTGTCCTATGCTGAAGGATCATGAAAAGCAATATCACATCGCCGCCACGCCCGACGAGATCGGGGGCTACTGTCTGCTTCCCGGGGACCCCGCCCGTTGCGAGAAGATCGCGGCGTATCTGGAGAATCCCACCTACCTGCACACCAATCGGGAATATTGCCTGTGGGGCGGCACGCTGGAAGGAGAGAAGGTCACCGTTTGCTCCACGGGAATCGGCGGTCCTTCCACCGCCATTGCCGTAGAGGAGCTTGCCGCTTGCGGCGCGCACACCATGATCCGCATCGGCACCTGCGGCGGTATCGCCCTGCCCGTCAAGGCGGGAGAGCTGGTGATCGCCACGGGGGCGGTCCGTCAGGACGGAACGTCGAGGGAATACGCGCCCTTGGAATTTCCCGCCGTGGCAGAGGCAAAGGCCCTGCGCGCGCTGATGGACGCGGCAGAGGAGCTTGGATTTTTCTCCCACGCGGGCGTTGTACAAAGCAAGGATTCCTTTTACGGTCAGCATTCTCCCCACCGTATGCCAACGGAGACGGAGCTGAAGGCAAAGTGGGAAGCATGGAAACGCCTTGGCGTGCTTGCCAGCGAAATGGAAGCCTCGACCCTCTTTACCGTGGGGGCGTCTCTCGGGCTATCCGTGGGAGCGATCTTCCTTTGCGTGTGGAATCAGGAACGATTTGCGGCGGGTCTTGACACGAACGACGCCGAAGTACACGATACCGACGCCGCCATTCGGAGCGCGATTCTTGCCCTTCGCAAGCTGATTCGGTCGAAAAAATTGGGATAACGCTCCACCGACAAATTTTTCACAAAAGATTCAAAAAAACTTTTCAAAAATTCACAATTATGCTTGACACTTCTCAAATATTTTGGTATAATATTTTATGTATTGAATCAATTTTGTACCAATAAGAAAAATATAGACGTAAAAAATGAAGGAGAAAACAAATGAAAAAATTTTTGGCGATTTTTTTGGCACTGATGATGATCCTTTCCGTATCCCTCGTGGCTTGCTCGGAGAAGAAAAAGCCCGTAGATGATGACGAGAACTGGGAAGGCGAAGATACATACAATCCCCTTGGAACGGGAACGACCGCGATAACCGAGGACTCCGACGACGATAACAACGGCCCTGTTTCGGGCGAATGGATCACCAAGTCCGACAAGGTATACGTTGGCATCAACGGCACGAACCTTCGCGAAGGTCCCGGCAAGTCCTACAAGGTAGGAACGAAGGTAAACTTCGGCACGGAGCTGACCCGTACGGGAACCAACGGCTCTTGGGATAAGGTTACTTACAATAACGTAGAATATTACGTAGACTCCGAGCTGGTTACCACCGACGGCAACGATTTCGCCTTCGGCGCGGATCTGGCTGAGCCGATTGTTTTGACCGTAGTTGGCGATAACAAGGTCAACCTTCGTACCTCGCCCTTCTATAGCGACGATTTCAAGGACGAGAACATGGGAATCAGCGGCTTCGACCTGACCAACACCTCCGGCGCGAACTCCCTCAAGAAGCTGGCAGTCAGCGCAAGCGGCGACTGGTACAAGGTTTCCTACACAGGTACTACCGCAGACGGAAAGACCTATACCGACGCGATCTTCTATCTTGCTTCTTCCAGCGTAAGAGCAGGATACGTCAACGATCCCTCTGCTCCCGCAGGCGGTCCCTCCTCGGGCGATCAGGGCATTGGCTAATTGCGAAAACGAAACCTTCCCCGACAGATTATCAAAATCTGTCGGGGTTTTTGCATCTTTGCCCCAAAAAGCAAAGGATACCCGAACCATTCCCTTCGCCCAAGTTCCTTCCGCAAAACAAAAAAATGCTTGACAAAAAAAGAACAATGCGATATAATAAAGAAATAGAAAGAAACACAGACGATCCGACGATCGAAAACGAGAGGTAATCGACTATGAATAAAAAAGTTCCAGAGCTGTTCGGCTGTATGGTGTTCAACGACGACGTCATGCGGGAAAGACTGCCAAAGGACGTCTATCAATCCCTGACCAAAACCATGGCAACGGGCAAGCCCATCGATCCTTCCATTGCCGACGTGGTGGCAAACGCCATGAAGGACTGGGCAATCGAAAAGGGCGCGACCCATTATACCCACTGGTTTCAACCCCTGACGGGTGTTACCGCCGAAAAGCACGACTCCTTTATTTCCCCCGTGGGCAACTGCAAGGTGGTCATGGAATTTTCGGGCAAGGAGCTGATCAAGGGTGAATCCGACGCCTCGTCCTTCCCTTCGGGAGGTCTGCGCGCTACCTTTGAGGCAAGAGGCTACACCATGTGGGACCCCGCGTCCTACGCCTTCGTCAAGGACGGCTCCCTCTACATTCCTACCGCCTTCTGCTCCTATACGGGAGAGGCGCTGGATACCAAAACCCCCCTCTTGCGCTCCATGGACGCGATCAGCACCCAAGGCTTGCGCCTGCTGCGCTTCTTTGGGGATACCGCCTCCAAGCGTCTGACGACGACCGTTGGCGCGGAGCAGGAATATTTTATCGTTGACAAAAAGCTGTACGATCGGAGAAAGGATCTTCGGTTTACGGGCAGAACGCTGTTCGGCACGGCAGCGCCCAAGGGTCAGGAGATGGAGGATCACTATTTCGGTCCGATCAAGACCCGCATTGCCGAGTTTATGAAGGATCTGGACGAGGAGCTGTGGCGGCTTGGCATCAACGCCAAGACCAAGCACAACGAGGCTGCCCCCGCCCAGCACGAGCTGGCGCCCATCTACGCCACCACCAACATGGCGGTGGATCAAAACCTGCTGATCATGGAGTGCATGAAAAAGACCGCCGAAAAGCACGGGCTTGTCTGTCTGCTTCACGAAAAGCCCTACGCGAGAGTCAACGGCTCTGGCAAGCACAACAACTGGTCGATCTCCACCGACACGGGTAAAAATTTGCTGGACGCGGGCAAGACCCCTGCCGAGAACGCGAAATTCCTCTTGATCCTCGCGGCGATCGTGAAAGCCGTAGACGACTATCAGGATCTGCTTCGGATCTCCGTAGCGTCCGCGGGAAACGACCACCGTCTGGGCGCGGGAGAAGCGCCCCCTGCCATCATTTCGATCTTCCTTGGCGAGGAGCTGGAGGAGATCATTCACTCCATCGTGGACGGCACGGCGTACCGCGGCGTTCGGGCAGGCATGCTGGATCTGGGCGTGCCCACCATTCCCACCTTCCGCAAGGACACCACCGACCGCAACCGCACCTCTCCCTTTGCCTTCACGGGCAACAAGTTTGAGTTCCGTATGCTTGGCGCGTCTCAGAACATCGCCATGCCCAACATCGTGCTGAACACCGCCGTTGCCGAAAGCTTCCGTCAGTTTGCCAACGTGCTGGAGGATGCCGAGGACTTTGACGAAGCGGTCGCAACGCTCATCAAGGATACCTTTGCCGCCCATATGCGGATCATTTTCGACGGCAACGGCTATTCCGACGAATGGAAGAAGGAAGCCGAAAAGAGAGGCTTGTTGAATCTTCGTACCGCCCCCGAGGCATTCCGTCATTTCCACGACGAAAAGAACGTGAAGCTCTTTGAGCGCCACGGCGTAATGAGCCGCGTGGAAATCGAATCCCGTGAGGAGATTCTGTTTGAAAATTACGCCAAGACCGTCAACATCGAGGCGCTGACCATGATCGAAATGACCCGTCGGGATATTCTCCCCGCCGTCGTCGCGTATCACACTGAGCTTGCCTCGTCGGTAGCGGCGAAGCTTGCGATTCTTCCCAACCAAAAGTGCGGCTTTGAGGAAGACCTCCTGCCGACGCTTTGCAGTCTGACCAACGGCGCGTCTACCGCGTTGAAATCATTGCAAAAGGCGGAAGCCAAGGCGGCTGCCGAGCAGGATTTCGTCAAGAAGGCGGATCTGTATTGCAACGAGGTCCTTCCCGCCATGCGCGCGCTTCGTCTCGTAGTGGACGAGCTGGAAACCATGACCGCAAGCAGGTTCTGGCCCCTGCCCGATTACGGCGACATGATGTTTTCAATTTGAGTAACAAAGATTGTGTTTAGGGGAAACCTTCTTTCGAGAAGGTTTCCCCTATGACCCCTTCCAAGAACTTGAAACAAGTTCTTGAATTCATATTGTTCTTGTTCGCCCTTTGTGGATAACCGAATTTGATGGTTTTGTGTTTGTGGTAAAAATCCGTCGGACACTTCGTACCGACGGATTTGGACGCGAATTGGACCGTCGAGGACGCCGGTCCCTACAGGATTCAAAAAAAACGATCGAACACCGTTCTTTTGAACCAATCGACGAGCCGAAGAACAATAAAATTCATGTAAAACCCGTAGGGGTCGGCGTCCTCGACGACCCGCGAAAAAACAATCGAATTTTCGCAATCAATCGGCGAACAGGAAAGGCATCGTTTCCCGCAAGATTCACCGCGGGTCATTCGTGAATGACCCCTACAAAAGATAACACAATCATCGTAGGGGCGATTCATGAATCGCCCGCAAAAAACGAAAAAATGCGAATGAAAACGGGAGCACCAAGGCGCTCCCCTACCGTCTCTTGAAGAATATTATTTTTCGGTAGCCGCGATGATCTTTATTGACCGTTGTTTTAAAAGGACGGTGTCCGATGGTTTCCCTCAATGTTGGTAGGGCGGGGGTTTATCTCCCGCCGAAAAGATTGATCGTTGCTTTGCAAAACGGCGGGAGACAAGCCCCCGCCCTACGGTAAAACGATCAAGTTTTCGCAATCAAACGGCGAGGGGTAAAATAAAATATATAGAAGCAAAAAGGAAAAGAAAACCGTGAACAAACGATGGGAAAGAGAAGCCCTGCTTTTGGGCGAGGACGCAATCAAACGACTGGAGCGAAGCCACGTGGCGCTGTTCGGCGTGGGTGGCGTGGGCAGCTATGCCGCCGAGGCTTTGGCAAGAAGCGGCGTGGGGGCGATCACCCTCGTGGACGGCGACGTGGTCAATCTGTCCAACGTCAACCGCCAGCTCTGCGCCTTGGAAAGCACGCTGGGGAGCCCCAAGGTCGAGGTGACGGCGGCGCGGCTGGCGGATATCAATCCCGACCTGAAGCTGACGCTTCGACAGGAATTCGTCACCCCCGATTCCCTTTCCGACTTCGACTTTTCCGAGTACGACTACGTCATTGATGCCATCGACACCGTCTCGGCAAAGCTTGCCATCATTGAAGCCGCGCTCCGCGCAGGCACGCCCGTCCTTAGCTGCATGGGCGCGGGAAACAAATGCGATCCCACCGCCTTTCGGGTCATTGATCTGGCGAAAACCACCACCTGCCCCTTGGCAAGGGTCATGCGCCGAGAGTTGAAAAAAAGAGGGATCACCCACCTTCCCGTGGTCTGGTCGTCCGAGGAAGCGAAAGCGCCGAAAATACGGCAAATCGACCCCGAAAGCGGCAAGCCCGTCTCGGGAAGCCTTGCCTTCGTGCCCTCGGTAGCGGGTCTCATTGCCGCCTCGGAGGCAGTCAAGGCTCTGTGCGGCTTTTACGAAAACGAAAAAAAGGAGACGAAAGATGAGTAAGGTCGTTTGGAAAGGCGGCGCGCTGATCGCTCCCGTCCCACCTGCTATGGTGACCTGCGGCGAGGGCGAGAACGCCAATATCATTACCGTGGCTTGGACGGGGATCGTCAATACCCAGCCGCCGAAAACCTATATTTCGGTGCGCCCGTCCCGTCATTCCTACGAGTTGATTCGCCAATCGGGGGAATTTGCCATCAACCTCACCCCCGCCTCTCTGGTCCGTCAGGCGGATTTTTGTGGGATCTATACGGGGCGAAAGGTCAACAAATTTGAAAAATGCGGTCTGCACAAGGCTGACGCGTCGGCGCTCTCCTGCCCCATTTTGCAGGAAAGCCCCCTCTCTCTGGAATGTCGGGTCACCGACGTGATCCCCCTCGGCTCTCACCATATGTTCTTGGCGGATATCGTCGCCGTGGACGTGGACGAGGCGCTGCTGGACGACGGCGGAAAGCTCCGCCTCGATCGGGCAGGGCTTGCCGCCTTCGCCCACGGTGAATATTTCGAACTGGGCAAAAAAATCGGCACTTTCGGCTTCTCGGTGAAAAAGAAGCATAAAAAGAGATAAAGGGACGCGTTGAGGGAAACTTCTTTCGAGAAGTTTCCCTCTCAAACTTTTTTGGAACATGGCAACGCCATGTTCCAAAAGGCAACTTTGCTTCTTCGGCAACGCCGAAGCTTTGCCATGGCAAAGACAGCAAATTTGCCCCTTCCAAGAACTTGCTTGCAGGTTCTTTTTTTCGTATTTCTCATGCTCACCGTTTGATTGCGGTTGACCTTTGTTTCTCTTGGACCGTCGAGGACGCCGGTCCCTACAGGTTGCAAAAAATCGTTTTTACATTTCTCGCCATATTATTTAAAAAAACCTTACGGCTACAATTAAAACATAGGGTTTTCGCTTTCCTTTGTAGGGACCGGCGTCCTCGACGGTCCAATTCGCGTCCAAATCCGTCGGGACGGAGGGTCCGACGGATTTTTTCCTTAAACGCAAAACAATGAGATTCCGTTATCCACAACGAGTAGAAGTGAGCAATAAGAACCCCAAGAACTTGCCAGCAAGTTCTTGAAGGGGTTTTTAAGGGGGAACTTCTCGAAAGAAGTTCCCCCTTAACGCGTCCCCCTCGCGTCCCCTACGCATCTCCCGCGCGGAAGGCGGCGGAAAGCTTTTCGAGGGCGCTTTTTTCGATACGGCTGACGTAGGAGCGAGAGATTTTCAGCCGTTCGGCAACCTCGCGCTGGGTCAGGGGCTGGCGGTGATTCAGCCCGTAGCGCAGAACGATGATCTGCCGTTCTCGCTCGGTCAGAAGGGTCTCGACGTAGCGGAGCGCGCGATCGGCGGCGATCTTCCTCTCGATCTCCGAGGTCAGGCTTTCGTCGCAGCTGATCACGTCAATATAGGTCAAGGGGTTGCCGTCCCGATCCACGTCGATGGTTTCGTTGAGAGAAACCTCGCCTGACAGCTTTTTCTGAGAACGGAAGTGCATGAGGATCTCGTTTTGAATACAACGGGCGGCATAGGTGGCAAATTTTGCTCCGTTGGAGATCCGAAAGCTATCCACCGCCTTGATAAGCCCCAGCGTACCGATGGAGACGAGATCCTCTTGATTTCTTGCCGATCCGTAATATTTGCGCACGATATGGGAAACGAGGCGCAGATTGTGCAGGATCAGCTCCTGTCGCCGAGAGGTGTCGCCCGCCTCCATCTGCTTAAAATATTCCTTTTCCTTTTCCGGTGGCAGGGGCGGAGGGAAGCTTTGGGGCGTTCCGATGCCGAGGATCATGTGAAAGAACCCCGACAGCATAGAAAGCAGATCGGTAAACATACGAGCCTTTCTTTGCGGCAAATCCGCTTTTCCCCGAGGAAAATTTCGGGGCAGATTTGTCGCTCCCTTCCAATGTGTATGCGTATTTTGGGAAATCATTCCCCGAACGAGCCGTCAAAAAAGCGGAATTCAAAACAGAATTCCGCTTTTGATGATTCCTTATGAAGAAACGGCAAGGTTATCTTTTCCCTTTTCAAGGCGACGGTAAAACAAGATCGTAAACCATGCGTTAAGGAAAATAACGGTCAGCCACGTAACGGGATAGGACAGGTAAACGTGCTGGATCTTTGGCTGGGCGAGGAGCACGAACAGCAGCTTGACCCAAAGAATCCGAAAGGCGCAAGCACCGAGCAGAGACGTGATCATTGCCGTCATGGACTTTCCCATGCCTCGGATCGCGCCGCTGAGAACCTCCATCATACCGCACAGGAAGTATACGGGGAGAATGGAAAAGAGCCGCGTGATGGCGACCTCTGCGACCGCCGCGCTGTCGGATACGTACAGTCCCACGAAAAAATCGCGGAAGAGCAGGATCACACCACCCACCAAAAGTCCGATCACCGTGGTACAGAGCAGACAGAGAAGCACGACCTTCTTAATGTTTTTATACTTCTTTGCCCCTACGTTTTGTCCGACGAAGGTCAGAGACGCCTGATAGACCGCGTTCATGGAAACGTAGACGAAGCCCTCCAGATTCGAGGCGGCGGAGTTCCCCGCCACGACCACGTCGCCGAAATAGTTGATCGAGGATTGGATCATCACGTTAGACAGTGAAAAGGCAGCGCCTTGCAGACCCGAGGGAATTCCAATCCGCATCATTTGCCGCACGATCGCACGGTTGACGCGCAGCTTGCGAAAGGAAACCCGCATGACTCCGTCCGTCCGCGCCATATAAACGAGGATCATAGCGGCGGAAAGGTATTGCGAGACGATCGTCGCAATGCCCACGCCCTCCACGCTCATGCCAAAGCCTACCACGAACACCAGATTCAACAGCACGTTTACAAGCCCCGACACGGTCAGAAAGAACAGCGGACGCTTGGTATCTCCCGTGGATCGGAGCATGGCGGCGCAGTAGTTATAGATCATAGAGGCGGGCGTACCGCAGAACATGATCCGCATATAAAGAGCCGCCCCGTCAAGGACGGTTTCGGGGGTATCCATCAGGACCAGCAACGGACGGGCGACAAAAAAGCCGATCACGCCAACGACGACACCGAGGACGGTCGCCAGCACGATGGCGGTATGAACGGTTTTTTGCACCGCGCGGTAACGAAGCGCGCCCATCTGGTGCGCCACCATCACGCCCGCCCCTACGGAAAGCCCCATAAAGAGACCGAGGATCAACTGAGTCAGAGAACCGGTGCTTCCCACCGCCGCCAGCGCAAGCTCGCCGCGAAACTGACCCACAACAGCCAGATCCGCCGCGTTATAAAGGCTTTGCAAAAGCCCCGTCAGAATCAACGGAAGGATAAACGCGACGATCTTTTTGAGAAAAGGTCCTTCGGTCATATCGATTTTCCCCTTGGGGGGTCTCTTTTTTTCTTCCGTTGCAACCGCAACCGCTTGGCTCATATCCGTCTCTCCCGTGCTTTCAAAAAGATTTCAAACGAATTATACCACAAAACCCAAAAAAGTCAAGGCTTTTATGAAATTTTATTGCTCTGCCTTTTCGGCAACGCCGAAACCTTTCGTGGACGAAAGGACGGCAAACTTGCATCGTTCACCGTTTCTTTAAGGTTGACATTCATTTCTTGGACCGTCGAGGACGCCGGTCCCTACAGTCTCTTAAAAAATAATGTTTATCGGTTCGCCGTTTGATTACGGTTGATCTTTGTTTTTTACGGGTCGCCGAGGACGTCGACCCCTACAGTCTCTTAAAAAATAATGTTTATCGGTTCGCCGTTTGATTACGGTTGATCTTTGTTTTTTACGGGTCGCCGAGGACGTCGACCCCTACAGTCTCTTAAAAAATAATGTTTATCGGTTCGCCGTTTGATTACGGTTGACCTTTGTTTTTTACGGGTCGCCGAGGACGTCGACCCCTACA
>JAFVQC010000089.1 GCA_017504995.1 Clostridia bacterium
TAATGCTCCACGCCTCCCTTGCAGTTGCCTTCCTTGTTTTTGAGGACGTAGCGATGGCGCATCGGCACCGTGATCCTTTCTCCGCAGACGGAGCATTCCTCCCAATGGTATGTGCCGTCGAAGAATTTCAGCGTCTGCGCGGTGCTGCTGTTTTTGAAATAGAGATTATACTCGGCGTCGCTGATCTGCCCCGACACCCAGACGACGGTGTGCTTGGTGTGTTTCGCGTTCCAGTCGATCGTGAAGGGATCGGAATAGGTTATTTTTCCACCGCGCACATCGTAAACCGCGAGGCGCCACGTGAGCGTTTTGCCTTGCGCCGTGTAATGTACGAATTTACCTTCAAAACTATTGGATTTCGCGAAGAGCGTGCAGGGGAATATTCCGCTGCCTGCGACGTAATCCATTCCCATCAAGTGGTAGAAAGGATCTCTTACATCCTCCTGAAATATGTTTTTGCGGAGTTCTTTCACCGTACTGGGAAGCGGATCGCCGTCGATCACGGGGAATGCGGAGACGGCAAGATGAAATCCCCAGTGGGGCGGGGCCTCGGATCCGACCTCACCGAGTTTGATATAGAAATTGATATTATTCTTTGTCGGCAGGACCGAAATATCCTTCGGCTGTTCAACAAAATAGTATTCGGGCGGGTCGAGCTTCGGTATAGTCTCTTCTCTTTCGACTCCGCAATAGACGCAGATTCCGGTGCGTTTGCCTTCTTTTGTGATAGTGGCTTTTTCAACCGTTTTCCAGCTAAACTCGTGCGGCGTGCAGTCGCCCAGGTAATAATCGCATCCCGGGAAGATGCACCAGACGTCGTGGCATTCCTCTGACGAGGAATTGTATCTGAGGATATGATGGTTTTCGTCGTGCTTTGACGCGTCAATATCTTCCGGCTTGGTCTCTTTGTCAAGAATGCAATGATCTGTTCCGTAGTACGAGCTGTTATCCTTGCAGCACTCTTCGCAAAGTCCGCAGAATTCACATAATTCGAGCCCCAGCGCTTCGGTACAACGGTCGCACCCGTCACAGATCCATCCTTCGGACAGACAGCATTCACGGCAATGCTCGCCGTCGTTTTCGCACTTGCCGACAACCTCGTAACATTCCTCGCATTCAGGGCAATGCTCATAGCAGTTTTCACATTGATTGCATTCTTCGCAGTAATCGATCCCGGCGCCATCCGCACAGGTCCCGCAATTATCGCACACGAATTCACAGCAGTTGACGCAATGCTCGCCTTCGTCGGGGCACTGACCCACGTCGGCGTAGCAGTCGCCGCATTCCGGGCAATGATATCCGTAGCTTTCGGCGCACTCCTCGCAGATTCCGCAGGATTCGCAAAGCTCAACGCCCTTGCAGAGCGTGCATTCGCTGCATTCCGGGCAGAGGAATTCCTCGTAGCAATCGACGCAATGCTCGCCGCAGTCGGCGCACGCCTCGGTCTCCTCGTCGAGATCTTCGTTATAGAGCACGTTAACGCCGCAGTTTGCGCACATCTTGTTGGCGCCGTTCTCCTGAAAGTCTTCCAGACA
Source organism: Clostridia bacterium (assembly GCA_017504995.1). Lineage (GTDB taxonomy): Bacteria > Bacillota > Clostridia > Oscillospirales > CAG-272 > HGM12713. Next base: position 1,536 of record JAFVQC010000089.1, read on the forward strand.
ATCCTCACAGAGCGGTCCGTTTGACGTGTCGGTGAGATCCGCGCAGTTCTCGCATTTCATACAGCTGACGCAATGCGGCACGTTGCCGTACGACGGATCCACACAGCTCTCGAAGCATTCCGGGCAATGGAGTCCGAGTTCATATCCGCACAAGTAGCAGTTGGCGCAGTCCTCGCACCAGCCGTCAACGCAATCCTCGCAGATATAACATTCACTACACCAGTTCACGCTGTCGTCCTTCCATTCGCCGCAGTTCTCGCAGTACAAACCGTCGGCATGGACATGGATCGGAAACACAGACGTCGCAAGCGATATCAACATAATAACTGCAAGAAAGAGAGACGCTATCCTTTTTTTCATAATATTATCCTCCTTTAAAATAATATCATCTTTAAAATATAAATATACTTATCCGATATCATTATAACGCCAATCATCCTGCCGTACATCAGCCAAACGGATGATATTGAAAAAGGACGAAGCAAAAATGCTTCAGCCTTTCTATCATTTGGCGTTTTCTAACGATAGACCTTATCCTATCACTCCAATAAAGACGCCGTTCTGTTCCCATATCACACTGCCGTTCTCGTCGATGACGGTGAGAGCGGCGTCGTACTTATCCGTGTCCGACGTAAACCGGACGGTGTATCCGTCGAGAAGGATGAAATCACTTGCGGCGTAATATGCCTCATCCGCATCGATGATCCTGACGATATAATTCTCCGCACCGCCCTCTACCCGGCACGTTCCGATCGTGTCCTTGACCGAATCCTTCAGAGTCGGCGTTCCCCACAGCGTGGTTCCGAGGTTTTCATCTGTTTGCGGAAGTATCCAGATATCCGCATCTTCCACGCCGTTGACGAATGTGACGGATATTTCTTTCGTTCCGACGACGTCCAAATCGTTCATAGCCGTATCTCCTTGATTCGTTTTGCAGGAACAAAGCAGCAAGAGTAAAGCGCCGAGCGCTATCAAAAACCATTTTTTCATATCTTTCACCCAATAGGAGCAGAAAAATCCTCAGGTGCTCTTTACTTGACGAGTTCCATCGAATTGATGATTGACCAGACGACGTCCGTATCACAGTCGGAGAGCGAGTCGCCGGACACCACGAAACTTACGCCGTACCAGCCGTCGTGGTTTCCGCCGAAGTCAACGTCAATGCGCATCGTCGCGCCGAGCCAGTCGGAATACGTCATTACGATCGCCTTGTATCCGTTCAAGGTCGTCTCTTTCAGAGAATAGTCGTCCTCGTCGCTGTTGTTTTCTTCGTAAGACTGCTTCAGCTCCGCAAGGTTCGTCGCGCCGAGCATCGGGTCGATCAGTATGCCGACGCCTGTCGCTTCGTTTTTCAGCTTGCCGTACGTATCGTCGTATTCGAACTGTTCGGCGGGGTAGTAGACGTTGAGTATCCCGCGGCCGTTCACGTCGAGCTTGGTGCCCGTTCTGTCGCCGCCCGCGTTGCCGCCCGAATTACCGCTGTCCGTGCCGAGAGGGTCGGACAATTCGCCGAAGGGATCGCTCCATCCCTCATCCAGCTTTGCCAGATACTCGTCGAAGTGAGGGATAAACTGCTGGTAGGTCTCCTTCTCCCAACGGTCGCCCCACGGCAGGAAGGTGAAATCGTAACCCAGCTTGTTGCCGTTCTCGTCTGTGTAGGACGAGCCGACGTTCAGCTTGTCCTGGTTGTCCAGATTGCGCACAACGATCCAGTCGGAGGTGTTGATGTCGTAGTCAAAGGCGGTGCCGCTGTCGCCGTAGAGATAGGACGCATCCGCATGGCAGTCGATCACGACATAGCGGTTGTTGTGGTCGGGATTGACCGCGAACGCCCCGTAGGGATCGTAGATGATCAGGGTGCCATGGCCGTCCGCATCCAGCTCCACCCGCATGGCCGCATCGAAGGTCAGGCCATTGGCAGATTCCCAGCCGCCCTCGCTGCCGTTGATGTCAAGACAGCCGTAATACCAGCCGTTCCACTTTCTCTGAAGTTCGCTGCCCTCAGAAGTATTGGGTTCGTCAACAAGTCCGTGCAAGAGCTCGTCGAGTGTGACGGCTTTGATGCCCTCCGTAGAGGCGCCGTCTTTGACAAAATAGAGATTTGAACCGTCGGAGACCAAGGTCAGTATGCCGTCCTTAAGCGTGCCTTCCATATCTCCGTCGTCAAGAGTTACGGTGATGCGGTCTCCGCTCATCTTCCACGTCGCATCCGCGACGTCGTCCTCGAGACACATTTCGGCTTTGCCGCCGTCTTTTAGTAATACGTAGTTCTCACCGGAGAAAAATTCGTCGGCGAAGACAGCGTGACCTTCATCGTAATCGAGGGCGTAAAGCTTATAAGTACCGCTGACAGAGCCGTCGCCGGAGGAGGCGCAGGAGACAAGACACAGTACCATGATAAGGACAAGTGCGATAGCTGTTATTCTTTTCATATTTGCATTTCCTTTCATACTTACTTTAAATGATATCCAACATCATTATATCTGTATTCCATCATTTGCACATCAGCCATGCGGCTGTTTTTGCATCCTAAAAAGAAAAACCCGCCGGGCAGGGAGTTTTATTCTTTGAAGCGGAAAAACAGGCAGACGGCGCCGCCGGCGGCGAGAAGAACTCCTGTGATGCAGAATATGACAAAACGGCGGTGCATGGCTGCGCATAATTCAGGAGAACCGTCGAGCACGGAACGGAAGCCGAACAGGTTGAGTGCGGAAAAGGATAGCGCCAAAACGCCTGCTCCAGCAAGGACGATCCCCGCGATCAATAAAAGTGTTTTCATCGTTATTTCAGGGGAGAGCCGCAGTATTCGCAGAACTTCCCGTCGCCGGCTTGCGCGCCGCAGTTTTGGCAGAAGCGGACCGGTTTTTCGGCGTCGCTCCGCGCCCCGTCTGGGACGTACGCGCCGGGATACGGGACGGTATGATGCTCCTGCGCCGTATTCATTTCCATGACTTTTCGCGCGTCGCCCAGCGTTTTGCGCATGGCGGCCTCGTCCGCTTCCCGCATGGCGGCAAACTTCTTTTCGGCGTCGGCGCGCTCTTCGGGCGTCATGGCGGCGAGCATCGCTTCCACCTTTTTCTGCTGTTCTTCAAGAAGGCGCTTCAGTTCTTCTTCGGTGAGATCCGGCTTTCCCATATCGTTTATCTCCTTGTGTTTTTTATTCCGGTTTTGTATCTTTGATCACGATCCCAAGCCCCCGCGCTTCGGAAACAAGCTCGGTGCGGGTCTTGAACCCCGTTTTTTCCATCAGGTGCAGGATATGGCTTTTCACCGTCGCTACCGAAATGAAAAGCCGCCCCGCGATCTCGGCGTTGGTGTCGCCCGTGGTCAGTTCCTTGAGTACGTCCAGCTCGCGCTCGGTGAATTCGTGATTGGTGGCGTTGCCTATGCGGATGAGCGGCGTTTCGTCCGGAAAGATCCGCTCCCCCGCCATCGTGCGCTCCATCACGTCGAGGATCCTCGATTTCTGCCCGTCCTTGTACCAAAAGGAATCCACGCCGATCTCCTTTGCACGCGAGATCCAGGAGTATTCGGGCATGGAGGTGACGATGATGATCTTGATCTGCGGGAACTGCTTTTTAATTTCTTCCGCCGCGTCCAGTCCGCTTCGGTAAAGCTCGGTCATCACGTCCATCAGGATCAGATCGACATTACCCGCTTTACATACCGATAACGCCGCCGAAGCGTTGGATATTGAAAGAAGATGATTAAACTGCTCGCTCGATTTGATATAGATTTCAAAAAGCTCGCGCGGGATATCCTGATCTTCTACGATCAGTACGTTTACCGCCACGTCCTCACCTCCTTTTCTTTTCGATTTCAATTATATTACTCCGGAACCGTCTTGTCATCAGCCACATGGCTGATTTTCAAGACGTTCTTCGGAAAGCGGAGGATGAGCGTGAACTCTTCTCCAGTATCGCTTGACAGCGTTGCGCCCTGCTTTGCGGCGAGAACAGAAAGATCATACAGTCCGCCTGCGAATTTGATTTCGTTCGTCGGTACTTTTCCGTCGTTTGTAAAGGTGCAGCAGATCTCCTCATCTGTCTCGGTAAGGGA
>JAFVQC010000058.1 GCA_017504995.1 Clostridia bacterium
AGATGAGCGACAGCGAACTCGCTATCTTCCGTACCGTTGCACCAAAGGTGCTTGGCAGTCCTGCGGATGACCTTCTCAGTATGAAGGATCTGATCAACTGCACCTACGGATACGACGAGATCATGGTTGCCTCTAATATCCGCACCGACGAGCAGCTCGGTCAGTTCATCATCGAAAACGAGTTGCATGACGACGTGAATAACATCCCCGAATCGTCTCTGTACCTGCTTGACAAAGCCAAGATCGGTGCGCTTTATCGGACTTCGCTCAACTGCTATCTGACAGACGGTTACGCCATCTTCGCAGGCGACTATAAGCCACCCGAAATCTACGACGGAAAGCAGCTCCCCGACACCGAGATGGAAAATTGGTATGCCTTCCGCTTACAGATCGCACCTCCTCCCACTGAGGATGTATCCGAGGTCGAGGACAAAGCGGTATGGATCACCCTCCCGATGGCAAGGCAAGCGGCCGACCGTATTGCCCGTGAGCTGGGTGTCGGCAGTATCGAAGAATGCGTGTACTTGGACTTCGAGTCCTCTGTGCCGCAGATCACTGCTGAACAGTTCGGCGATATGCGGCTCTTCGATAAGCTGAATGGTCTTGCCGAGAAGCTCCCGTATCTCTCCCCACAGGAACAGATGAAGTTCAAGGCGGTGCTCTCCGCAGAGCATCCCGCCGATCTTGACGATATCGGCGACGTTATTGCCAACCTTAACAAGTACGAGCTGAGCGCCTACGTGGACAGCGACAGCGACTTTTTCAAGAGCTATCTCGAACACCATCTCGGCATCGGCTTCGACCATAAGTGGTTGTGCGGTCTGTTCGCAAAGGATGAAGGAGCAAGGCTCCTCGAACGGCTGGGAGCTACCAACACCGATTACGGCGTGATCTCCGCAAGGGGCGGCACCTTGCATGACCTTGTCCCTTATGACGAGGTACAAGCAAAGGAGCTGACCACCCAAGCACTCACCGATGAGAAATTAGAGGTGGTGGAGGTGCTTGGGCAAACGGCGCTGTTTACCAACGGCAGAGTCACCGAACAGGAACTGCCGGAGGGGTTATACCGATACGATCTGCGATCCGGTGAAGGCATCACCTTTGCTACCGTGGAGCCGTGTGCCGGGAGCGACCACAGCGGCACCATCCTTGTCAAAGCACCTCTGTCCTTCGGCAGCGAAGGATATATCGCCTTTGACGATGACACTTCGCCCAACTTCCTCGGATACGAGCTGACTCCCACCGAGTTCATGGAAACTGACTTTACGCAGTCCGATGATGAGGACTTGGATGAGGACGAGGATGAAACCCAAACCATACAGATGGGAGGTATCTCACAATGAGCATTAAAACCATAACGACCGATGACCTTCGCCGAATGAAAGGCAAAGAAGGTCTCATATTACAGGGTTGCGGAGGTGATCCCCAGGAATGGCTGGACGGCATCAACGACTTGCTGACAAAGGAAGGCATCCTTCTGAACGGCAGTAAGTTCGAGAACTGCTCCGTATTTAAGCACGGAGAGCTAACCTGCATCCTGTATCCCTTTGAAGGTACGGAGCTGAACATCGGTAAGTTCGCCGTGTGGCGTTTGGCTACCCACGACAACTTCGGCGGCACCTGGCTTTCGGACTACGTTCCCAACAGGCTGGGTGGCTTCGAAGGAGAAATCCCCGATGAGGACTGCGACGAAGATATGGACGAAGGGTTCGGTATGCGCCAATGAACTACGATGAATTCAGCAAGAAATTGGAGCAGACCGTAGGCTCCGGCGACCTTACCGATACCACCGGCGACTTCCAATGTGACCAAACAGGCGGTTATCCCACCTGCCTCTGTGTCTGTTGGACGAAGGGTGTGGCGTGGCTGATGCTCCGCTATGACCTTGCCGATGACGGCGCGGATCTGTCCGAATTTGAGCAAGGCGTTGCCGACTTCGGCATTCGCAAATGCGAGGACGTGGATCAGTTCAACGCCCTCCTCAAGGATCTCGGCGAGGATGCATACGATATCGGATATGTCCCGCCGGAGGAAGATGAAACCGAAACTATGAATATGGGAGGAATATAACCAATGAACGAACTTGTATGGCTTATTGTCGGACTTTTGATCGGCGGGTGTCTCGGAATCGGCATCCATTGCTGTTTTCTGATCAACCGCACCGGATACTACGAACAGGAAATCCGTAAGCTGAAAGCACAGCTCGAACGCAAAGACAAGACCTATCTTGACCAATAAGTATTAAGACGGTATCAATCGCCCCGTGACGATTGGTACCGTCTTTTTTTCGTTTATGGGGCGATTGAACCGTCACGAAAGTGAGGTGATCCCCATTAAAACCCCTGTATCGAGGGTGGGCAATAAAACATCCATCCTTCACATTCTCTACGCACTGTTTCCGCTGAACTACGGCAGATTTATTGACGTGTTCGGCGGCTCCGGCAGCGTACTTCTCGGAAACCCCACCGTATCCTCCTTCGAGGTGTACAACGACTTTGACCGCAATCTGGCGAATCTGTTTCACTGCATGAAGGAACGCACGATGGCGACCATCCGAGAGCTGGGCTTCTGCCACTTAAACTCCCGTGAGGACTTTATAGCCATCCGCAGGTTTTTCGAGAACGAGGTCTTTGACGATCTGTACCTCTCGGAAGAACTGAAGCTGACGGAGATACTGTTCCCACCGCCCGAAGCAAAGGAGCTGATGGAGATACGCACAAGGATAACCGAGGATTACGATGTCCGACGTGCCGCCATGTTCCTCAAGCTCCTGCGATTCAGCTACTCCAGCAGCGGAAAATCCTATGCCTCGCAGCCATTTGACATCCGAAAGCTCTTCGGATTGATCGCAGAGTTGCAAACCCGAATGGCGAACGTCATCGTGGAAAATCAGGACTTCGAAACGCTCATCAAGCACTATGACCGACCGGATGCGTTTTTCTATGCCGATCCGCCGTACTTCTCCACCGAGGATATGTATGAGGTGGGCTTCGGATGGGATGACCATGTCAGACTGAGAGATACGCTGAAAAACATCAAGGGCAAGTTTCTCTTGTCCTACAACGACTGCCCCGAAATTCGGGAGCTGTACGAAGGCTTCTCGCTCTTCGACTTCTCCCGAACCCATTCCATGGCACAGAGGTATGAGGCAGGCAAAGAATTCAAGGAACTGCTCATCGGCAACTACGACCTCTACGAAAGGGAGCGCGCCAAGCCTGCACAGCTCACGTTGTTCAACGTGTACGGCGATGCCTTTGACGATGAGTGCTATGACAACGAAAAAATACTGAAGGAGTGTATCATCCAATGCAAGATAAGAAGATGAAAACGGAAATCGTCCTCCTTGCCGTGCCTGCCGAGATGCTCTTGGAGGCAGGGATCTTTGAGGGTGATCCTATGCAGATGTACGTGGACGGCAAGAAACTCGTTATCGAAAACCTCGATGACGTTGGCGACATCGTCTGTGAAGGCGATTGCGAGGACTGTCCCGTAGACCAAACCGACTGCGACGGCGAGTGTGACTCCTGCCCGTGCAGAGAACATTGTGAATACAGTGAGGTGAACGAAAAATGAAAAAGCTATTCCGAATCCTCGGCAAACGAGGAAGAATTACCATCCCGTATGAGATCAGACAGCGCGTAGGCTTTTCCTACAACGACGTCCTCTCCTTTACCGAAGCAGATGACGGCAGAACAGTCATCGTTAAGCGTGAGAAGATCTGTGATAACTGCCAAGGAGCGCAGCCTGCGGTCGTAAAAGACGATGAGGTTACGCTCTTTGACTTTTTAAGCGGTCTGTCCGCCGATCAGCAGAGAGCAGCTCTCGTCCACCTCTCGGTATTGTGGGCTGAGAAACAGGCAGCTCATTCCAATAAGCAAGAATAAAATACGCAGTTGAAAGGTGGTGGTGATAAATATGACTGCGGTCATAAAACGCCTAAATATACAATCAAAGAAACGGAGGTAAATGCCTTATGGCAACCAAGAAATCGCCGCAGAAAGCGGCACAGAAACAAAAGCCGCCCTTGCCGAATATCACGGCAAGCATCGACCGTCTTGTCCCCACCGAGGGTGACGGTGTCAAAGCACTTGCAAGTATCACCATCGGCGGTCATTATGCCATCCACGGCTTCAAGGTCTATGAGTCCGAGGAAAAAGGCTTGTCCGTCCTTTGCCCCGCAACCAAAAGCGAGAAAAACGGCAAGTATTATGAGAACTCGCATCCTATCACGGCTGAAGCCCGTGAGGATCTGAACAGCACCATTCTCGAAGCTTATGAACAGAAGCTTCAGGAGGAACAAAGTGAGGATCAGGGCGAGGATCTCGGCCAGGGACAGACGATGTAAGGTTTTTTTGCGAAATTTTCCGATAGTCGCTGGACTTTCGGGAAAGTATCGGTATCCTGTTGGTTGAGGTGATACCAAATGAAGAAAAGAATACTCGCAGCCCTCCTCGCAGCGGTAATCCTACTAACCCTTGCAGGATGTGCAAACAACAAAGCAGATGCTCCTGCTCCCGATACTACAAGACCGGCGGTAACGGCTACGGTAGAAACCACAGGCACAGCCGAATCGGATACGGACACGGAACACACAGAAGAAAAGAAAAACAGCACTGCCGAGGAAACAAAGCCTGCTGAAACGACTAAAACCCAAGAGCCGTCAGAATCCGTAACCGAGCAGACTGAAACAAAGCCTGCCGAAACCAAACCGCAGACCACGGAAAAGCCGGAGTCAGAGAGTAAGCCTGCCGAAACGGTGCCAAAGGAAACCGAGCAGAAGCCTACGGAAACCAAACCTGCGGAAACAAAGCCATCGCAGACCGAAAGCACCGAGCAACCAAAGGTCGAGGAAACAAAACCCGAAACGAAACCGACCGAACCCGAAACTCCTCCCAAGCAGACGGAAGAAAAGCCCAAGGAAACCGAGCCGGAGGTAACCGAACCGCCAAAGGTAACGGAGCCACCAGCTCAAACACAGCCCGAAGTAACGGAGCCGGAAAAGGAAGCCTTCACCGAAGCCGACCATAAGCGAATCATCGCAGAGGTTATGGCATACGCCGAAAGCTATGCCAACAAGGACTTCACCTTCGAGTGGAAGGAATCCATGACCTTCGGTTGGGATGTGGGATATATGGGAACGCCGAGAGTGGAATTCGAAGGTGTGAACGGTGTAATCAATACACTGAAATACCATATAGACCTCATCTTCAAGACATCCACCGATCCGATGTACGGGATCACCACCGAGTATATGACCTACAAGGTGGAGCAGATCACCGTGGACGGCGACCTCGCCTATGTGGTCATATACGGTGGATAAACCATAGGCAATCAACCACGGCATCGTGAGCAAAAACTCACGGTGCCTTTTTTATTTTCAAAATTGAAACGGAGGAAATTATATGAGATCGAAATCCAAGCGTTTGATGACAGCTCTCATGGCTGTCGTTATGCTTCTTTCCGTGATGACCCCGATCAGCGCCTTTGCAGCAGACGTTACGATGGATCTGAGCAAAGCCGAGGTGTCGTGGGATTATACGCTCACCGATGCTGACGGTAATGCCTTTACTGCTGCATACGGATTAACGGCAGCAAACAATCCCTTCGGTTATGCAATGGGTGCTTCTGCAAGGAAAATGCACGACTATACGGCAAAAGCCCCCGGTCTTACCGGAAACAAATCCGATTGGGAATACGGAAAAGACTACGTGTACTGCTTCTGCATTGAGCATGGCATTCCGCTTCCCAACAGCAATGATTACAGTGCATCTTCCGATACCACGCACGGAAACAAGTATGAGATGCTCTCCACCGAGCAGAAAAACCTGCTCTCCCTTGCTTTGGCATACGGCTATCCCAATCGTACCGACCTGGAAACAAGCAAAGATGCCAACGCCTGCTACAGTGCAACGCAGCTTATTGTGTGGCAGATCACGATGGGTTTCCGTTCTTCTCCCACGGAGCTGAACGACAAGACCTATCCGATGGACGGATACTCCGGCACCATGACCGAGCAGTATACGAGCAACAAGTATTTGAAGGAATACTACGATCTGATCCTTTCGGATATGGCAACCCATTACACCAGGCCGAGCTTTACGAGCAATGTGCCTGCCTCTGCCAAGACCTACGAGATGGACTATGTGAACGGCAAATATACCGTTACGCTGACCGATACCAATAACGTCCTCTCCAAGTACAGAGTGTCAAGCAACGGCGGTGCTTCTGTATCCGTCAACGGCAATACACTTACCATCAGCTCCACGCAGCCGCTGACCGATTCTATTACCATCAAACTCAATCGTAGAATGCCTTCCACAACCCACACAACGGGCTTCCTCATTTGGTCGGTACCCGGCAAAGAGGATAACAACCAGGATATGGTTTCCGGTGTGCCAGCCAATAACGACCCCGTGCCTTCCTATCTCAAGATCGCTACTGCTGCCGGATCTGTGAAGATCGTCAAGGACAGTGAGGACGGTGTGGTAGACGGCATCAAGTTCACCATTACGGGAAACGGTGTCAATCAGACCGTAACCACGAAAAATGACGGTGTTATTCAGGTGGATAACCTTCGCCCCGGCACTTACACCGTGACCGAAGTGGTCGAGGATCGCTACGAACCGCAGACGGCAAAAACCGTAACTGTCGTATCGGGACAGACCGCAACCGTATCGTTTAACAACACCCTCAAGCGCGGCGACCTCAAGATCGTTAAGACCTCTGAGGATGGCATCGTATCGGGCATTCCTTTCGTGGTATCCGGCAACGGCATCACCAAGAACGTGACCACCGATGCAAACGGAGAGATCAAGATCGAAGGTCTCCTGCCCGGCACCTATACGGTAACCGAGCAGCACAAAGACTACTACGAGCCTCAGGCATCCCAAACCGTTACGGTGGAATATGATAAGACCGCAACGGTGTCCTTTGACAACGTCCTCAAGCGCGGTGATCTTACCGTCACCAAGACTGCTGAGGACGGTCTGACCGAAGGCATCAAGTTCCGTCTCACCGGCACCTCCGACAGCGGCGTTAAGATCGACGTGACTGCCACTGTGGACAGTACCGGCAAGGCGTATTTCAAGGACATCCTCATCGGCAGCGGATACGTGTTGGAGGAAGTGGATACCGCCCTCAAGTATATCGTACCCGACAGCCAGGACGTGGAGATCGAATGGGCAAAGGTAGCCACAGCCGAGGTGTACAACGAGCTGAAGCGCGGCGACCTCAAGGTCATCAAGACCTCCGAGGATAACTTCGTGGAAGGCATGAGATTCCACCTCTACGGAACATCGCTCTCCGGCGAGAAGGTCGACGTTTACGCCTACACCGACAAGAACGGTGTGGCAGTATTCGAAGATATCCTCATCGGCGAGAATTACACCGTGGAGGAAGTCAACACCGCCATCCGCTACGTGATTCCCGAAAGCCAGGGTGCGGTCATTGAGTGGAACAAGGTGACCGAGGTCAAGTTCCACAATGTCCTCAAGAAATGGAGAGCCGACGTGTTCAAGATCGACGCGGACTTGGCAGGCTTCGATGATGATGACGATAGCGGACTTGTTCCCGTGGAGCTGATGCCGATGGCTTTCTCCCTCGACTCCGATGCGATGGTCGATGACCTCGGCGGCATCTATGGACAGTCCCAGGGCGATGCTACCCTCGAAGGTGCAGTATACGGTGTATTCAAGGATGGTGCGCTCATCGACACCTATACGACAGACAAGAACGGATATTTCATTACCGACTACTATCCTTGCTACGAGAACGTGGAATGGACGATCCGTGAGATCAGCCCCTCCGAAGGATACCTGCTCGACGAAACCGTCTATTATATCGACACCTACGCAGGCCAGTATACCGTTGAGCTGAACACCGTGTATCCCGACGTATACGAGGATATCATCAAGGGCAAGATCACCATCATCAAGCATACCGATGACGGCTCCACCAAGATCGAAACACCCGAAGTCGGTGCCATGTTTGAAATCTATCTCAAGAGTGCAGGCAGCTATGAAGCCGCCGAAACCACCGAGAGAGATATCCTCACCTGTGATGAGTTCGGCTATGCCGAAACCATCGACCTGCCTTACGGCGTATACGTGGTAAAGCAGATCAAGGGCTGGGATGGCAGAGAGCTGCTCGATCCCTTTGAGGTGTTCGTCAGCGAGGACGGCGAAGTATATCGCTATCTCATTAACAACGCAAACTTCGAGTCCTATCTCCACGTAGTCAAGACCGACAGTACCACAGGCAAGACCATCCCTTATGCGGGCGCAGGTTTTCAGATCTACGCTCCCGACGGCAGCCTCGTCACCATGAGCTACACCTACCCGACGCTGACCGTGATCGATACCTTCTACACCAATGAGAACGGTACGCTCCTCACACCCGAAAAGCTCCCTTACGGCGAAGGATATTCACTTGTCGAGGTGCAGGCACCCCATGGTTACGTCCTCGATTCTACTCCTATCTACTTTGACGTGACCGAGGAAAACTCCGCCGATGAAAACGGCATCACCATCGTCAAGGTAGTCAAGGAGAACGAACCGCAGAAAGGAACAATTACCATCACCAAGACCGGTGAGGTCTTCTCCTCTGTGGTGGAATCCGATGGAGCATATCAGCCCGTTTATGAGATCAAGGGCTTGGCAGGCGCGGTCTATGAGATCACTGCCGCCGAAGATGTAGTAACCCTCGACGGTACGCTCCGCTATAAGAAGGGCGACGTCGTTGCCACTATCACCACGGGCGCAGACGGAACGGCTACCACCGAGCCTCTGTTCCTCGGCAAATTCGAAATCCGAGAAATCACAGCACCCCACGGTATGATCCTTAATGGCGATACCGTAACCGTAGAGCTGACCTACGCCGGACAGGAGATCAAGATCACAACCACCTCTGCAACTTTCGTCAATGAAAGACAGAAGGTGGAAATCGACCTCTCCAAAGTCTTGGAACAGGACGAGAAATACGGCATCGGTATGAATGGTGAGATCACCTCCGTCAAGTTCGGCTTGTATGCCTCTGAGGACATCACCGCAGCTGACGGCAGCGTGATCCCCAAAGACGGTCTCATTGAAACCGTGGCCTGCGATGAGAACGGCAAGGCGGTATTTGTGACCGACCTGCCCGTAGGCGCAAAGGTATACGTCAAGGAGATCGCAACCGACAGCCACTATATTCTCTCTGACAGCACCTATCCCGTAACCTTCGAGTATGCAGGCCAGGACACCGCGGTGGTGAAGATCTCCGTGAATAACGGCGAAGCCATCACCAACGAGATCATCCGTGGCACTATCATCGGCAAGAAGCTGGACGAGGATGGCTTCACCATCTGCGGTGCGCTCTTCGGTCTCTTCCGTGAGAACGAAACCGAGTTCACCGAGGAAACCGCCCTTGCTACCTGCCAGTCCAATGAGATCGGCATCTTCACCTTCGAGAACGTGCCCTTCGGCAGATGGATCGTCCGTGAGATCAAGGCGGCTCCCGCATTCGTACTGAACGAGAACAGCTATGCTGTAACCGTAGGCACGGACGAGGAAGTCATCGAGATCACCATCGAGAACGAGTTCATCACCGGCTCGGTCAAGACCACGAAGGTGGATAAGGAATACCCCGACAATAAGCTGTCCGGCGCCGTCTTTGAAGTCTACGTGGACGTGGACGGCAACGGCGAATTCAACTCCGAAATCGACCTCTTCGTAGGCGAGATGACCGAAACCGAGGATGGCATCTATGAGATGCACGACCTTCGCTATAACGGATATTTCCTTTATGAAAAGACCGCGCCCGAAGGCTTCCTCAAGGATGACGGCTACCACTATTTCGAGATCAGAAACGACGGCGAAACTGTCATCGTGGAGAACGAGGCAGGCGTTGGCTTTACTAACCAGCCTATCCTCGGTAACGTGACCACCACGAAGGTGGACAAAGAGTATCCCGACAATAAGCTGTCCGGTGCCGTCTTTGAAATCTACAAGGACGTGGACGGTAACGGCGAATTCGATGCCGAGATCGACACCCTCGTAGGTGAAATGACCGAAACCGAAGCAGGCGTATATCTCTATGAGAAGCTCCGCTACGGCGGTTACTTCCTCTACGAAAAGACTGCTCCCGAAGGCTTCGTTAAGGATGACACCTACCACTATTTCGAGATCAGGAATGACGGTGAAACCGTAACCGTAGAAAACGAAGCTGGCGTAGGCTTCACCAACAAGCCCATCGTGGGTGAATTGGAGCTGACCAAGACCGATATCTCTGACGGCAAAGTCCTTGCGAACGTGGGCTTCCGCATTCGCAACGAAGCCGGAGAGATCGTGGCAGAAGGCTACACCGACGAGAACGGCATTGCCAAGTTCACGCTTCGCTACGGCAAGTACACCTACGAGGAATTCGCAGCCTTGGACGGCTATATCCCCGACACAAAGGCATATCCCTTCGAGATCAAGGAGGATGGAGAAATTGTGAAAGCAGCTATGACCAATGAAAAAATCCCCGAAGTACCGCAGACCGGTGATGAGAGCAACATCGGCTTCTGGATCGGACTTGCGGCGGTAGCCTTGGGCGGTGTCATCGCCACCGCCATCGTCCTCATCAAGAAGAAAAAGGACGATGAAAATGAATGATGAAAAAGGTGTATATTTGCTCTCCGCTTGGCGGCGATGTAGCGGGTAACCTGCAGCGGGCAAAGCAGTACGCCAAATATGCGCTTCTGTGTGGAACGGCTCCGGTCGTTCCGCATTTTTACGCCATATGCTTGAATGACGAAAACCCGAAGGAACGGGAGATCGGACTCGCCGCAGGGCTGTCCCTGTTGTGGTTTTGCGATGAGCTGTGGGTATTCGGCGACCAAGTATCTCACGGCATGGAAAAGGAAATCAACTTTGCCAAGAACCTCAACATCCGCACCTGCTATATCAAGGAATCCCAAGTAAAACAAACTCTCAAGAAACAAGGAGGAACCTACAATGCGTAATAAGAAAATTATGCGAATTCTTCTCTGTGCCGTGCTGATGATGGTGATCGTCAGTACCTTCTCGGTAACGGCCTTCGCCGCAGGCGACGTAGCCGGAGCTATCGAGCAGACATGGAACACCGCCAAGACTCAGGTGCAGACGGTGGTCAACAACGTGGTCTTTCCCGTGGTGGATATGATCCTGGCGATCCTCTTCTTCGTGAAGCTCGGCACGGCATACTTCGATTACCGCAAGCACGGTCAGTTTGAGTTCACCGCGCCTGCGATCCTGTTCGCCTGCCTCATCTTCACCCTTACCGCACCTCTGTATATCTGGACCATCCTGTAAGGAGGTGTCGGCATGAACTTTTTTGAAGGCGAGCTTCACAGGATGTTCGGTGGGAACGACATTATCCACGATCCGAAGATCGTCGGCAGAACTCTGCTCGGCAAGCTGGATGATGACCTGCGAGTGAAATTGCAGTTCGTTTCCACCG
>JAFVQC010000059.1 GCA_017504995.1 Clostridia bacterium
CCCGTGTCATCTTGAGCTTGCCGAACTTTCGTGCTTGCACGAAAGCGCGAGCCGTAGGCGAAGCGAGATCTCGGGCGGTCTTCGCTCAAGATGACACGCGGGGAGATTTGTCAAGTTTTAGTTGTTACAACATAGTAGGGATCGGCGTGGGTTTTGCTTTGCAAAACGGACGTTCCTTTTGAACCGCTATCTTTCGTTTAAAGCTTCTGCGCGGAAGATAGTAAAAAAACTCAAATCCCACACAAAAGACAGTAAGAAACACCCCCATCAGATTCCATACTTTTTCTCCACCCTTTCAAGCTTCCTTGAAAAAGACGGAGAAAGCAACAGGATAAAAACAACATTGGAAAAAATATAGATCAGGGTGTGCGGCAGCGCCGAAAATGCCGTTGCAAGATAGATCGCAAGAGAGAAGGTCTCCTCGTACCAGAGCGTGCTGAACACGTCCATAAGCAAGGAGTAAAGCACCGCCGAGACCGCGCCGAATGCGCAGATAATCACGCGCCGCCCCTTTGCCGAGCGGCGCAGAGGGCCTGACAGAAGTCCTGCGGCAAATCCGATTAGCCCCCAACCGAGCATCTGGTACGGAGTCCAGGGGCCGTGCCCGAAAAATACGTTGGAAAGGAGTGCTGAAAGCGCGCCGACGAGAAAGCCCGATTCAGCTCCAAGGTATATGCCTGCAAGCACCGTCAGGGCAGCTACGGGCTTGAACACGGGGATAAAGCGTCCCACCACGCAGAGCGCGGTCATAATTGCGCAAAGAACTGCGCGGCGCGAGCTTTTCAGTGCCGTTTCCGACGAGTAGACAAAGGCAAAAATGCTTCCCACTGCCAGCACCGTCATACCGAGCAGAAACCCGCGCGTCTTTATCAAAGTGCTGATAAGCACGCAAAGGCAGAATGATGCCGCGATGATCAGTGCCGAAACGAGAACGGAACGCTTTCTTTCATTTTTCATATCATACCCTCCGTCAGCTCTCAAAATTGGGTGTGCCGTTGCCATAGACCCACTCTATGACGTCACCGTCCACAAGCTTGTAATTGTCGCAGGACTTGCGGTGAGTTTTTCCGTTGACGTAGTAAAGCCAACCGCTCAAGGGGGAAGCATCGAATTCGTAAAGATCGTCGATGCCGCTGATATAAGCAGATCCTGCCGCGCCGTCGTTTTCAAGTTGAATCCTGTTCTGTCGGCAGACCTCGACGAGCACCGAGTAGACTGTGTCACCGTCCGCGATCGGAACGGACGTGACGTCAAGGATCATTTCGTCGAGGTCAAGGTCAAGGGAAGGGTCGACCTTGATGCTCACTGTGACCTGTCCGACCGTCTCTTCCTTTTGCTGCGTGTCGGAATAGTAGTCCTCGGGGGTCTTGAGATCGAGTGTCCAGATAAGCGCGACCAGAGCCGCAGAAGCGATACACAGAGGCAGTATCTTGCGAAGACTGAACCGTTTTCTTGCCAGAAGGTTGACGGAATAAGATGCGACAAGGAGCAAAGCGGCGACGGTTATGATGACTCTTACGCGTGTGACCGTTTCCGCGCCCGAGACGCTTCCGTCTGAGCCGTCCGTGTCGGTGTCGGTTGGCTCTGTGACGGTCAGGTATCTGTCACCGCTTGTGTCGGCAAGCTCGGGGCGCGCCAGATCAAGGGAGAACAAAGATCCCGCACCGTCGTTGTGTCTTGATATTGCAAGGCAGGCGTGCGCGACCTGAGACGAAGCTACGGCACTGTATTCACCGCCTCTTTCGTGGCAGACAAGTCCGTCACTCACAAATCCGCCGATGCCGTCAAGCAGCGTGACACCGTTCTTGACAAACCGTGGGTCGGTCAAGGGGTCGAGTCCCAGAGCACAAAGCGCTATCACAACTTGCGCGGCGGATTCGGGGTTTTCCGTGCCGTAGGAGGTATAGACTCCCGAGTCGAGCTGAGCGTACGAAAGAAAACTAAGTGCGCTCTCCACCGCCCGCTTCACGTCCTGACGTGTGTTGACATATGGCGCAAGCGCCTGCAGAGCCATCGCGGTAGTGTCTACCTCTGCCGATGTGGGACGGACACTCCAGCCGTCCTCTCCCTTTGCACCGAGAATAAGGTCGACGAGTCCGTCGGCGTCGAGTTCGGGACAGGGATATCCTGCGGTGACAAGGTGCAGGGCAAAAATATGCGCCATAATGCCCGAATCGGGCTTGACGCAGGATAGCGCGTAGCTGATGTAACCGTCCGTTGAGCCACTTGCGGCAAGGCAGAGTGCCATCTTCAGCTTTGATGAGACGGCACTTACGCGGTTGCTTTCAAGATACCGTACAAGGGCTGACGAGTAAGGATCGAATGCCGTTTTTTCAAGCATGCCGCTCTGCGCAAGCGCAAAAATAAACCACTCCGACCCCGTACCTGCGCTCTCAGCATAGGAAGCGGCAAGCTCCTCGGCAGTGCTGACACCGTGAAGGCGCATCTGGGCGTTTATTATTGAGTCAAAGGATGGGTGTGCGACGTCTGCCGCGCTTGTAGGGAGCAGAAGAAGTCCGGAAGCGAGCAGAAGGGCACAAAAAGCACTTATAATTTTTTTTATTATTTTACGCATTTTTTCTTTTTTTTACTGCGTTAATGACCGCGCCTGAGATACATCCGACCACTGCGCCGACGAGGATCACGATGATAAGGGGGTTCATCGGCTTTGCGTTGACCGTGACAACACAAACCGGAGGTACTAATGTCATAGAGTCACACTCCGCGCTTATAACGTATGTTCCGGGTGACTTGACGGACAGAGTTGCCTTGCCGTCCTTGTCGGTGATTATTTCGGTGCGAGTGCCGTCCACGGTGATGAACGCGCCCTCAAGGGGATTTGTGACGGTCTGCCAATTTTCGTCTAAAGTGTTATAGGAAAGAGTAAGGGTGAGACTTCCGCTATCCTCGAAGGTCTTTGCGGAAATATTGAAGTAAGAGTAAGCGTCGCTCCACGCGGTCTGATCCTTGTAGACGTATGCCGTGACGATGTCGCCCGCCTTTACGGGATCAAGCAGGCTCATAGCGGAGGCGTTGTTGACGCAGTAGCCGTACGCGCCGCTTTCGTCTCCCCAAAGCTTGGTAAGGGAGCGCCCGTACTCGGTGTCGGCGTAGCCGTATGCGCTCTCACCGCCGGGTGCGTGGAGAATATGGGCTTCGATGAGCGCGTCGTTGACGGTCAGAGTGTTATCTCCATCGCAGTCGGTGAGGGGGACGGATACTGCGGTGAGCTTGAGGTTGCCGCCGACGGAGACCGTCACGGTGACGGAGGGGTCGGGGTTGGTTTCCGCCGATGCAGGAATGACGGCAAGGGCGAGGGTGAGGATGAGGGTCAGGGTGAGGATGATGAGTTTTTTCATTTTTTGGTCTCCTTTTTGTTTTTTGCTTCTCTTGGAGAAGAAGCGGAAAATTTTTATTTTTGGCTCTTTAAAAGAGGGGGTTCGGGGATGCGTGGCTGACGCGAGGTAATAAGTAATAGTTAAGAGTGAAGAGGTGGTTTTGTCTGTAGGTGTGGAGGCGGTTTATTAGCCTCCCTCCCCGAGGGAGGGGGACCGCGTAAGCGGTGGAAGGAGCCCCGATTTCGCTTGCGAAATCTTCAGAGGGAGCCTTTGAGAAATTCGCATCTTTGTACGCCGATTTTTTGTTGTCAAAGTTCGTGGATTGCCCTCTCAGTCGCCCTACGGCGACAGCTCTCCCTCGGGGAGAGCCTCGGGAAAAATCCGCCTGACATCAATCAACCTTTTCACATTCGGCGAAGCCGAATATTTCACACGCCGAAGGCGTATTTCTTGGAAAAGAAGCGAAAATTTTTATTTTTGGCTCTTTAAAAGAGGGGGTTCGGGGATGCGTGGCTGACGCGAGGTAATAAGTAATAGTTAAGAGTGAAGAGGTGGTTTTGTCCGTAGGTGTGGAGGCGGTTTATGAGCCTCCCCGATTTCGCTTGCGAAATCTTCAGAGGGAGGGGGACCGCGTAAGCGGTGGAAGGAGCCCCGATTTCGCTTGCGAAATCTTCAGAGGGAGCCTTGAAGAAAATCGCATCTTCATCCGCCGATTTGAGTGTAGAATGCGAAAAATCCATCCCCCACCAATCAACCTTTTCACATTCGGCGAAGCCGAATATTTCACACGCCGAAGGCGTATTTCACAATTTGCGCCACGCGCAAATTATTTCATATTTGAAAAGCATGAAATTGCTTTTCAAATATTTCACTGTTTTGGCTTTTTCTCCGAAAAAGCCAAAACCTTCCTCTCCGCCGTGGTATAAAACCTGTTCCCCTTGAAAAACTCGTCGGGAACGGCAGGGGGCAGAGCAGTGCCGCGGAAGAAAAGAGTTGCAGTATGAGCGATACGGGCGCAAAATTCAACGTCATGGCTGACTATAACGGTTGTAACTCCGCTTTCGGAGAGCGAGGCTATCACATCTGACATAAGCGCGCGCTTTTCAGGGTCAAGTCCTTTGGTAGGCTCGTCCATCAGGAGGATCTTCGGGTCGGTTGCAAGCACCATAGCAAGACCGAGAAGCTGCTTTTGTCCACCCGAAAGATCGTACGGATGCATCCCGGAAAGCGGTGTAAGTCCGAGACGCGCTCCCCACGGTGACGGTCCAAGCTCCTCCTTTACCGTCTGCTTGGTAAACAGTACCTCAACGTCCTGCGGCAGATACGCTACCGTACCGCGCCATAGGTCTGCATCGTGAAAGTCCTTCTGCCTTTTGCCAAGCAGACGGATTTTTCCCGAGTGAGGGGTCTCAATTCCTGCGATAAGCGAGAGAAGTGTGGACTTTCCCGAGCCGTTGCCGCCCAGGATGCACAGAACTTCACCGCGATGTGCGCGAAGACTGAGGTTCTTTATCACGTCGGGCAAGTTTTTTCCGTACCTGAAGCTTATGTCGGTAAGCTCGACGGTTGTCTCGTCGGAGGACTTTGGAGGCAGTGCGCGAAAGGACGGCGCGGGGGTCTTTCCCGTCAGCATAATGAGTGTGCGCAGCTCCTTAACGGACAGGGGTACGTCCGCGTCTGCGTAAAGCTTACGGTTTTCAAGATATATTCTGGTCGGAGTTGGCAGCGCATCGATAACTGTAGGTCGCGAACTCCGCTCTGCAAGCTCCGAGATAACGCGACGGGGCTTTCCCTGATGGGTCAGGTGTCCGTCCTCAAGTACGACCAATCTGTCGCAGACGGAGATGATGTCCTCAAGTCGATGCTCGACCATTATGACGGTCATTCCGAGGTCGGAATTTAGTCTTTTGACCGCGTTGATAAGCTCCGCGGCGGCTATCGGATCAAGCTGAGAGCTTGGCTCGTCGAGTAACAGTACGTCGGGAGCCATTGCGACCGCACCTGCAAGGCACAAAAGCTGCTTCTGTCCGCCCGAGAGTGTGTCGGTGCCGCGTTCAAAAAGCTCCTCGATGCCGAAATAGGCGCAAACCTCCGACACGCGTCGGTGCATCTGTGCCTGCTCCACGCCGATGCTTTCAAGTCCGAATGCGATCTCGTGGTAGACCTTGTCCGTCACGATGCTCTGCTCGGGGCTCTGCGCGACAAAGCCTATGGACATAGCCGAGCTTCGTGTGTCAAGCGTTGTCACGTCCGCGCCGTCAAGAGTTACCTTGCCGTGTACTTCACCGCGTGGCGCGATCTCGGGCTTAAGGCAACGGAGAAGCGTCGATTTCCCGCTTCCTGTCGCGCCTATAATGACGCAAAGCTCGCCGCCTTGTATCTCAAGGCTTACGTCCTTGAGCGCGTACTGTTCCGCGTCGGGGTATTTGAAGCTGAGGTTTTCTATTTTAAGAGATTTCATTTTTTACCTCCGTGTGTCTTACGGTTTTTACGCGTGCCGCAGTACGCATTCGTGTGTGCCGCCGTGCGCGCCTTTCACGCAGAAATCCGACGAATGCCGCGACGAGTGGCAATATGCACAGAACTGAATACGCAGTTACGCACAAAATGCCGGGGGAAGTCATCTCAAGGCTTGACGGCGTGGGATAAAAGTCAAAATCGAGTGCGCCGAGTGCCATTGGAAGGGCTGTGGCGACGGTAAGAAGGAGTGACAATGCCGTAAAGAGTGCGTCCTTTTTTGTAAAGGGATACTGCGCAAAGCTTGTCCGTCTGCCCGAGCCGTAGCCGCGTGCGCGCATACTGTCCGAGGTGATGATGCCTTTTTCTATTGCCCACGCGACGGTTGCGTCAAGGACGAGGGCCTCGGCTCGCAGCTTTTGGAAAAACGATCCGTCACCGTACCGCCCGAGCGTTTTCTGTGCGTTTTTGACCTGTTTGTAGTGCCTCAAAAACATGGGGACGTAGCGAAGTGACATGGAAAAAAGCAGAGAAAGTCGCGGTGAGAGACGCCCGAGCAGATAGGTGAGCTTGTCGGACGACAGACGGTCGGAGAGAATATAGAACCAGCAGATGCACGCCACGGTCACGGTAGCGACGGATGCGCCGTAGAGGATAGCCTCAAGTGTGATGGGGGTATCTCCGACGAAGAAGAGGGGCGTTGCTCCTCGGTGTGAGACTATGGGGTTGATTGCCGTCATGATAAACAGCGTTGCGCCGCAGAAGGCGCATCTTGCGCGTGAAAGGTGTCCCCATACCGCCGCAGCCGACAAAGCACCGACAAGGGAGACTATATATATGAAGGGATTTTGTGACAGTGCCGCAAGAAGTGCGGTGGATATGAGGTAGGTGGTGTAGGTGATGGGGTTCATTTTTCTTTCCTTTTTGTTTCTATCTTTCGCGGAGGGGTTGACTATGTTTTTCTTTCTATCTTTCGCGCAAATCTGTGACCTTTTAGGTCACAGATGAGGGGACGCCTGAAGGCGTCCTGCTAATTTGTGCGAACAATGTGTTCTTCAATGAACTTTTCACTTGCACTCTGTGTACTTACTTTTTTGGACGTCCAAAAAAGTAAGCAAAAAAGGACGTTCAAGGGCTCTGCCCTTAAAAAACCCGTGGCTGCCGGATGCCTGCTTCAATGCAGGCACCGGGGATAAAGTGCGGAGGGAATGGTAACGTCTCGGGGCAAAAAGCCCCGCCCCGATGACTGAAGCGTAGCAAGCTACGCAGTTCGGGGACGCGCGGCTGGCGCGAAGTAATAGGTAATAGTTAAGAGTGAAGAGGTGGTTTTGTCCGTAGGTGCGGAGGCAGTTTCCATCTCACCGGTAGTATGTTGTAACATCTAAACGTTTACATTGGTTCTTCCCGCGAGATCCAAACCGCTTTGGCGGTTTGCCCTTCGGGTTTCGACTACAACCGCCCGTGTCATCTTGAGCTTGCCGAACTTTCGTGCTTGCACGA
>JAFVQC010000060.1 GCA_017504995.1 Clostridia bacterium
TTTTTGCGGGCGATTCACGAATCGCCCCTACGATGATCGTGTTATCTTTTGTAGGGGTCATTCACGAATGACCCGCAGGCGAACCTTGCGGTAAACGATGCCTTCTTGTTCGCCGATTGATCGTGAAAATTCGGTTGTTTTTTCGGGAGCACCAAGGCGCTCCCCTACCAAGATTGAAGGAAACCATCGGACACCGTCCTTTTGAAACAACGGTCAAAGAATATCTTCACGGCTACCGAAAACAATATTCTTCAAGAGACGGTAGGGGAGCGCCTTGGTGCTCCCGTTTTCGTCACAAAGAATAGAAATGAGAAATACGAATCCCAAGAACTTGTTTCAAGTTCTTGAAGGGAGTTTGAGGGGAACTTCTCGAAAGAAGTTCCCCTCAACGCGTCCTTTCGCGTCCTTTCGCGTCCTTTCGCGTTCTATTCCATTCTTCCGTACTCGTCGAAGGGATCGGAATCGTGAAAGAAGGTGGGCAACAGGCGGAAGGAGAAGTCAAATTCCTTTTCGGCAAGCTGATACCTCGGCGCGAGGGTCGTGCCGCAGGAAGCCGATCCGATGCCCGCGTGGCGATAATCGATATGGATCACGGTTTCCTTCATGGGGATCAGCTCGTAGTCGTGGGCGGTTTCGGTCAACTGCTTTGCGGTAAAGTGGGAGCAATTGAAGCTAAAGGCGCGATCCGTGGAGAGCGCCAGCAGACCGTGACCCGTCAGGCTCGTGACGGACACCCAATCGGTGTCGGCGTGCGCCATATTCTCCTGCGGACGGACGTATGGCTCGAAGTGTTTGGAGACGGTGGTTTCAAACACGCCCTTTTTCGACGCAAGATTTTTATCGATATAGCTTTCGGTCTCGCCTCTGCCGAAGTATACCAGTCTTTCGTTTTCCTCGGGCATAAGAAATTCAAAGCCGAAGCGGGGCAGGGGAGGAAGCTCTTTCCCGTAGAATGGCTCGCCCACTCTTGCGTGGGTATCCACCACCATACCGCCCTCGGCGAGGACGGTGTAGCGAACCGTCAGATAGAGGAAGGGTCTGAAAACTGCCGCGCCCATCGTCAGCTCTGCCTCCAGAACCACCTTCTTTTCATCGTTGGAAAGAATGCGGAAGGAACGGCACTGAGTCTCGGCACGATCCATATTGTATTTCTGCCAATCAAGCTTGATCTTTCGGTCGTTGTCGGTGGGCGCGCGCCAGACGGTGGGTCTCATGGGAGATGCCAGCATCTCTCTGCCGTGATCCACCACCGACGCGAGCAGACCGCATTGCTTGCAGAAGGTATAGGTCGTTTCCGAGGCGGTCACCTTGATCTCTCGCTCGCCGTCGCAAACGCACACCGATCTGCCCTCGGCAATGGTGTCCGCAAGGGCGGGCTTCTTTACCGTCTCTGCCAGCGTCAGTTGCTCAAAGCCCACCTCGTAGCCTGCCGCCGCCCAAGGGGTCGCGCGATTCTGTCGCAGAGAGACGGTCAGCTCGCCCCCAAGGGCGCGGTCGATGCCGTCAAGACCGATGGGGTAAGAAAGCAAACGGTTGGGTCGGATATTGAGGACGGGAATGAAACCGTCCCGAAGGACCTTGCCCCGTTGGGTGAAGCTCCAGTACAGCGACAGATCGGACAGATCGGTAAACTGCCGCAGACTCTTGACGCGAAGGGTGTTTTTCTCCATGTCAAAGGAGACGCGGAAGGGCTTGATCGCCTGCTTGTACTCCAAAAGACCCGAATGAGGACGGCGGTCGGGATATACCAGTCCGTCTACGCAGAAGTTGCCGTCGTGGGGGAAGTCGCCGAAGTCGCCGCCGTAGGTGTATTCGGGCTTGGTCAGACGGTTTTCGCCCTTTGCCACCGAATGGTCGGTGAATTCCCACACACAGCCGCCGAAGAAGGCGTCGTAGGCGTAGATGGTATCCCAGTAGTCCTTCAGGTCACCCGGTCCGTTACCCATGGCGTGAGAGTATTCGCAAAGGAAAAGGGGCAGGTCGATGGCTTTGTTTTTGAGTATATATTTGACGCAATCCTCGGGTGGCCAGTACATGAAGCTGAGGATGTCGGTCATGCCGTGGTAGTCCGACAGCTCGTGGCTTGCCTCTGCCGACAGATGGTCGTAGTGGATCTTGTTGACCTGACAGAAGCGGCGGCTGATATTTTCGTTGTGGACGATACACTCGGGCATTCTCTCGTGGAAGTAGCGATACATTTCGATCTGGTTGATGCCTACGCTGGACTCGTTTCCCACCGACCACATGATGACACAGGGGTGGTTCTTGTCTCGCTCAAACATTCGCTCGGCGCGATCCAGATACGCCTCGGTCCACTCCGCGTTGTCGGTAAACATATCCCACCGTCCCACGGTTGCCGCGCCGTGGGTCTCGATATCCGTTTCGTCGATGACGTAAAAGCCCAGTTTGTCGCAAAGACCCAAGAAGCGGGGATCGTTGGGATAGTGGCTGGTACGAATGGTATTGATATTGTGCCGCTTCATAATATACAGGTCGCGGAGCATATGATCCATTGGGGTCGCCGCCCCCAAGATCGGGTGGCTGTCGTGGCGGTTCACGCCTCTTGCCTTGATCTTCTTGCCGTTGAGCAGGACCACGCGGTTGACGATCCGCAGGTCGCGCAGACCCACGAACAGACAGATATACTCGTCGCCGCAATGCAAGATCAGCTCGTAAAGGGCGGGGGACTCGTCGCTCCACAGGGTAGGATTCCCAACGGTCAGCACGGCGTTTTCCTCGGTGGTCGCCGATCCCTTTGCCACCTCCTCTCCCGAGGGGGAGAGCAGTCGGTAGTCGTAGGGAAGTGGCTCGTCGGCGACCGTCTCCAGCGTCAGCGTTGCCGCGGTGAAGTCGTCATTCAGAGCCGTTCTGACGTAGAGATCGGACAGATGCGCCCGATCCCGCGCCAGAAGATAGACCTCGCGGAACAGACCCGACAGACGGTACTTGTCCTGATCCTCCAGATAAGAGCCGTCGCACCACTTAAAGACCAGCACCTTGAGGGTGTTCACCCCCGCGCGCAGATAGTCGGTCACCTTGAACTCGCTGGTGTTGTGGCTGACCTGACTGTATCCCACAAGGGTGTCGTTGATGAAAAGATAGAAGCAGGAGTCCACGCCCTCGAAATTGAGATACAGCTCACGCTTGAGAAGGTCGTCCGTGACGAACAGCTCGCGGACGTACAGACCGCAGGGGTTGTTTACGGGCACGTGGGGGGGATCGAAGGGGAAGGGGTAGCGGACGTTGGTGTAGTTGGGCACGTCGTAGCCCCGACCGAGAACGGTCTGCCAGCTTCTCGGCACGGTCATTTTGTCAAAGCCATCGGTGGTAAAGCCGTCGGCGAGAAAATCGGGAGCGTCGGCAATGGAGGGATAGTAGGAAAAATCCCAGTCGCCGCAAAGGGAGAAAAAGCGATCGCTCACGCCGCGGTTGTCGGCGCGCGCCGCCGTCTCGCTCTGATAGGGAATGAAATAGGCTCTCGGCTTCTCACAGCCGACGTGAAGGCGGTCGAGAGACAGATGATAGTCGTAAGGAAAAACCATAACGGACTCCTTTCTTTTTTGAAGAACAAATTCGCTGTATTACTATCATTATAACGATTATTTTCCCTCTTTGCAATAGCAAAAAGACACGGGAATATGACAAAATGTCGCATTTTTTTGAAAAAATACCGAAAAGTATGATAAAATGTCAGCCGTCGGTTGACGAGAGGGGGTTTTTATGATACAATAGAGAAAACGACGGCGGAAGGGAGAGGAAAAATGAAAAAAAGCCATTATCGGCGGGATCTGCCCGACGGCTCGGTTCAGTATTTTTCCGATCCCTTGAAGAAGCCCGACGCGGAGCAAAAATACTTTGACGATATCATTGAGCGCCGTCAGGAGGACGAGGGTGGCGAGCTGTTGACCTTCCTTCGCTTCGGCAGAGAGCAGTCCTACCCCAATCGGGTGCTGAACCGCGTTTGCAAGGATTACATTCTGCATTACGTGACGGGAGGAAAGGGGCGCTTTAACGGTCGGACGATCACGGCGGGCATGGGCTTTCTCGTCGTCCCCGGGGTGGCGCACAGCATGGAATCGGATAGCTGTGACCCGTGGCATTTCAAATGGATCGCTTTTCAGGGAAGCGGCGCAAGGTGGCAGATGCAAAGTCTGGGATTGGATGAGAAGCACCCCTATTTTTCCTTTGATTTTTCCGAGCCGCTGGAGCGATTGTTTGAGGACGTGATCTATCGGGGATACGAGGATTGCGATCTGAACACCTATTTGCAGGGCGTGTTTTATATCGTCATGTCCTACCACAAGAAGCAGGTGACGAGAGAGAGGGCGGGGAAGGATTCCTCGGGGAAGTACGCCGAGCAGGCGTTGCGGTACATCGACGAGCATTATCGGGAAAACCTTCGGGTAGAGGAGATCGCCGCTTCCTTGCACATTTCAAGAAAATATCTTTGCTCGGTCTTGGAGCGCCACGCGGGCACGTCCACCAAGGAGTATCTGCTTTGCCGTCGGGTAGACGCCGCCGCGGAGCTTTTGCTGCACACCGAGTTGACGGTATCCGAGATCGCCGCCGAGGTAGGTTACGGAGATTACACCCAGCTCTCGCGGCTCTTTCGGAAAAAGAAGGGGATATCCCCTCAACGGTATCGGAAGGAACACCGAGAGCGATAAAATGATACCACCCCCGTAGGGCGTGGGGTGCTCCCACCGAAAACGAAAAATGATTTGCAAATGAAAAATGGACCGTCGAGGACGCCGGTCCCTACAGTCTCCTGAAAAATATTATTTTTCGGTAGCCGTGATGATCTTCATTGACCGTTGCTTCAAAAGAACGGTGTCCGATGATTTCCCTCTATCTTGGTAGGGGAGCGCCTTGGTGCTCCCGAAAAAACAATTGAATTTTCGTAATAAACGGCGAACAAGAAAGGCATCGTTTACCGCAAGGTTCGTCTGCGGGTCATTCGTGAATGACCCCTACAAAAGATAACAAAATCCTTGGTAGGGGCGATTCAAGAATTGCCCGCAAAAAACGAAAAATTTGCGAACGAAAACGGGAGCACCAAGGCGCTCCCCTACCGTCTCTTGAAAAATATTATTTTTCGGTAGCCGTGATGATCTTCATTGACCGTTGTTTCAAAAGAACGGTGTCCGATTGTTTTTTTGAATCTTGTAGGGACCGGCGTCCTCGACGGTCCATGAAAACAAAGGTCAACCGTAACCAAACGGCGAATCGTGAAACAACATACAAAACACAGAAAGAGAAACCTATGAATCAAGAAAAACAACGAAAAGGGGCGGAGCTGCTCTCCCCCGCGGGAAATTTTGAAAAGCTCAAGGCGGCGTTGCAATACGGCGCGGACGCGGTGTATCTGGCGGGACTGCGCTTCGGTATGCGCTCTGCGGCGGATAATTTTGGCGACGAGGAGCTGTCTGAGGCGGTGCGCTATACCCACGCGCGGGGCAAAAAGCTCTACCTGACCCTTAATACCATGCCCCACGGCAACGAGTATCCCGCCCTGCGGCAATTTTTGCAAACCGTGAAGGACTACGGGATCGATGCCATGATCGTCGCCGATCTGGGCGTTCTTGCCACGGTCAAGGAAATTCTGCCCGATATGGAGCTCCATATCTCCACGCAGGCGAGCATTGTCAGCCCCGAGGCGGCGAGAGCCTACGCGGCGCTTGGCGCGAAGCGGTTGGTTCTGGCAAGGGAGCTGAACCTTGACGAGATCCGCGCCATTCGGGAGGGGCTTCCCCCCGAGGTGGAGCTGGAGGCGTTCGTTCACGGCTCGATGTGCGTGTCCTACAGCGGACGGTGCATGCTGTCCCACAATCTCACGGGACGGGACGCCAATCGTGGCGCGTGCACCCAGCCCTGTCGGTGGGTCTATACCGTCACCGAGGAAAAGCGGCCCGATACCCCCTTTCCCGTGGAGCAGAACGAGCTTGGCACGTTCATCATGTCCTCGAAGGATATGTGTACCGTGGAAATTCTGCCACAGCTGATCGAGGCGGGGATCGATTCCTTCAAGATCGAGGGTCGCATGAAAAGCGCCTATTATACCGCCGTGGTGACCAACGCCTATCGCATGGCGATGGACGCCTATCTTGCCGACCCCAAGGGGTATCGGTTTGATCCCGCGTGGCGGCGGGAGCTGGAGAGCGTATCCCATCGGGAATACTGCACGGGCTATTATCTGGATTCTCCCATGGAGAACGCCCAGCTGTCGGGGCTGAACGGCTACATTCGGGAAAAGGCATATTTCGCCACGGCGCTGGAGGAGCGCGAGCTTCCTCTGCCCGAGGGTCTTGAGAGGGAGACCGAGGGCGGCGTGCTGCATCCCTTTATTCAGAGAAACAAGGTGTCGGTAGGCGACGGCGCGGAGCTGATCTCCCCCCATCGGATCGGGCGGAGCTTTCGGGTAGGTGAGCTATACGACGAGTCGGGCGCTCCCATTCCTTCCGCCCCCCATCCGTCACAGAAATTTTTTGCGAGAGTACCCTTTGCCGTCAGCGCGGGAGATATTATGCGCTCGGGAGAGGAATAAGGAGAAGATATGTTGATTTGGAATTTACTGAAAACGGTGCTGTTCGGTATCGTGGAAGGCATTACCGAGTGGCTTCCCATCAGCTCCACGGGGCACATGATCCTTCTGGACGAGTTCGTATCCCTTGAGGTATCCCCCGCCTTTATGGAGCTGTTTGAGGTGGTGATCCAGCTGGGAGCGATCCTTGCGGTGATCGTGTTGTTTTTCGGCAAGCTGAATCCCTTTGCGCCTTCCAAAACCACAGAGGAAAGGCGTGGGACGTGGCGGCTTTGGTTTCGGGTGATCGTAGCGGTGCTTCCCTCGGCGGTGATCGGATTGCTTCTGGACGACTGGCTGGACGCGCACTTTTACAATTACGTGACGGTAGCGATCGCGCTGGTGGTTTACGGCGTTGCCTTTATTGTGATCGAGAAATGCCGAAAGGGGAAGGGGACGCGAGTGGATCGGGTAGAGGACATCGGCTACCGTGACGCGTTGCTCATTGGCGGCTTTCAGGTGCTGGCGGTGATCCCCGGGACGTCCCGTTCAGGCTCGACGATCCTTGGCGCGATGCTGTTTGGACTGTCGCGGACGGCGGCGGCTGAATTTTCCTTTTACTTAGCGATCCCCACCATGGCGGGGGCGAGCCTACTGAAGGGCGTGAAGTTCTTTTTGGAAGGAAACGTTCTTGGGGGCGAGGAATGGGCGATTCTCGGCGTTGGGTGCTTGGTTGCCTTTTTGACGTCGCTTTTGGTGATTCGGTATTTGATGGACTACGTTCGCAGACATAGCTTTTCGGCGTTTGGCGTATACCGTATCGTCCTCGGCGCGCTGGTCCTCGGCTACTTCCTACTGAAATAACGCGGCAACCGCAGTTGGAAGTTTTCGGTCAAGCCTTTTTTAAAAGGCTTGCGGAGTCCTGAGGCAGAGCCTCAGGTCGCCACCCGCAGGTGGCGAAATCCCCCCATCGTCCAAAGCGCCAGATGGGGTGAATGTGCGAAGCACAGAGGGGAAACCAGCAAGTAGGGTTTCCCCTGTCGATTGCTTCGGTAACTTTATCGTTCGTTCTTTTTCTTTTGACCGTATAGGCGCAAAAGAAAAAGAACCAAAAAGAAAACGCTATAAAGGAGTGTTTCGCCCGTTGCGACGGGCGACCGCCGATCGCGGCGGCTCCGACAAGCCTTTTGAAAAAGGCTTGACCGAAAACTTTTCAACGGCGGTAGCCGTGAGAGAAACGAGGTGATTTCGTGGAAAAACTGAATATCCCTTACCCCATCGTGGTGGAAGGAAAGTACGATCGCCTTCGCCTGCTCTCGGTCTGCAACGCCAACGTGCTGACCACCGACGGCTTCGGGATCTTTAAGAAATCCGAAAAGCTCGCCCTCCTTCGCCGACTCAGCCAATCCTCTCCCGTCATCGTCCTCACCGATAGCGACGGCGCGGGAAAGGTCATTCGCTCCCACCTCTCCTCGGCGATCCCCAAGGATCGGCTCATTCAGCTCTATATCCCCCAGATTAAGGGCAAGGAAAAACGGAAAGCCGAGCCATCTGCCGAAGGAACACTCGGGGTGGAAGGCATGGAACGGCAATTGCTCTTCGATCTCCTCTCCCCCTTCGAGGATCGGGAGAAAACCGAAAGAAGAATGGAAAATCCTCTCTCCAAAGCCGATTTCTATCGGGACGGTCTGTCGGGAGGCGCGGATAGCGCGGCGCGTCGGGATCAATTGGCGACGCGGCTCGGTCTGCCGAAGGGAATGACCGCAAACGCCCTGCTTGCCGCCTTGAAGATCCTCCTTTCTTACGAGGACTATCTTCGCCTTGTGGAACGAAACGACGGCGAGTTTTGAATAAAGGCGTAAGGATATTTGAATATTTTTTGAACTCTGTTGCAAACCGTCGCTCTTTGTGGTACAATAAGGAAAATACAAAAAGAAAGCTGTGAATGATATGAAAAAACAAGTAAGATTCGGAAAGCTCGCCGCCTCTCTCCTTTTAGTGGCGGTGATGATCCTCTCCCTCGCCTCCTGTGGAAGCGGTCAGGCAAAAGCCGACGACGCGTCGGGTACTCACGGCGCGCTGACCTGGAGCTATACCAAGGACAATAAGACCCTCACCATTTCGGGCTCGGGCGACATGGCAAGCTTCGAGAACGCCGACGCTGTGGCTTGGATCGACGTTCGTACCAGCGCGGAGACCCTCGTCGTCAGCGAGGGCATTACCTCGGTTGGCAATTACGCCTTCTATTATATGCCCAACCTGAAATCGGTTACTCTGCCCTCTACTCTGACCTCCATCGGCGATTACGGCTTCGGCTACTGCAATGCCTTGGCGTCGATCACCGTTCCGAACGGACTGACTTCCCTTGGCAAGGGCGCGTTTGAGGGCTGCGGCTCTCTTTCGTCGGTGTTCCTGCCGGCAAGCGTGAACGCCATCGGCGAGCGCGCCTTCGCGTACTGCTATTCCATGACGGGCGCGATCGTTACGGGAGAGCCTGCCGCCATCGGTTCGGAAACCTTCCTGAATTGCAAGAAGCTTGACAATCTGGTGTTCCGCACCACCATGACTGAGGATCGGATCGCCCCCGATGCCTTCAAGGGCGCGAAAAAGGGCTTTGCCGATGCCATCAAGACCGATAACGCCACGGGCGCGAGTCTCATTACCGTTCGCTATATGCAGGACGGGGCGGAGCTGACCGAGATGCGCAAGGAGCTGTCCTACGCCTACGGCACGGATTACGCCATCAACACCCCCACCCGCGAGGGCTTTACCCCCGACGTGCTGACGGTAACGGGTAAGGCGGACGGCGCGGCGCACGAGTACGTGGTGACCTATACCGCAAACGCTCCCGCCCAGACCGAAGCGCCTGTCGAAACGCAGCCTGTAGCCGAGAACGAGGAAGGCGTGACCGCTTCGGGCATCGTCGCGATCGTGGTCATGGCTGTGGTGCTGATCGCCATCGGCGTGGGCGCGTTTCTTCTGTTCCGTTCGGATAAAAAGACGGCGAAGAAGGGAAGTGCCGCCAAGAACACGCAGACCAAGAAAAAGAACGGAAAGTAAGAAACGGAGAACGTCGTGAAAAATAACTGTCAGATCGAGATCAAGCTGTCGGAGGATCTGCTCCGCAAGCTGCTTTACGTGTCGGCGGCGGAAAACCGTTCCCCCTCGGCGCAGGTCGCCTTTCTTTTGAGAAACAACGTGGCGTATTTTGAAAAAACGAAGGGGAGAATCCCCGAGGCAGAGCTGAAAAAAATCGACCTTTCCGCTTATGAAAAAGAATAATCAAAGGACGCGTTGAGGGAAACTTCTCGAAAGAAGTTTCCCTCAAACTTTTGGTAACTTTGCCCCTTCAAGAAATTGAAAACAAGTTCTTGGGATTCGTATTTCTCATTTCTATTCTTTGTGGCGAAAACGGGAGCACCAAGGCGCTCCCCTACCAAGATTGAAGAAAACCATCGGACACCGTTCTTTTGAAGCAACGGTCAATGAAGATCATCACGGCTACCGAAAAATAATATTTTTCAAGAGACGGTAGGGGAGGGGCTTGCTCCTCCCGTTTTCGTTCGCAAATTTTTCGTTTGCGGTTCGGCTTCTGCCAAGGCTCCCTCCGAGAGGGGGCTCCCGACGAAGTCGGGTGGGGGAGAGCGCGGCAATAAGGGAAAATCGGTTGGAATGTGGCGAGAGAAAAAGGCTTTGTGCCGCAGGCTCCTTCCGTCACGCTGTTGCGTGCCACCTCGATGTTTTGCTTGCAAAACTCGACGCCGCTTGCGGCAGGA
>JAFVQC010000061.1 GCA_017504995.1 Clostridia bacterium
GAGCGCAATACACAAACGGCAGTCTCCTCATCCGTCGGCTTCGCCGCCACCTTCCCCGCTGGGGAAGGCTAATACGGGAATTCCTTTTGTTCAAATTGCTGAAACCCTGTTTTCTTTTGGGACTTTTTCTACACGCTGAGAGGGCTGACGAAAACAATCGTCAGCCCTCAAAATTTGAGTCGCAGAAAACAAAGAAAAGAAATTTTGAAAAAGCACTCAGCAAGTGAGCACAAAAAACGCTCAAAACCGGTGCCTTGTGCTGAAACAAAGCGTTATTGCAAAAAACTGTGGTCTTTTGATGGGCGAGCGAGTTGGAGATGATGAACAAAAAACCAGTCCCAATCTTGCGAAAAGGACTGAGAATATTTTTATAACAATCCATCGGCTGCTCCCCAAACATTGGTTAAACGGGCACGAATTTCAACCGCCCCGACTTCCAACGGATGCTTGCCGATATGGATATGGGATAGAACATTGTCCAGTTTAATACGGCAAAAAGTTCAAACGAGAGTATAGATGTGCAAGTTAGTACGTTGTTCTTCGGATAGTGCTGCTCATTTGGAAAGAAAGAAAAACTGCTCGGTCCAGATAATATTATTGGGCCGTTGATGGAGTATAGCCGTTTCATTCGCGGTGTGTTGCCAGACGAAAGGCTGCAATAAAAATTCATTTTTTTAATTCGCCTGATTTCATGTTGTTGCTCCTTTTCGTTGTTATCACATCTATATAACACGTTTGTAGAAAAAAATCCATCTTTTCTGCAAAAAATCATTTTCTTTGTATAAAAAGCAGTATATAATAAAAGTAGCAGTTGCTTTTTTGGTAAATGTTTATGGTTTGAAACGCCAGAAGGGAAAAAACGACAGAAGGAGGAAGGCAATGAAGGTAACACAGTATTTTACGAGTAAGGAGGCGGAATTTCTTTAAGTTCCCGTATTTCCGTCGGTCAAGCTGAACGGAGTAAAGGAATTTTACCGTTCGCAAGAGATTTTGACGACGATTTTCTGGGATTCGGCGTGGCGATTATGGGAAGCTTGCGTTATAATTTGGAAAAAATGATGCCCACTGAAAGAGAGACGCTTTTGCAAAGTGTACCCTTTTGCGGGAAACGCCCGCAATTTCGGGGTTTCCAACCCCAATAAATACATGAAATTCGAGGCAGGAATGCGATTCGCCGCTTTGAGTTCATTTTTTAGCCGTTGAATCGCAGAATGTAATGCTGGGAACTATTTTTGGAGGTTTCCATAATATAGGAGATGTGAAAATGCAGATTAAAATGAACGAATTTTTGTTTTCTATGATCCTTACCGAGCTGGAAGATGCCGTTGGCGTTGAAAATTGCTCGGTAAGACAGATCGACAAGATTACGCATAGCGTGGACTATTATTGGTTGTCCCGTATGTGGGCAGACAGAGGAGAGCGTATGCCTGAGGCGGACTTTATCGTTTGCCCCAAGGATGCGACAGAGGTGTCCAAGGTAGTAAAGATCGCCAATTACTACAAGCTTCCCGTAACCACGTGGGGCGCAGGCGGCGGAACACAGGGCGGAGCGATCCCCGTGTGCGGCGGTATTCTGCTTGACACGAAGAGAATGAACAAGATCTATGAGGTCAATACCGATGGTATGTACATAGAGTGCGGAACGGGCGCTATTTACAAACATATCGAATGGGCGGCAAATGAGGTAGGGAAGGCAACCATGCACTATCCTTCTTCCTTGACCTGCTCCACCGTCGGCGGATTCCTTGCGCACAGAGGTATCGGCGTTTGTTCTACCAAGTACGGCAAGATCGACGACATGGTGTTGCAGATGGAGGTCGTTCTTCCTAACGGAGATATTATCTATACGTCTCCCGCGCCCAAGCACGCAGCGGGTCCCGATCTCAACCAAATATTCATTGGTTCTGAGGGAACGCTCGGCATTATCACCAAGGCGCAGATACGAATTTTCGATCAGCCCGAGGAGCGTCGTTTCCGCGGATTCTTGTTCCAAGATATGCACGGCGCGTTTGAGGCATCGCGCGAGCTTTTGCAGAAGTTCAAGCCCTCCGTTATGCGTCTTTACGACGAGGCAGAGACCGCGTCTCTTATCAAGAAGATCGTCGGTGTCGAGCGAAAGGGTGCGTTTATGAACGTTGCGATCGAGGGCTGCCGTGAAATGGTTGAGGTCGAGGAAAAGATACTTCTTGATACTTTCAAGAAATATGGAGCAGAGGACCTCGGAAGCGAATACGGAGAGAAATGGTGGAAGGAGAAGATTACCTTCTTCTATCCCGGTCACATGATGGATATTCCTCAGATGTTCGGAACGATGGATACCATCGCGCCCTACGGAAAGATCGAGGAGATTTATTGGGCAATGAAGGAAGCGATTGAGACGAATTTCCCGCAAGCGAAGTTTATCGCGCACTTTTCGCACTGGTACGAGTGGGGTGCAATGGTTTACGACCGTTTCATCGTTGAAGGAAAGGACGTACCGCAAGATCCTGTTGAAGCGCTTAGACTTCATCAGGCGATCTGGACCTGCGGTGTCCGCGCGGCGTTGGCTCACGGCGGCGTAGTCAACGATCACCACGGTGTCGGCATTAAGCTTGGCAGATTGATGAAGGAGCAGTACGGTCCTGCAATGCAGGTGTTTGAAGGTTTGAAAAAACAGCTTGATCCCAACGGAATTATGAATCCGTTCAAGCTTGGTCTGTAAGGAGGGATAGAACGATGATGATGTCAGAAAAAGCAAAACAGCACGTGGAGTCCTGCCGTTTTTGTTGGATGTGCCACCACATTTGTCCCATTGGAAATGCGACGGGACACGAAAGAAGCACCCCTCGCGCGAGAGCGCTTGGTATCTCCCTCGTCAATCGCGATGCCATCGAGCTTGACGAGATTATGGATAATATTTACGAGTGCGCCGGTTGCGGTGCGTGCGTGCACGATTGCATAACCGGCTGGGACCCCGTTATGTTTACCAAAGAAGTCAGGGCGCAGGCGGCTCTTGAGGATAAGCTTCCCGCGTATATCAACGCCATGGTTGACAACTGCCTCGATACGGGCAACGCATACGGAAAGACCGCTATTTGCGATCGGCTCGCGATGGCGATCACCGAGCATTCCAAGACTGCCGATACGCTCCTTTTCCTTGGCGTAGACGCAAGATATGAGGCTTGCGAGCAGGGATACAAGGCAATAAAGGTTTTGGAAAATGCGGGCGTGAAGTTTACCGTTCTTGCGGATGAGCCTGCGTCAGGTGCACAGCTTGATTTTTTGATCGGCGCTACCGAGGAAACCAAAGAGCAAATGCAGGCGGCGGCAAAGGTGATGAACGGGTATAAGACCGTTGTGTTCTACGATCCTGCCGACGCAAAGACCGTAAAGCAGACGTACGGTGAATACGGCATTGAGTTGGATTGCAAGGCAGTGACGTATACGTCGTTCC
Source organism: Clostridia bacterium (assembly GCA_017504995.1). Lineage (GTDB taxonomy): Bacteria > Bacillota > Clostridia > Oscillospirales > CAG-272 > HGM12713. Next base: position 3,434 of record JAFVQC010000061.1, read on the forward strand.
TTGCCGAGCTTGTGAGAAGCGGCGCGCTTCAGGCAAAGAACAAGGGTAAGACCGTAGTATTTCAGGATCCCTTCCAGCTTTCCCGCGATCTCGAGGAAACCGAGGAGGCGAGAGAGGTGATAAAGGCATTTGCAGAGCTTCACGAAATGCTTCTTGTCAAGGGAGAGACCGTTTGGGCGGGCAACGTGCTGATGTCCAAATACATACCTGACGTAATGAAGCTGGTTGCCGAGAGAAGAATATTGAATGCGACGAGTATTGGCGAGAGCGTGATCGTTACCGCAAGCGTATCCGAGTACGTGTCGCTTAAGAATGCGTCCGAGGGCAAGGTTGAGATCCTCTCGCTCGAAGACCTGATACTTGACTGATAAAGGGGGATTTTTGAAATGTTGGTATCATTGCAGACCATCATAGGAATGGCAGAGAAGGGAAATTACTGTATTCCTGCGTTTAACGTGTATAATACGGAGACGATCATGGGTGTTATCGCTGCCGCAGAGGAAAAGAAAGCTCCCGTTATTATTCAGGTATATCCGAGACTACTGAACGAGGAGGTAGGCTTCTACCTCTGCCCCGCCGTTGTTGCGGCGGCGCAAAGATCAGATGTTCCGATCTGCTTCCACCTTGACCACGGTCCTACCGAGTGGGAGGTTATGCGTGCGCTCCGTTGGGGCTGTACGGGTATTATGCTTGACGGTTCGGTACATGATTTCGATCAGAACGTAGCCTTGACCCGACATATCGTTGAAACCTGTCAGGCGATCGGTGTCGGCGTGGAGGGCGAGCTTGGTCACGTCGGAAGCGTGAACGACGATGCGATGGATGAATTCACTTCTCCCGAGGAAGCGGCAGAATTTGTGAAGCAGACGGGAGTTTGCTGTCTTGCCGTACTCGTCGGAAACGCGCACGGTCACTATAAAAAGCCGCCGAAGCTTGATATTGATCGCATTAAGGCGATTCGCGAAGCCACGGGCGGCACGCCGCTGGTGCTTCACGGCGGTTCGGGTATTCCCGACGAGCAGGTCAAGGCGGCAATCGCGGCAGGCATTCGTAAAATGAATATCGGCACGGACGTTTGCTGCGCCTTTGCCGAGGGAACGAAGGCAACGCTCAACGATCCCAACAGAAGTCTTGCGGTTGACCTGTTTATGAAGGTCGCTATAGAGAGCGTGAAAAATCTTGCGATTGAAAAGATAACGCTTACGGGCGCTGCAGGAAAGGCGCTTTCCAATGAGTAAGATCGTAGGAATAGGCGCGTGCGTTATGGATACGCTCATCACCGTGCCAAACTATCCCACGGAGGACACGAAGCTCAGAGCTGAATCAAGCAAGGCGGCAGGTGGCGGACCCGTTGCGACGGGAATCGTCGCCGCCGCAAAGCTTGGAGAGAGCTCGCAATACGTTGGCGTTCTTTCCGACGATGCCGCGGGAAGGTTTTTGCTGGAGGATTTTGCAAAATACGGAGTCGCAACGGATAACGTCGAGGTGAAACGTGGATACCGTTCTTTTACGTCGGTGATATGGCTGAGCCGTCAAAGCGCTAGCCGAACCTGCGTGTTTGACAAGGGAAATCTCCCTGCGCTTAAGCTGAATAAAACGCAGAAAAAGGCGATCGCAGAGGCAGAGATCCTTATGGTTGACGGCAACGAGCTTGGCGCGGCAGTCGAGGCGGCAGCGTATGCGCGTAAAAACGGAACGAAGGTTCTTTACGATTGCGGCGGGCTTTATCCCGACGTGGATCAACTCCTTGCTCTGACGGACATTATGATACCGTCGGAGGAATTTGCGATGGGTCACACGGGCTGCTCGAATGCGGTGGATGCCGCGAAGAAGCTGTATGAAACCTATTCCCCCGAGGTGGTCGTTGTTACGCAAGGAAAGCGCGGCGGTATCGTGTTTGACGGAAAAACGGTGACCGCATATCCTATATATCCCGCAGAGGTCATTGATTCAAACGGTTCCGGAGACGTATTTCACGGAGCATTTGCGGCGGGATTTCTCAAAGGCTTTGATTATCTTAAATGCTGTCACTTTTCAAGCGCCGTTTCGGCAATCAAGTGCATGGGAGTAGGAGCGCGGGAGAGCGTTCCCTCGTTTGAAACGGTCAAAAAATACATGAAGGAGAACGGATATGAATTATAAGAAGACTTACGTTTCCTCAAAGGGATATACACCGATATGTAAGATCGGCGAGTGTTCGCTCAAAAAGCTGGAATTCGGCATCATTGAGTTGGATGCGGGCGAAGCAATGCGCTTTTTTACTGAGGATAAGGAAACCGCGTTTATCATGCTGGAAGGGCACTGCAACGTTTATGTTGACGGAGAAACGTGGGAGAACGTTGGAAACAGAAACAACGTTTTCGAGAATCGTAAAGCGGAATGCTTCTATATGCCAAGAGAACAAGACTGCAAGATTGAAGCAATCGATCACATAAAGATTGCCGTTTGCGCGACGCCCGTGGCGGAAAAGACCGCGCCGCAGGTGCTCAGAGAGGATCATGCGGTGCTGAAGCTCCTTGGACGGAAGCCCTTCGAGAGAGAAACCAGCTTCCTGATCGACGGCAATTCCAACGCTAAGGTGCTTACCATCGGCGAAGCCTACTGCGCCGAGGGAAACTGGGCGGGATTTCCCCCTCACAAGCACGACGAGGACAATATGCCCGCAGAGTGTATTGCAGAAGAAATCTATTATTTTCTCTTTGATCCCAAGCAGGGCTTTGCGGTGCAATGCCTCTACACGTCTGACGGAGAGCTGGACGAGGCATACCGCGTGAAGAACGACGAGCTGGTAGAATTCCCTTACGGGTATCATTCCACCGTATCTGCCCCCGGCTATCAGACCTATTTTCTGTGGCTTATGGCAGGAGATTATCAGGGCTTTAACCGTTCAAACGATCCCGAACACGATTGGATAAAATAAAATCGGAGGGGGATCAAAATGCTGAATTGCTTGAAAGAACGAAACCGGAATCTTGCATTTTACGATATATTTTCCGAAGAATTTTCCGAGTACGGCAGAGTGATAAGCGATCTTGACGTTTCCGCGTTGATCGCAGAGGCAAAACAGATGCCCTATCCGGAAAGCGGCTCTACCTATCTGCCGTCCGTGGTGCAGTTCGAAGCAACTGACGCAGCAAAGCAGATTAAGGATGCCGTTTTTGGAACACTTGACACGCAGATCGGGTACTGTTACGGTCACAGCGATACGTTGAATGCCACGGAATGGCATTTCTCCTCGGAGCTAAACATCGCGGTAACGCCCTTGGTTCTTATTCTCGGAAAGAGAAGTGACATCAAAGACGGACGGCTTGACTCGGGAGCGATGAAGGCATTCTACGTTCCCGCAGGCGCGGTTATTGAGGTCTATGCAACCACGCTTCACTTCTGTCCGTGTCAGATAAGTGATGATGGCTTTGGCTGTATCGTCGGACTTCCCACAGCGACCAATACTCCCTTGGATGCGCCCGTGGACGATTCGCTTTTGTTCCGCAAAAACAAGTGGATTCTCGCCCATGAGGAAAACACCGCGCTGATCCAAAGAGGCGTGGTAGCAGGCATCTATGGGGAAAATTACAAGATCCGTTATTGACCGAGGATCAAGAAAAAGAGGAATACCATGATCGAACTGAAAAACGGGCGACTGACTGCGAAAATCTGTGAGCGCGGCGCGGAGCTTAAGAGCCTGTGCTGTCGCGAAACCGAGTATATTTGGGAAGGAAGAGCCGAGGTGTGGGGATCATCCGCACCGATCCTGTTTCCTATATGCGGCGGATTAAAGAACGATTGCTATACGTTGGGCGGCAAGACTTATACGCTTCAAAAGCATGGTTACGCGCGGTTTGTGGACTTTGAGGTGGAAAGCGTGACGGATACCAGCGCAGTGCTTCTGCATCGTTCAAACGAGGAAACGAAGAAATCCTTTCCCTTTGACTATGAGTTGCGCGTGCGCTATTCGTTGGAGGGCGATTCTCTCATCGTAGAGAATTTCGTGCGCAATCTCGGAGAGGATACGATGTATTTCAACATTGGAGCGCACGAGGGATATTATACGCCCGAGGGCATTGAGGATTACGACGTGATCTTCCCCGAACGCGAAACGTTGGATACCTACGTTCTGTACGGCAATCTCGCATCGAATCAACGCATGCCGATCATCAAGGATACCCACACGTTGCCCCTGTACGAGAAGTATTTTACCATAGACGCCCTTGTATTCAAGGATCTCGTTTCGCGCAGCGCCGTGCTTCGTAACCGCAAGACGGGACGCGCGATTCGCGTAGAATTTCCAAAGGCAGACTATTTTCTGCTCTGGCACAAGCCGAACGCTCCGTACATTTGTCTTGAGCCCTGGAACGGTATGCAGGACACGGTGGATTCGGACGGAGAGCTTTCTCACAAAGAGGGGATCACCGCCCTTGCGCCGCACGAGGAATTTTGCTATCCGCACACCATAACGGTGCTTGCGTGAAAGAACGGGAGTTTGTAATGAAATATCTTTTGGGAATTGATTTTGGCGGCGGCGCGTCCAAGGCAACGCTATTGGATGAGAATGGAACGATCGTCTGCGAAAACACCGTAGAATATCCTACGCTGTATCCCGAAGCGGGCGCGTGCGAGCAGGGTCCGCAGGATTGGCTATCTGCCCTGTGTGAAAATACCCGAGCCATTCTTGCTCGTTCGGGTGTAGCGTGCGGCAAGATCGCGGCGATCGCCATCGATTCTGCTACGCATACCTATCTTGCGTGTGACGAAGAATATAAACCGATCGGCAACGCCATTCATTGGACCGATAGCAGAAGCCGCAAGCAAGCGGACGAACTCCGCGAGCAGTACGGCGACGAGATCTTTGCCAAGACCTTTCATAAGCCGGATACCATTTGGACGCTTCCACAGCTCGTATGGTTAAGAGAAAACCGTCCCTCGGTTTTTTCGAGGATGAAAAATATTTTCTTTGAAAAGGATTATATCCGATATTTCCTGACGGGAGTATTTTGCACCGACTATATTGAAGCGCAGGGAAGTATGCTGTTTGATTGCCGATCGATGCGTTGGGACGAGGAGCTTTGCGCGCTGGCAGGTATCGACGCGCGCATTCTGCCTCCCATCAAAAGACCGATGGATATCATTGGCGAGGTAACGAAGGAAGCGGCAGAGGCAACGGGACTTGCTGCGGGCACGCCCGTGATCTGCGGAACGACCGATACCGCGATGGAGGTTTTTGCCTCGGGCGCGGTGGATCAGGGAGATATGACGGTCAAGCTTGCTACGGCGGGTAGAATCTGCGTAATGACTAACAAAGCGTATCCCGATCGGCATATGATCAATTATTCTCACGTGATCGACGGCTTGTGGTATCCGGGTACGGCAACGAAATCGGCAGCCGCATCCTACCGCTGGTACAGAGATACCTTTGACGGGAGCTACGGAGAGCTTGACGAGGGAGCAGCGCGTGTGCCGATAGGAAGCGATGGGCTTGTATTCCATCCGTATCTCAACGGCGAGCTTACGCCGTATGCCGATCCCACACTTTGCGGAAGCTTTACGGGGATTCGCGCAACGCATACGAAGGCGCATTTTTCCCGAGCCGTTCTCGAAGGCGTTTGCTTTTCGCTCCTTGACAGCAAGCGATATCTGGATACCCTTGGGATTCCATATAAAAATACCGCCACGTTGATTGGCGGCGGAGCGAAGGGGAAACTGTGGAGTCAGATGACGGCAGACGTACTTGGCATTACGTTGAGAACGACCGAAAGCTCAGATTCTTCACTTGGATCGGCGATGCTTGCGGGTGTGGCTATCGGTGTTTTCAAGGATGCGAAAGCCGCGGCAGAGCTTTGCGTCAAATCCAAGGATATGGTATTTCCGAATCCCGAAAATCATAAAAAATACGAAAAGCTGTTTGAACGGTACAAAAAAATAGCAGGCGCTCTTGCGCCGATCTATCACGAGGAACTATGAAGATCGTTGTATGTGTCAGACAAGGACTTGACGGCGAAATCGGTCCATTCGACGCTTGCGCTTACGAGGCGGCGTTGCGAATGGAGAACGCTGAGATCACGCTTCTTTCGATGGGTCCTGCGAGCGTGGGAGAATTTCTTCAGCATCTCACACGGCTTGGCGCAAAGAACGCAATTCTTTTGAGCGATCCGAGCTTTGCGAGAGCAGACACGTTGGCAACGGCGTACGCGCTTTCAAAAGCAATCCAAAAAATTTCGCCCGATCTGATCCTTTGCGGGAGACAGACGCTGGTCGGTGATACCGCGCAAACGGGTGCGATGCTTTCGGCCCTGTTGAGCTGTTCGCTGATAACGAACGTTATGAGCGTGGACCGCATTGAAAACGGGACCATCTCGTGTACGACGAGAAACGAGGGAACGGCGAACGTCAAGCTTCCCGCTTTGCTTACGGTGGAGCGAGTACATACGCTGCGATTGCCCCGTCTCCGTTCAAGAATGGGGGAACTTGCGGTTTGGAGTGCCGACGACATTGACGCAGATCCCGAACGGTGCGGCTTGAAAGGCTCGCCGACACGTGTCGTAAAAACCTTTGAAAATCAATCGGGTAAGAGAAAATGTCGGTGGATTTCCATGGGAGAATTGCGCGATATTATTCGTGAAGAACAAAAGAAGAACGAGTCTGCGGTGGAGCATTCCCCCGAACAAAGAGGCGAGCTGCTTTCGGACGTTTGTGTTGTCGGAAGCGCGCCAATCGGCTTTGCTCAATCGGTTGCGGAAAACATCATCGAAATTCCGCTGACCGATGCGGATGAGATCATAGAGCAGATCATAAAAATCGATCCGTTTGCCGTGTTGTGGGGAAGCGATACGAAATCCAAGCGTCTGGCGGCAACCGTCGCGGCAAAAATGAAACTCGGGCTTTGCGCCGATTGCACTCGGCTTGCCTGTGAGTCAGGCGAGCTGATGATGTATCGCCCCGCGCTCTCGGGTAGCATGATCGCTAAAATCAAAAGCCTTACGCGCCCTGCTATGGCAACGGTACGGACGGAGAGTGAAACGGCTTGCAATATCGTTGTTGCGGCAGGCTTTGGTGTGAAGGATCAAATGGAGCAGGTCAGACAATTTGCAAAGGAGCTTGGAGCAGAGCTGTGCGCCTCCAGAAAGCTGGTCGATCACGGCTATGCGCTCTATGAAGCTCAGGTTGGATTGACGGGAAAAACGGTCAGCCCTCCTATTTACATCGCTATCGGTGTTTCGGGCGCGATTCACCATATTGCGGGTATGCAGCGATCGGGTACGGTCATCGCGATCAACCCCGACCGTAACGCGCCCATCTTTGAATACGCCGATTATGGCATTATTGATTGTTTTAGGAATTGAAAGGAGAATATTATGTTGAATTACAATATAAAAATCGGACTCGTTGCGATGCGGCGAAACACCACTGACCGTCCGAGGGGAACTTTTCTGACTTGGTATTCCGCCGAGCAGAGAGGAAAGAAATTCGTCAATTACATTGAGGAGAATTTCACAACCGACAAGGTAACCTTCGTTGACAACAAGGAAATCGGTATCGCAGATCTCGTTTTTGACGATGCCACGGCGGCAGAGGTCGTAGAGCGTTTCCAAAAGGAAAAGGTGGATGCCGTAATGATTATCAACTGCAACTTCGGCAACGAGGAAGCGGCGGCAGATATCGCGAAAGCGCTTGGCAAGCCCGTGCTTCTTTGGGCGCCGCTTGACGACGAATATTACGTGGACGGTATGCGCCCCACCGATTCTCAATGCGGTATTTTCGGTGTATCCAGACAAATGCAACGCTATGGCGTTCCGTTCTCCCATATCCCCTCCTGCGAGGTGGAGTCGGAAGAATTCCGCGAGAGCTTCGACCGCTTCGTCAGAGTGGCTTGTATGGTCAAGAATTTCACGGGTCTTCGTATCGGACAGATCGGCGGACGTCCTTCTCCCTTCTTCTCGGTCATCTGGAACGAGGGCGAGCTGATGGAGCAGTTCGGTATCCGCATCGTAGCGCTTAATTTCGCAATGATCGAACAGAGAATGAAAGCAGCTCCTGAGCTTTACGCGGAGGAAATTGCGGAATACGAAAAATACTTTACCTATAACTATACCCTTGACGAGCTGACACCTAGATATATCAAGCCGATGGCAACGCTTACCGCGGTTTATAAGCATCTGTTTGAGGAATTCAATCTTGACGTCATTTCGGCAGAATGTTGGACGGCAACGCCGATCATGTTTGACGGACTTGCGCCTTGCGCGGCATACGGACTGCTGAACGACCTTGGATATATGATCTCCTGCGAAAGCGACATTCACTGCGCGATGACGATGGCGCTTCTCAAGTGCGCAACCTTGGGAGAAGGCAAGCCTCTCTTCGGTGAATTTACCGTTCGTCATCCCGAAAACAAGAATGCCGAGCTGCTTTGGCACTGCGGACCCTTCCCGTTGTCGCAAAAAGCGCCTGACAGCGAAGCGCGTCTGGTCAACCAAAGAGAGTGGTTCAGAGGAAAGGATGGAGAATACACCCTTGCCCGTATTGACAGAGAAAAGGGCGGAAGATACGTGGTGCTTCCCATGACGTGTAAGACGACCGAAGGTCCTCAAACACACGGAACGTATATCTGGGGCGAGTTTGACGATCTTCGCGCGGTGGAGGATAAGCTGATTGACGGACCGTATATCCACCATTTCGTTGAAATGGAAGGCGACTTTACCCGCGAAATCAAGGAATTCTGCAAATATTTCCCGAATCTTCACATCGATACGGTATAAGACGGCGCTCACAGAGAGTCGTTTGAGGGCTCTGTCTTGACCGATTTGCCCTTTCGATTTTGTTTGAACGAGAAATTTTACGTTGTTTTTATGCGCTCTCTTTGCGCATGAAAAAATAAAAAATAATAAGCAAAAAGGAGGACTTATTATGAAAAAGCAAACCAAACTTTGGGTTAGAGTGCTGTCGCTTGCCTTGGTTGTGCTGATGCTGGGCTCGATGCTTCTTGCTTGTAAGAAGAAGGACGAGAACCCCGCGGATACCACGAACGGCGGTGACGTAGTCAATCCCGACGCAAACGCGGAGAAAAAGAACGTATTGGACGGCGTTCGCTATAACGGCGAGACCGTTCGCGTGTACGGCTGGATCCCCGCCAACATCGCGGAGCAGGTGCAGGAATTCAATGCCCAGCTCGGCGTTGTAGAGCAGAACATCTACCAGAGATTGGACGAAACCAAGAATCAGCTTAACATCAAGGTTGTGTGGAAGGAAGAGAAGAACGGCGCCAAGTTTATCCAGGCGGCGGATACGGCAAATCAGACCGGTGACTACGACATCTATGCGTGTTATTCTACCGATGCGGCGAGCTTGACTGTGCGTGGCGTCGCGAAGAACCTGCTTTCCTTTGATACCATGGATTTCAACCATTCCGGTTGGGCAGGGAACTTGCTGGATCAGGCAACGATGTTCAACAAGTTGTTCTTCTGTACGGGTGATATCTCTACCAATCTGATCTTCATGACCCCTTGCGTGTTCGTCAACATGGATATGGTTGAAACCTGGCACATCAACGAAAAGATTCAGTCGCTGTATGGCGAGGATAACCTTTACGATCTCGTCAGAGAAGGAAAGTGGACCTACGATGCCATGTATAAGCTGATTGACGGCATCTGGCAGGATACAGATTCCAGTAATGGCACCAGAACCGATGGAGACACTTACGGCTTGGGTACGTACAAATCCTTACTCCCCAGCTTTTATTCCGGCGCGGGCTACACCTTCTTGGAGACGGACGAGGAAGGCATTTATCTGTCCGAGGATTACGTGGACGTAGACGCGATGGATTCACTTCTGAAGGATGTGAATTCGATCCTTCGCGGCGGCTACTGCCTGTATAAGGACAGTTACAGCGTGCCTCGGGTCAGCTTCGCGGCAGGTCTGCACTTGTTCAGCCTTGCTCCCGCTTCTCACGCTTACATGACGCACTACCATACCAACGATCTGGAATATAGCGCGATTCCTTCCCCGAAGTACAAGGAGGAGACCGAGGGCTATAGTACCCATCACCTAATGAATTACACCAGCTACATTGTGGCAACCGGCTCGGTTCATCCCGAGATTGCCGCTTCCTTCCTGCAATGCATGACGGAGTGGTCCTACGATACCACGAGAATCGCGATCTTTGAGAACACCATGAAGGCTCGTTTTGCTCAAGGCGATAGCGATATCGTGCAGATGTGGGAAATGATCGTGGATTCTCAGAGCTTTGACCTTGGAAGAATTTATCAATCCCAATTTGGATTGAATGGTGAATCCATCACCAATTCTTATATGGGAATGTTTACCATCAAGCTGCATGACGGTCGTACCGACTGGGCAAACATCGTGGACTCCTACGAGGACGATATGAAAAGGATCGTAACCGATTTGAACGAGAAGCTGAAAGCACTTCCCGACTAAATAGGGTCTTAACTGTATTTTTTGCAAAATCTGAAAAGGAAGAAGGAAACAACGAATGAAAAAGTTATTTGCGATTCTTCTCACAGCAATGATGTTGCTTGGCGCCGTTCCCTTCGTTGCCTCGGCTGCACCTGCTGATGCGACGACAACCGTGGTTACGGTTGACAGCCTTGACGACTTTTATTGGGTATCGGGTGCAGGAACTACCGATAGCCCCTATGCGCTTGTCAATGCTTTGGACAAGGAAGCGCACATCAAGCTGACGGCTGACCTCGTATTCGGCGACAATACCAAGGTTGCTTTGAAGAAGGTTGTGATGAATGCCACGACCCAAAAATACGAGTACGTTTACACGGACGCGGGCAAAACGCAGATAGACACCTACGAGTGGACCTTTGCGAATCTGAACCGCGGTATGCTTCCTGACGATTTCAACGGCTCCTTTGACGGCGGCGGCCATTCCATCGTTTACACGGGAAGATTTGAAAGAAGCAGCTCGGGCGGTTTCTTAAGCCACGGCGACTTGAACGGTGACGTGAAGGATTTGACGATCGGCAGCAAGGATCAATATCTGGACTTTCACGCGACCTCTGGAGCATCGAGAATCGGTGTTCTCGGAAACCGTGCCCAAATCAAAAAGAACGTGATCGAGAACGTCGTTATTTACGCCAACTTGACGACGAACAAAAACGGCACGATGAATAACGGAATCTTTTATGCCAGAACAGAATCGGGCATCACCTTTAACAATTGCCGCGCATACGGTACGATAAACCACAGCAAACACACGGAAACGAAAATATTTGGAGTCGGCGGCTTCACAGGCTCTCACGCTTGCGCGTTGGGTGACAGTGCGCCCATCTACTTTAACAACTGTTACGCGCAGTTTGCCGTCGATGCGCCCGCTTGTGGCGAGTCTTGGGCAGGTGGACTGGTTGGAACCATCAACTGTGAAAAAGGAGACAACGCTATGATCGCAACGAACTGTGTCGTTGACTTCACCTGTGACAGAAATAAGCTTCCCAACGTTATCGTTGGCGCGGGTAGCCTGTACGGCGCCGTTACCAAAACGAAATCGACGGGTGACGATCTGGCTAAGCTGGCTCAGCTGATCGACTGCAACAAGCCCGTGTTCAACGCAGTAGGCGCATCTGTAAAGATCGCTGACGGTACGCTCCGTTTCCGCGTTGGCGCTACGATCTACAACGCATACTCTGACCTGTACGGCGCGCAGAACGTAAAGGTAGGCGTGATCTACGCGGAAAAGGCTACCGCAACCACCCTCGGCGATAACTTCAAGATCGACGCGACGGGCGTTACCAACGTGGAAGTGACTGGGCTTGACAATGGATACGTTTACGCAAACGTAACCGCTGCCAACTACGCTACCGAGTACACGGCTCTTGGCTACGTTCAATACACCACGGACGGCACGACGTGGACCACGGTATACGCTGACGCGGCTACCACCAGAAGCGTATCCGCCGTTGCAACGGCAGCTCTTGCTGACGTAAAGGACGTTCAGGGTGATGGATACGGTTATGCAACCGCAGACGGAAAGTACTGCTTCTACACCACCGAACAGCAGGCGAAGCTCGCAAGCTACATCGTAGCAAGCGCATCGTAAAATAAGGAGGATTTGAATCATGAAAAAAGTATTTGCATTGATCCTTTGCTTGATTTTGACCTTGAGTGTTCTCGTTGCTTGCTCCGATAAGGAGGAAACGCCCGCAGACACCACCGCAGCTGCAACCACTGCAGCAGCAACCACCAAGGAAGAAGAAACCACCAAGAAGCCCAGACCTCAGAGCACGCAGTCTACCGAGACCACCGCGCCTGAGACCTACCCCGTTCTGGACTATACTCCCGAGTATTGATTCTACTTATTTCCGTATCGGTCGCGCGGAACGATGACCTTGCGCGCTCCTGTGAGCGCGTCGGGTTAGGCGACCGACGGATTTGATTCCGCCATTTTATAAAAAACGGCGGAATTCCATGAGGGGCAAGCTCCCTTTGGGCGCTTGCCCCTTTCTTAAAAGGGAAGGACGCGAGAATATGCGGAATGCTTCTCTACGAGGCAGTAGAGAACCGTTCCATATCCCCTCGCGGACATAAACGAAATTTTGTCATCAAACGACGAGCTTGAACCGAAACCGTCCTTAAAAATCATCGGAACGGCATCTGCCGACTCCGTAAAAATAAAAGAAAATTTTTAACCCATGGAGGTGTAAAATGAAAAACAAATTTTTATCGTTTCTCTGCGCCCTGCTGGCACTGGTCACGCTTCTGACTGCCTGCGGCAAAAAGGACGAGACTCCCGCGGATACGACCCCTGCGGATACCACGGGCGTGGTGGAGGACAATTCTCTGCTCGCGTTGGTAAAAAACAAGGAATTTAAGGTGAATATCATTTATCCCGAGGAGGCAACCAGCGGAGAATCAACTGCGGCAATTTCGATTTATAATCTGCTGAAGAATACCTATGGCGGGATGCCAACCTTGAAGGACGATTTTATCATTCCCGGTCAGAATCATGACGAGGCGGCTGTGGAGATTTTGGTTGGTAATACCAACTATGCCGAATCCCAAGAAGCGCTGAGTACGATGCAGTACAGCGAATGGGCAGTAAAAGTCGTTGGCAACAAGATTTTGGTGTTAGCCCGTTTGGACGAGAGCATCAAAGAAGCGGGACGGGCACTTCGGGACTATCTGATCTCCAAAAAGACCGAGGACTCCCTGTACGTGGAGAGATCGTTGGCATACTCGGGAAACGTGGATTCCCTCAGTTACTTTAATACCGTTCCTTTTGCTGTCGGAGGGCGGTCTCCCATTATTTACGATACGGGCAACGGCTGTAAAATGCTTCAGTACGAAAAAATGCCTGCTGACGTTTTCGCAGGCTACGACGCGCTTGTGACGGCGACGGGTTATGAGAAGATTTCGTCTTACGATTTTCTGACGGATAAGAACAAGTACGCCCATTACGTAAACGGCGATACCATTTTGAACGTCTTTTACAGCACCCACGATAAAACTGCGAGAGTGTTCGTGGAAACCAAGGATATGACGAGCGTTGTTTCCGCAACGGCAGGGCAGTACAGCACCGTCAGTGGCTACGTGCCGAAGCTGTTTCAACTCGGTTGTTCCGATCCCGATGCTACGGGAGATACGATGGTGAACGGTATGAGCTATATGTTCTATCTGGCAGACGGCAGCTTCGTTGTCTTTGACGGTGGGGCGGACGATTCGAACGCCAACAGTAAGAAATATAACCGTCAGAATGCAAGACGAATTGTGGAGATCGTCAAAGAATACACGCCCGCGGGCAAGAAGCCGACCATTGCGGCATGGGTTCTTACTCACGCTCACTCTGACCATATGGGCGCGTTCACTGCGTTCGACAAGCTTGGATTTCACGATCAGGTTAAGGTGGAATCGATCATCATGAATCTGCCGAGTCCCGATATGTTGGTAGATATGAGTGACGATTCTTCTGAACATTTTGAAACAAATATAACCGGATACACGGCGCGTGCGGAAAAATATATCGAAAATGGTACCACGATGTACAAGGCGCATCCGGGTCAGATCTATCGCGTGCGGAACGTAGACCTGCAAATCCTGTTTACTCCCGAACAGCGCGCTGACGAGGTCATGGGAAGCTTTAACAACAGCTCCATCGTGACGCGCGTGGTGGTGAATGATGCAGCCCGTACGCAGGAGCTGGATACAGTGATGATCACGGGAGATATGTACGGTGAGGTTGCAACTGAAATGGCGAAACTGTACGGAGAGGCAATGCACAGTGATTTTGTTCAGGTACCCCATCACGGCTGGTTTAAGAACGATACGGGCGTGCTCTGGCAGATGACGAGACCGAACTATGTTCTGTGGCCCGTTGCGGAGAGTAGGATCGTCGATACTTGGAACGATACGAACTATACGCAGTGGCTCCAGCAGAACCTGCTGAATAACGATATGAACAGCAGTAAAATCTTCTGGTCAAAATACGATACCGTCGTTATTGATCTTCCCTTTACGGGAACGAACTTTACAAGGATGAAGAATATCAATTACACGAATTCCTAAACGATGAAGGGGGACTTCTCGAAAGAAGTTTCGGTTCTTTGTCAATAGTTGGGGTGAAGAAAATCTGACTAAAAGATAAAGAATTATGAAAATGCATAGGAAAAGCGTCACGAAGCGAAGCGGAGTGACGCTTTTCCTATGCGTCGGCGCGACCTTGATCTTGTTATTGCAACCTTCGGTAAATCCGTTTGTATAAGGACAGAAAAAAGAATTGGTAATAGGGGTAAACCTAAAACGTAAGCATGGGCAAAAAATATCGAGTGTCCATAACGAAATCTGTTATGAACACTCAATATGGTCGGAGTGACAGGGTTCGAACCTGCGGCATCGACGTCCCAAAGAAATCTGCACCGATTTTTTGATTGATTTACAAGGCTTTTCGGGACTTTTGAGTCCGAAATCGATGCTTTTGGGTGCTCTTACGGGCACTGTTTCCACGTAGTCCGAATCCGTAGATGGTCAAAGCTGTGGTCAAGCACAAACCGTCCGCAAATCACCGCCGCGGAAATCTCTGCCGTCACTCCTGTGAAAATTCTTATTAACAAGAATTATTGTACCATAAATTTTTGCCTTCGTCAATATATTTTCTCACTTTGGGAAATAATATCGGTGAATACAAAAAACGGAGGTATATATGTTCAAACACGAAAAAATGTTATTCCATCCCGTAGAAGTAGAAAGACCGAATCCGCAGTATGCCGTTTTGCTTCAGGAACAGCTTGGCGGAGGTAATGGCGAGCTTAAGGCTGCTATGCAGTATATGTCACAGAGTTTCAGAATCAAAGATCCCGAGATCAAGGATCTTTTCCTTGACATTGCCGCCGAGGAGCTTGGACACATGGAGATGGTGGCACAGACTATCAATCTTCTTAACGGTCACGACGTGGATGCCACCAAGGTGCAGGCAGGCGAGGTGCAGACCCACGTTCTGCTCGGTCTGAATCCCGGACTCATCAATTCTTCAGGATACTCTTGGACGGCGGATTACGTTACCGTTACGGGCGACCTGTGTGCCGATCTGCTCTCCAACATCGCATCCGAGCAGAGAGCCAAAGTGGTTTACGAATATCTCTATCGTCAGATTGAGGACAAGAAGGTCAGAGAAACCATTGATTTTCTTCTCAACCGTGAAGAAGCGCACAATCAGATGTTCCGTGATGCCTTCAACAAGGTACAGGAAACAGGCTCAAACCGTGACTTCGGTACGACTAAAGCGGCGAAAATGTATTTCTCGCTCTCAAACCCCGGTCCCAATACTTTTGCTAACAATGAAACCCATGCACCGTCCTTTAAGTAAATATTTCAAAGTCACCGTCAAACAGTTTGGCGGTGATTTTACATATCAAAATTTGCATCGCTGTAAGCAAAGAAAACGTCCCGTGAAAAAAGCCCGAATTTATTTTCGAAAAAGTGCTGGACTTCCTCTCTCTTCTGTGGTATGTTGTTGTGCTGACAGAAAAGGAGGCACAAGCTATGAAAAATATGATAAAAGAACTATGGCACGGAAACATCATTCCGCAAGAGGACAGCCGAACGAACTCAAAGGAGATGAAGGAACTCCTCGGCTATATGGCAAGGCATCACGAGGACTTGGAAAAGACCTTCACCGACGAGCAGAAGGAGATCTTCGAAAAGTTCCACGACTGCTGGGACGAGTACGTAAGCCTTGCCGAAGCAGCCATCTTCGAATATGCCTTCCGCCTTGGAGCGAGATTGGCAATTGAGGTGCAAAAGGACAGCGAGGAATAGCAAATCATTATAGATTAACAGCCTTCGTTCCGCAAGGGGTGAGGGCTGTTTTAATGTCAAGAATGAAATAATTATCGATAAACATTAAAAACATATTGACAAACATAAATTGTTGTGTTATGATATTCATGGTTAACCAAAAACACATTTTTTATTTGGAGGATCAAAGCAATGAAAAAACTTAACACGCTTGGTAAGGTCATTACAAAAATTTTAGAGGTATTCCATTGGGTTGGAGTAGCTCTTATGATTGCCGCTGTCATTTGTTCTGTTGCAGCACCGAACTTGGTTGGATACTTTGTCGGCTTCGACGCAAAGGAATGTTGTGGCGCGAATCTCGAAGTTTACGGATTTGAAGTCAATGCTCCCGTTGTTGATGGCAAGCTTGATACCGCCACTTTTGTCATGTTCGGTATCGGTTCAGTAATCATCCTTGCATTGATGGCTATGGTGTTCCGCAACTTGAATAAGATTTTCAAAAAATCCGAAAATACTACTCCGTTCCAAAAGGATAATGTTCGCTTGGTTAGAGAAATTGGTATTTTTGCGATTGCAATTCCTGTAATCGGGCTGTTCGTGAGCTTTATAGCACGTTTGGTGATAGGTTCAGAAGCTACGGAAATCAGCATTGATATGAGCGGAATTTTTATGGGCATTATAGTGCTTTGTCTTACGCAGTTCTTTGCTCACGGTGTAGAGCTTGAAAACGACGTTGACGGACTTCTTTAAGAGGTGAAATATGGGAAAGATCGTACTTCGACTTGATAGAATGATGGTGGAGAAGAAGTTCTCGCTGAACGAGCTTGCCGAGCGCGTAGGAATCTCCAACGTTAATCTCTCCAAGATCAAAAATAACAAGGTCACGGCTATCCGCTTTTCCACCCTTGCGGCAATTTGTGAGGTGCTTGATTGCGAAGCCGGAGATATTCTTGAATATCAGAAGGAAGAATAAGTAACGCACAAGCCCTCGTTCTAAAATGGAGCGAGGGCATTTTTTATAAAATCAACAGGTACAAATCCGTCAAAATGCCTTGATTTATTCATTTTTTTGTGGTATAATAGCTCTTGCTAAACTAACTAAATAGAGTAATGAACGCAAACAATTCTTTTGTTATTACAAGGGGATACTATACCCTTTTTGCGTTTCTACTTATTGGATTTGATAAAAATGCAGATTCCACTTGGTAGATACGCAGAATTGTTTCTGCTCTATTTAAGGTTAGTTTAGCGACTCGGAGTTTGCGTTTTTTGTGCGTGGCTTCGGTCACGCACTTTTTATATTTTGGAGGAAAAAGCAATGAAAAAAGTAAGTAGTATTTTATGGGGCTTGGTATTAGTGGCGGCAGGAGTGATCTTTGCGCTCAATGCCTTTAACATAACAGATATTGATGTGTTCTTTGATGGATGGTGGACACTATTTATCATCATACCGTGTGCGATAGGCTTATTTACAGAGCGTGAAAAAATCGGAAATATAATCGGCATAGTCGTCGGAGTATTTTTGCTCTTATGTTGTCAAGATATTTTGAATTTCTCTATGCTATGGAAACTGCTCATCCCTGCCATTATTGTTGTTATCGGTTTGAAGATGGTGCTTACGGGATTGTTCGGTAACAAAGCAAATGAAATAATGAAAAAACTGAAGTCGGAAGGAAAAGAACCGAAGGCGGGATGTGCTACCTTCTCAAGCTGTAATCTGAATTATGACGGAGAGGTTTTTGAGGGCGCAGAGCTTTCCGCAACCTTTGGCGGCGTAAAATGCGATTTAAGGAATGCTATAATCGAAAAAGATTGTGCTATTCAAGCATCTGCTATCTTCGGTGGAATTGATATTTTAGTTCCAACTAATGTGAATGTCAAAGTGAATTCCAATAGCATCTTTGGTGGCGTTTCTAACAAAACGGCAGTAAACGCAAACGCTCCAACAATTTACATAAGCGGTACTTGTATGTTTGGAGGCGTGGAGATCAAATGACAACATTTCAGAAAGTAATCAAATATCTTGCAATAGCGTTTGCAATATTTCTTATCGTTACAATTATCGGTGGGATACTTAGTGCAATAGGCTTGTTTGGCGGTTTCTTTACGGGTGATGCTGTTACCGAAGATATGCAGACATATTCCGTAAATAAAGGAATCCGTAATCTTGATATCGAAATCAACGCTGCTGATCTTTACATTAAAGAAGGAGAGGCATTTTCGGTAGAAAGCAATTTAAAGAATCTCAAAGTAGATGATAAGGACGGATGCCTTACAATAAAAGATTTGACAAAAAACAAACTCTTTGGCGGGGGCTCATACGAAAATGCCGTACTTACAATATACGTTCCCGTGGGGACTGTATTTGAAAATGTTAACATTACTACCGGCGCAGGAAGATTGACGGTTGATAATCTGTCTGCCGAAACGATTGATTTTGAACTCGGTGCGGGAGAAGTATCAATAGGTTCGCTTGTTGCTACAAAATCTGCCGATATTGAGGGTGGTGCAGGTCGTATTACCGTATCAGGCGGCGCACTCAAAAATCTTGATATGGATATGGGTGTAGGAGAACTTAATCTTACCTCGGCATTCAGCGGCGAATGCAAGTTAGATATGGGCGTCGGTGAATCCAATATTACCTTGATTGGAAATAAGGATGACTATAAATTAGACCTTGAAAAAGGTCTTGGAAGTATTACTGTTGACGGAAAGGATGTATCCGATTTCGGCAGTAGTGGAAATGGAACAAACAAAGTTGACATTAGCGGTGGAATAGGCGCTATCAACGTAAGGTTTGAGGAGGAAAAAACAGAATGATACTTGAACTAAAAAACATTGACAAATCCTTTGG
>JAFVQC010000090.1 GCA_017504995.1 Clostridia bacterium
GTTTTTCCAAAACATCAAGAGGGGTGGCATACTCCTCATACAGATGTCGGTGGGATCGCTTTATATGTTCTCCGTACCGAGGGGATACTCGGACGGTTTCGTCCAATGGATGAAACAGGTGGTAGCGTTATGCCTTACGGCATTTATGCAAACAACGCTCCTATACCTCGGGCTGTTGACCTTCCCGACCAATATGCTCATGGGCTTGGGAATCATGCTTGCGGCAGGCGAAGTGCCGAAGATCGCTCAACAGTTCGGTATGGACACATCAACGAAATTCAACGTGATGAGCGTAGTACACGCAACCACGACAGCGATCAACCTCACCCGAATGGTCGCAAGGAAATAACGGAGTTACGGCATGAAAGAAAATAACGAATTGGAACGCATCGATATCGAGGTTGACCGTCATATTCAAGTTGACGATGATAATCCACAGCAGATAAATGCATATCTCGAACTGTGGTGCAACGTTAAAAAGAAATTTCATACGGAACTCGGAGAAAACTCCCTGCTCGATATGTATGCGTTTTATAATCCCTTTGAGGACACGCTGAAGCTCGAATGCATAATCGACAACGGCGAAACCAAGGGCGAGGACTTTGAATACGAGCCTACCGAGGACGAGGCGAAGCTCATCAAGGAAATGATAACCGAGAAAATCCGTGACGATTATGGGCAGACTCCGCAAGAGTTCTGCCTCTCCGTTACGGAAGATATGGGAATGGGAGGAATCACATGACACAATATTTATACCCCCAAAATTTGAGGTCAAAGGCAAATATATGGCTATGGGGGATGAAAGATTTTATAATCCTTTGCATCGCCGTTTTGATATCGGTGGCACTTTTGGTAAAGTTCGGATGGCTCATCCCTGCGGCAATTACGCTGTGCTATGCGTTTTTGACGATCCGCAAGGACGAACTCACCATACTCGACTTTATAAAATACGCCTTCCGCTACTTCATAACGGCACAACAATACTATGAATGGAGGTGACACCCGTGTCAAAGAAACAGCAGAAAAAGAAGAAAAAAGGCGCGTCGGTGCAGGAACTGCTCAGCGTAAAAACCTTTAGCGATTACGGCATCGTCACCCACAGGGGCGAGCTTTTATACTACCTCGTAACACCGACCAACATATCGGTGTTATCGCAAACAAGCGTAGAAACGAAGATATGGCAGCTCATGCTCGTGCTGTCGGCAATCCCCGACATCGAGATACAATGTACCGACTCGGCGCAATGCTTTGATAACAACAAGGCATACCTCATAGGGCGTATGGAAGCGGAACGCAACCCGAAGGTCAAGAGAATACTCAAAAAGGACATTCTCTTCCTTGACAGCATACAGATGGAGATGGCGACAGCCCGTCAGTTTATGTTCACCGCGCGATGCCGAAACATGAAGCCCCAACAGGTATTCGAGCGTGCGAACAGTATTCAGAAAATCATAGCCGAGCAAGGCTTTGATTGCCATAGGATGAAAAAGAGCGAGATCAAACGGTTTCTCGCTCTTTATTTTGATGCATCCATGCTCGGAGAGCATCTGCCCGATTTTGACGGCGCACAGTATTTCGACATTGAAAAATTAAGACAGGAGGTGGAGGACGATGGCTAAAAAGTTATCCCCCGAAAAATTAGAGCTACGCAACACCAAAGACTACTTTGATTGCATATCGCCCGGCACGGTCAGATTTATGACTGACCACTATATCGTAGGCGATAGCTACCGATGCGCCTGGGCGGTCAAGGAGTATCCACCGTCCACCGAGGAACAGGCTCTGCTCTCCAAGATTGCAGACCGAAACGGCGTAACGCTCCGTATTTATCATAGGCTCGTAGAAGCCATTGAACAGAAACGGATCGTGCAGAACGCTATGCGTAAGAACAAGATGAAAACCACAGGCACAGATGTGACCGAGTGCGTAGAAGCCGAGGGCAACCTACAGGACGTTATCGAGCTACTCGCCAACATCCGCAGAAACCGAGAGTGCCTTCTGCATTGCTCGGTATTCATCGAATTAAAAGCGAAAAATCTCGATGACCTCAAGGAATTGCAATCCGAGGTGATGATGGAGCTTACTCGCTCCAAAATATCGGTTGACAGGCTCACGCTCCGACAGCGCGAGGGCTTTCTGTCGGTTATGCCCGTAGGCTTTAATATGTTCGGCACACAGTACGAGCGCGTACTCCCTGCAAGCTCGGCAGCCAACCTCTTCCCATTTAACTATTCGGGTAAGACGGACGAGCATGGACTTTATATCGGGCGCGACAAATACGGCACTAATATTCTCGTGGATCTCGACAGGAGAGCCGAGGACAAAACGACCTCAAACATCCTCATCCTCGGCAACAGCGGCCAAGGCAAATCCTACCTTATGAAGCTGTTGCTGACCAATAT
This sequence comes from Clostridia bacterium, assembly GCA_017504995.1. GTDB lineage: Bacteria > Bacillota > Clostridia > Oscillospirales > CAG-272 > HGM12713. The sequence goes on from JAFVQC010000090.1 coordinate 2,403, forward strand.
TCGTGAGTCAGGAAAGCGAATCATCGTACTTGATCCCGAGAGCGAATATGAGGAACTCTGTCTCAACCTCGGAGGCTGTTATATTGATTTCCTTTCGGGCGAATTCAAGATAAACCCGTTAGAGCCAAAGGCGTGGTCAGACACCACCGAGGATACGGACGAGGACTCGCCCGATGCATTCAAAAAAGTAACGCGCCTGTCACAGCACATCGCCTTCCTTAAAGACTTCTTCCGTTGCTACAAGGATTTTGACGATACGCAGATCGACACAATAGAAATACTCCTTGCAAAGCTGTACGCGCGTTTCGGCATCACCGACACCACCGATTATACGGTAATGAAGGCTACCGATTATCCTACGATGGAGGACTTTTATAAGCTCTGCGAGGAAGAATATATGACCTACGATAAAACACGAAAATACCTTTACACCGAGGAAACGCTCCAAGAGGTATGCCTCGGAATCAACTCCATGTGCGTAGGATCGGAAAGCAAGTATTTCAACGGTCATACCAACGTATCGGACGGCGACTTTTTATGCTTTGGAGTCAAGGGGCTTATGGATACGAACAAGCGGCTCAAGGATGCAATGCTCTTTAATATTCTGTCCTATATGAGCAACCAA
>JAFVQC010000062.1 GCA_017504995.1 Clostridia bacterium
CCGCAAGCGGTCCCCCTTCCCCGCTGGGGAAGGCTTTGGGTAACAGACGAATCGAAACCGATAATTCCATCTAGCCCGTAGAGGCAGTTCTATGGAACGAGTTTTTTATTATAGTTATATTTCATAATGTTTTTTGCTAAAAGGGAAAACAGATCTCCTCATCCACCGCAAGCGGTCCCCCTTCCCCACAGGGGAAGGCTTGCGGAAAACGATGCTTTTATAGCTTGTCGTTCGTGTGCGGTTGGTTGGGCTTTTTCACTATTGGCAGGTTTATCCTTTTCGGTTCGTCTGTTACTCAAAGCCTTCCCCAGCGGGGAAGGGGGACCGCTTGCGGTGGATGAGGAGAACACGGAACTTGCTTTTTAAATGTCTATAAATAATTATTTGTTCGATCCAAAAAACGCTTCCAGCTCTGCGGCGGCGACGGTGGTTTCCTCTCGGGTGTTCAGATCCTTGATCTTCACCGTTCCCGTTTCCAGCTCGCTTCCGCCCATGATCAGGACGTGGGAATATTCTCCCTTGACCGCGTGCTCGATCTGCTTGCCGAATTTTTTCGATCCAAGGTAGACCGACGCGGTAACACCCGCCTCACGCAAGCGGTTTGCCAGAGCCAGATAATGCTCAAAGGGAACGTCGTCGAACTTCGTGACCAGAACCTTGACCGCACTGCCGAAGCTTTCGGGAACAAGTCCGTGGGTCACAAGGAAGTTTTCAAGGGTCACGTCGCCCATGCCGTAGCCTACGCCCGATACCTTGGCATTCTTCACGAACAGTCCGACGAGATTGTCGTACCGTCCGCCGCCAAACATGGCGCGGTTGTTCTCGGGGGCGTTGTCAAAGACCTCAAAGACGGTTCCCGTATAGTAATCCAAGCCGCGAATGATGCCGAAGTCAAAGAGACAATACTTGCTAAGATTCAGCTTTTCGAGAGCTTCAAACAGCGCGCGAAGCTCCTGCGCGCCCGTGGATTCGGGGCAGATCGCGGTAGCGTCGGTAACGCTCATACAATAGAGATCGTCGATGCGGCGGATCTGATCCTCGCTAAGACCCAGCGCAAAAAGATCCTTTTCGTAGGCGTCTCTCGGCACCTTGTTCTTCCGGTCAATGACCTTGGAGATCAGACGGGTGGTCTCGGTATCGGTATTGGCGATGGCGGCGATCACGTCGTTGAAGAACCGACGGTTGTTGATGCGAACGGTAAACATGGACTCGTCCGCGCCGAAGGACTTCATGATCTGAATGGCGCTGATGATCACCTCAAGGTCCGCCTCGTAGGTGTCACAGCCGAAAATATCCACGTTCAGCTGCCAGAATTCACGCAGACGTCCTCTCTGCGTGGCTTCGTAGCGATACATATTGGGAATGGAGAACCAACGGAGAGGGAAGGAAAGCTCGTTCATCTTTCCTGCCACCATACGGGCGACGGTAGGGGTCATTTCGGGGCGGATCGCCAGCATGCGGTTGCCGCGGTCAATAAAGTTATAGGTCTGTTTGGTGGCGATCTCCTCGCCGCTTTTCGCGGCGTAAAGCTCAAGGGATTCCAGCATCGGGCCGTTATATTCCTCGAAGGCAGAGGTCTCCAGAACCGAACGGATCTTGCCGAAGAACCAGTTCCGCAGACGCATCTCGTCGGGATAAAAATCTCTCGTTCCTTTATAGGGTTGCGTAGGAAGCAATTGTGCGCACATGATGATATTCCTTTCTTTTAAACGGTTTGATTCGCAAAAAACAGATGTAACATCTTATTATATCACACGATGCCCGTTTTGTCAATCGACAAAGCGTGTTTTTCCTCTTTCTTGCTTGACAAAATCGCGGTTTTGTGGTATAATGACAATCGGGGTATCGGGTCTTTCCCCGATATGAGCGTAAGCTCCACCATACGGTGGCGGTTGCTTCCTCAGTTCCGAGGAAGCGTGAATCTTTTTGCCTTCCTCGTACAGAGGGAGGTGATAGCGTGGATTTTATCACTTGGCAGGATCTTCTTCAGGTCGCTTTGCTCGTGTTTGCCATTCTGTCTGTTTTTTATAACAAAAAAAGATAACCGCCCTGCCGACCAAAGCTTAGCGGTTATCTTCTGTTAGGGTTAGGGAAGCAACCGTCATCGGTGCCTCTCTGTTTTTATTATACGCCAAAATGTTTGGCTTGTCAATAGTTTTCAAGAAATTTGTCCTCCGAGAGATCGGGGGGATTTTTGATATTGTGATTTTTATTATGAAAAAATTGCGTCCAGTCCTCCGCTTATAGCAAGTGCGGCTACAATAAATGCGATAATGATAAACGTAACGCATCCGCAACCTGCACCCATAGTTCCGCCGAAGGCTTTACCAAAACAGCCTTGTTCTTCCGATTCTTGGTTAACGTTTACGTATGTGGAGGAATAAGAAGTTGTTTCTTTTGGTTTTTCTTTTTCCGGTTCTTGTTGCTTTTGTTGACAGAGACAAGTATATCCTTTGGCGTGATAATTGCCACATTGCGGACATTTTATAATTTCTCCGTTATTGACTTTTATTTGACATTGGCGGCAAATTTCGTAAACATCGGAAGGAAGTCCGCAAATTTTACATTGTCCCAATGTATGATTTTCGGTATGTGTTGATTTCATTTTTTTGTTATTCTCCTTAAATGTGTGGTTTCTTTAAAGTCCAAATTTCGATTTCATATCCTATTGCTATTATAACATGGTGATGTCTGTTTGTCAAGGAATTTCGACGAACCCAATTTTTCTTGACAAAACCTTACTTTTATGGTATAATAGCAGTGGGATATCGGGTCTTTCCACGATATGAGCGTAAGCTCCACCATACGGTGGCGGTTGCTTTCCTTTTTTTCACGAAGGGAGCAAGTTTCTTTTTCTCCCTTCGGTTTCGAGGGGAGGTGATCGTTATGTACATAACCTTAGAGCAGCTTCTGCTGCTGGCGTCCTTCGTTGTCGCCCTCCTGTGCTATGTCCAAAATCACAATAATAAAAAGAAATAACCGCCTCACTTCCACATAAGGCGGTTATTTTTATAATTCGCTGGGGAAGCAACCGTCATCGGTGCCCCTTCTGTTATTATTATAAACCGCCGTTGACGGTTTGTCAAGAGGTTTTATGATAAATTAAGAAAAAATCCAAAAAAGCGGAGGATGAAGGGTTGACGGAACAAACAGAACGAAATGAGAAAGGGACGGAAACGATGGTTTCTGTCTGCGGATTGAGTAAACGATACGGTGAGACCCAAGCAATAGACTGCGTTTCCTGTTCTTTTGCAAAAGGTGGAATCCACGGGATTCTCGGTCCTGTCGGGGCAGGGAAAACGACGCTGCTTGCGCTTCTTTCGGGCAGTCTTGACGCGGAAGAAGGAAGCGTTACGGTAAACGGCGTTTCCGTTTCCTCGGGAAACATCGAAATCCGCCGAAAAATCGGATATTTGAGAGAAAGACCAATCTTTCCCAAGGATATGACGGTGGAGGAAGTGTTGGATTTTATCGGCGCGTCTCGCGGCGTTGCCGAAGAAAAACGCTATCGACAGATCAAAGAAGCAATCGATCTTTGCGGTTTGGAATCCATTTGCCGCCGTTTGTGCGCGCGCTTAAATGCGGAGGGGAGGCAACGGCTGGAGTTGGCGGGGGCGCTCATGGGCAATCCCGATCTATTACTTTTGGACGAGCCGATTCGCGGCGCGATGGAAAAAAACGACGAGACGGTGGAGCTTGTTAAAATGCTCGGAAAGATCAAAACGGTGGTGCTTGCCACCTCGGATTTGTCCGTTGCGAGATCGCTTTGCTCGGACGTGGTGCTGCTGTCCGAGGGGAGAGTTATCGCGGCGGATACCTTTGCGGGCTTGGAAGAAAAGCTACTGAGAAGCAGAACGCTGATGGTGGAGACCAAGGGTGACGGACAGATGCTTCGGGAAGCGTTACAGACCCTTCCCGATGTGCTCGGTTGTGAGATGGCGCGGAACGGACGGACGGGTGAGCTTCGGTTTCGTCTCGACCATCGGGCAGACTGCGATCTTCGCGAGAGTGTATCTGCGTTGCTTGCGGCGAAGGGCGCGCCCGTTCTTTCCATGACGGATTCTGCCCTTACCCTCGAAGCGGTGTATCGGTCGCTGACCGCGTCGTCGGATGCGGCGCGTAAGGCAGATGCGTCGCCTGACGAAGGTTCAAAAAGAAAGGAGGCGAAGCAATGAAGGCTATGATTCGTAAGGAGTTTGGCGCACTATTCCACGGGCTTCACGGATATTTGTTTTTCGGTATCTTCTGGATGCTTTGCGGTTTGTTCGTCACCGTATACAACCTGCTTTACGGTTCGTCGGCAATTGAATATACCATGAGATTCCTTGTGATTGCCGTAGCGATTCCCATGCCGTTCCTTACCGTTCGGCTGTTTTGCCATAACGACGAAGAGGAGCAGTTTCTTCGACACATGCCTCTGTCGGGCAAAACCGTCTTTTTTGGTAAATATTTGACCACACTTGCGGTTTTGGGAATTGCCACCTTATCGGTTGCGATGTTGCCGCTTCTTTTTGACTTTTTCGGAGAAGTAAACTATCTTTCCGCGTACGCCGCGTTGCTGGGATTCTTCTTTCTGGCGCATACCTTTCTGACGTTTCAGATCTTTCTTGCCACACACATCGAAAAAAAGTGGGTGGCGTATCTCGTGAGCTTTGGTTCTGTTGCGGCGTTCATTGGCTTGCAAAGTCTTGGCGCGCTGCTGTCCGATCGGCTTGGAACGCTGTTCAATACTTTTTTGCCCTTCGTTTACGGCAGACTGGATTTTATGGTGATCTTGTTTTACCTTCTCCTGGCTCTCGTGTTTTTTGCCCTTGCTTTTTGGAAACGGATTGAGAGACGCGGTATCTTTGAGAAATTGTCCATTCGGATTCTTTCCGTGAGTATGGCGATTTTGCTTGCCACACTTTCTCTGATTGTGTCACGCTTTCCTATTCGATGGAATCGGATTGACGTTACCGCAGATAAGACCTATACCATATCCGATTCCCTTGAAGGCTATTTTTCTTCTATTGAGGAAGACATCACGGTCTGGATCTTGGAGATGGAGGGGGGCGATGTGAAATTCGAGTATTTTCTGCATGATCTGGCAACTCATAGCCCCAAGCTGACCTTGAAGCAGGCGGATGCCGAGAAGGACGCCGCGCTACTTGAAAAGGCAGGCGTGACGGCGGAGGAAATGAAGTCGATTCCGTATGTCTTGATTTTGGAAAGTAGACATCGAGTTGAGGTGATCGACTACTACAGCCTGTTCTATTACGTCAACGACAATACCGCGCTTCTGAATTTCTTCCAGTCCTATTTTGACGCCACCGAGGACGGAAAGATGTCGTGGTACGAATATCAGGAATACTATTATTATTTATATCAGTATGGCTTGCAGGATTCTCAATATGAGCAATACCTCGTTTATCTGGTAAACGATTCGGTTTTGTATTTCCAAGGGGAGAGCGTGCTTGCCGCGGCGATGGAATACGTGGCGGCCGAACGGATTCCTACGAAATACGTGTTGGAGGGACACGGCGAAGCGACAATGAAGGGAACTGTGCTGGAAGGACTGTTTTCCATTTACGGCAAAAGCATTCAACCCCTGACGCTCTCCGAAGCCGAAGGAATCCCCGCCGATGCGGCAAACGTGTTCCTTGCCACGCCCGAGAGGGATTATACCGAGGGAGAGGTCCGCGCGCTGCGCGACTATCTGGAACGGGGAGGAACGCTGACGGTGCTGACCGATGAGCAGAATCTTGCCATGCCGAACCTGATGGGCTTGCTGGCGGAATACGGAATGAGCGCTGTCTCGGGCGCGGTAAAAGAAGAAATCGAGGTGACGGAGAACGACGGTGAGACCTTTGAGACTGTCATCAGCGACGAGGTGGAAGCCGTGGTGAACGGACAGCACGACGCCTTGGCGCAAACGCAGGAAGAAAAATCCTTAATTCCCGTGATCACGGGCGGAAACGCCATTTCCTTTTTGGAGACGTCGGATCGATCCTTGATCCTAAATCCTCTGCTTTCTACCTCGGAGAAGGGGATCGTGGGAGACGCTGTCGAGGAAAAGGGCGTGCGAATCCTTGCGGCGGCGGCGGAAAACAACCGCGGCGCAAGGCTGTGCTGGTTTACGGGGGCGGATTCCTATATGGTGGCGTTGAGCGAGGTCAGCGCATCGGATGCGGCGATCTTCAACAATTTCTGCCTGTATCTGTCCTTGGATTGGACCGACTTCGAGTATCGCTCTGCCCTGACCCTGCCGCATGCCAGACCCTATCAGACAGCCCCTATGCAGGTAAAGACTTCTGTCGCCACGGGCTTTGGTGTGGTGACGGTTTTGCTGATTCCCCTTGCCCTCGTCGGTATCGGCGTGGTGATTCGGTATCGGCGCAAAAAGATGGATTGAAACAATCCCCTCTTGTCGGCAATTGCCGACAAGAGGGGAATTGTTTCGTGGTATGCTGACTTTGTCAGCTTGATATTACTCGCTATGCTCGTAGTGATATTTTTGCTCCGCAAAAGTGATATTATATTCGCCTTGTCTCTTCCAACGCGCGAAGCGCATATCACTGCCGAAGGCAATATCACGCACTTGTGCATATCACTCGCCGCAAGGCGAATATAACTGAAAAGCACCAACTTATTTTACAAGTTGGTGCTTTTCTGGCACGCCGTAAGGGATTCTTCTCGCCTGCGGGCTCGGTCACTCCGCGGCTCTGACACCACACCGTGGTGTCATTCACTACCGCTTCGCCTTCGAATCCCTTCCTCTGTACGAAAAAAAGCAAGCAATGCAGAAGCATCACTTGCTTTTTTGGCACGCCGTAAGGGATTCGAACCCCCGACCTTTTGGTTCGTAGCCAAACACTCTATCCAGCTGAGCTAACGGCGCATACACTCAAAACGGTTGCTCGTTTCTTGCGTGCCTATATATTATATCATAAAAATTTTATTTGTCAAGAGCTTTTTTGAATTTTTTTGGATTTTTTAGTCTTGCCAATAAATTTCTTCCGTTCCCATCGAACGCAGTTCCTTACAGAATACGTTGGAAAGGTCAGACAGGGAAAGAATCGCGATCTTTTTTTGCTTGCCATATCGTTCCGTCATGCGCCCGAGAAGGGGCAAAATACCTTGCAGAAGTCTTTCGTCCATGGAACGGTGGCTTCCTGTCAGCAACGGCAGCAAGCGAGGCAGGTCCAAAGCGATCAGATCCAGCCCCATGGGAGAAAGCTCACACACAAGAGACATGGGCGTGTCGATCAGAATCCCCCTCGGCAGATAGCCGTTGCACTCCCGTCCCTCGCTTTCCAGCTCGCAAAAGGCGCGATGGACCTCTTCCAGCCCAAGTCGCAACCCGTCGGGGGAGAGAATACCCCGAAGCAATAGGGAAAATCTTCCGTATACCGCGCCGCGAAGCAGGGCGCGAATCTGTTCTCTCGTCTGTTCGGGCGCGCGATCGGCGGCGAGATTGACGACGGCGGCGATCGGCGTTCCCATGGCGCGGTCGGCAGCGTCGCAATATTGCTCGTAATAGAATTCTTCCGCGTTTTGATCGGGGGGCGCCGTAAGCTCCAACAGCCAGCCGTCGGCATCCCGCCTTGCGATTTCTTCAGGTGTGTGAATCACCCATGAGCGACGGGAGGCGGAGGGGGAATCCAGGCAAGCAGAACAAAGGGCTTGGGTATATCGGTCAAGGGTGGAAAGATCGGGAGAGATAAACAGCGTTCCGCTTTGGGGGTCTAACAACGCGATCTTCCCGTGATGCTCGGAGGACAGAGAGGGAAGGCGCAAAAAGGGGCAAGGATAGGTGGCGGGTACGGCGAGATCGGATAGCAGAATCGTTCCGACCACGGTTGACTCCTCGGAGAGGGGAAGGCTGTCGGAAAGGACGGCGAGACAAGCCTCGCCGCGGAAGGCGTCCATTCCTTTTTCGGGGAAGCAGAGCTTGCCCATAACGGGGGTGAGATCGTGAGTTTGGCACGTGCCGATCAAGGTTTTCATGTGTTTCTCCTATATCAACGGTACACATTAGTATGCCTTGATCGCTTAAAATTTATGCCGAAGAACAAAAAAGCCTTGCAAACGCTCGCAAGGACGATTCAATATAAAATTTCTATTTGATCTTTCGCGTCCAAATCTCTCGGTACGAAGTGTCCGAGAGATTTTTACCTCAGATACGAAGCAATCGATTTCGGTTATCCATAAACAAAAGAATGGATCAAAATGAACCTTCAAGAAATTGCAAGCAAGTTCTTGGAAGGGGTTTTAGGGGAAACCTTCTCGAAAGAAGGTTCCCCCTAACGCATCCCTTTTACTTCGCTGCCTCGCGGCGCGCCTTCATCATGGCTTTCATGCGAAGCTCGGTATTCAGAATCTTTTTCCGCAGACGAATGGATTTGGGCGTAACCTCGATCAGCTCGTCGTCGGTGATAAACTCGATCGCCTCCTCCAGACTGAAGATCACGGGGGGCGTTAGGAGCAGCTTTTCGTCCGCGCCCGCGGAACGAATGGCGGTGAGCTGCTTTTTCTTGCAGGGGTTGACGGCGATATCGTCGTTCTTGGGGTTCTCACCCACGATCATTCCCTCGTAAACGGGGGTCTGCGGACCGACGAACAGATTTCCTCGCTCCTGCGTGTTATATAAGCCGTACCGTGTGGTCTCGCCCGTTTCGGACGCCACAAGAGAGCCGGTAAAGCGCATGATGACCTCGCCACGGTAGGGCTGATAGCCGTCGAACAGGGTGTTCATAATGCCCTCGCCGCGGGTAGCGGTCAAAAACTCGGAACGATAGCCGAACAGACAACGAGAGGGAATGGAGTATTCGATTCGCATACGGCTTCCCACGGGATTCATTTCCAACAGATCTCCCTTGCGCTGACCCAGCTTTTCTACTACCGCGCCTACGTATTCGGAAGGAACGTCCAAGGTCACGCGCTCCATCGGCTCGCACTTCACGCCGTCGATCTCCTTGAACAGCACGCGGGGATTGGAGCAGGTCATCTCATAGCCCTCGCGGCGCATGGTCTCAATGAGAATGGACAGATGCATCTCGCCCCGTCCCGCTACCTTGAACTCGTCGGTGGTCTCGCCGTCCTCTACTCGCAGAGAGACGTCCTTCAAAAGCTCCTTGTAAAGACGGTCGCGGAGCTGACGGGAGGTAACGAATTTTCCTTCCTTGCCCGCAAAGGGACTGTCGTTGACCGAGAAGGTCATCTCAAGGGTAGGTTCGCTGACCTTCACGAACTCCAAGGGTTCGGGAGCGTTCAGGCTGGTAATGGTATCACCGATGGTAATGTCCTCCGCCCCCGAGAAGCAGACGATGTCACCCATCTTGGCGGTCTCTACGGGAACGCGCTGGAGTCCGTCGATCTGATACAGAGAAACGATCCTCGTTCTCTTAGGCGTATGCTCACCGTGGTAGTTGCACATATAAACGTCCTGACCCGAACGGATCGCGCCGCGCTCAATGCGTCCAATGCCGATACGGCCTACGTATTCGCTATAGTCAATGGAAGAAACCAGCAGTTGAAGCTCGCCGTCCTCCTCTCCCTCGGGCGCGGGCATATAGTCCAGAATCTTATCGAACAGAGGGGTCAGATCGGTGCCTGCCACGTCGGGATCTTCGGTTGCCGTTCCTGCTCTGCCCGAGCAATACAGCATGGGGCTGTCCAGCTGCTCGTCGGAAGCGTTCAGGTCGATTAGAAGCTCAAGGATCTCATCCTCTACCTCGCCAAGGCGCGCGTCGGGTTTGTCGATCTTGTTGATGACGACGATCACGCGGTGGTTCAGCTCCAGCGCTCTCTGCAAAACGAAGCGGGTCTGGGGCATCGGACCTTCGGCGGCGTCTACCAAAAGCAATACGCCGTTGACCATCTTCAGGATTCGCTCCACCTCACCGCCGAAATCGGCGTGCCCCGGTGTATCCACGATGTTGATCTTTACGTCCTTATAATGAACGGCTGTGTTTTTTGCCAGAATGGTAATGCCGCGCTCCTTTTCCAAGTCGCCCGAGTCCATGACGCGGGTCACGGTCTCTTGATTTTCTCGGTAAATACCGCCCTGCTTGAGCATTTCGTCCACCAAGGTGGTTTTTCCGTGGTCAACGTGGGCAATGATCGCAATATTTCTCAAATCGGTTCTGGTCACGGTTTCCTTCTCCTTTGCGTTGTAAATTTGCAAACTTTATCACAATTTATTATTATATCACAAAAATGCAAGAGAATAAAGATGAGAAACGACGATTTTTTTTGCTTTCTGAAAAAAGTTGTTGTGCATATTCGCAAAAAATCAAAAGGAAAAGGGAAGAAAAGGGAGTTCTGTCGAGATATTTCATTGACAGAACGCTTTTTTTGTGGTATAATGAAATCAATCAATTTTGAGGGATACCGAAAAGGAAGAACAATATGGAAATTTTCAACGGGCAGGCAGTCGCTCGTACCACGAAGCTTTTGATTTTGGATTTTGACGGTACCATCGCCGATACCATCGACACGATCGTTGACGCGGTTAATTTGACGATGGACGACTTTGGATATCCGAGAAGAAGCCGCAAGGAGGTTCGGTGCGCGGTGGGTCACAGCTCTCTTTGCTTAATGGCGCGTTGCATGCCCGAGTCGCTTTCGTCAGACGAGGCGCTTGTGGAACGGGTACACGAGACGTACAAGCGTTTTTACGCGCAGACCTGTGTGACCTGTACGGAGTGCTACGACGGAATGCTGGAGAGTCTTTTGACACTGAAGGCAAGGGGATACACCCTCGCCGTGCTGTCCAATAAATTAGACGAATTTATACATGATATGGTTCGGGCGGTATTGCCCGAGGGGCTTGTTTCGATGGAGATGGGAAAGACCGACTTGCCCCAGAAACCCGATCCCGCAGCGCCTCTTTTGATTGCGTCCGAATTGGGATTTTTACCCGAGGAAACGGCGTTTATCGGAGACAGCGAGGTAGACGTGCAGACGGGATTGAACGCGGGAATGCTTGCCGTGGGCTGTTCTTGGGGCTACCGTTCCCGTCAGCTTTTGGTGGATACGGGCGCGCACGCGGTACTGGACGAGCCGAGGGAGCTGTTGAAATTGTTTTTGAAGGAAGGAAAGTAACGTGAAAATAGGATTTGTTTCTCTCGGTTGTCCGAAAAATCAGTTGGATACCGAGGTGATGCTGCACGAGGTTGCGTCGGCGGGGTATGAGATCACTCCCGAGGAGACTGATGCGGATGTGGTGATCATTAACACCTGTGGCTTTATTGAGAGTGCTAAACAGGAGTCTATCGATAATATACTGGATATAGCGTGGCTGAAGAAGCATCGCGGCTTGCAGGCGATCGTGGTAACCGGTTGTCTTGCGGAGCGATATCGGGAAAGTATTTTGGAGGAAATGCCCGAGGTGGACGCGGTGCTGGGCGTGGGCAGCATTCATCACATCGTGGAAGCCATTGAGGCGGTGACCGTCAAGAAAAAGAAAGGCTCGAAGCGGAAGTATACGTCCTTTGAGGACAAGGAGACCGTGCGCCTTGGGGGCGACCGTATCCTGACCACACCCGAATATACTGCCTATCTGAAGATTGCCGAGGGCTGTGATAACCGTTGCGCCTATTGCGCCATTCCTTCGATCCGCGGTAAATTCCGAAGCCGTCCGATGGAGGATCTCGTTGCCGAGGCAAAACAGCTGGAGGCGCTTGGTGTTCGCGAGCTGAATATCGTCGCGCAGGATATCACCCGTTACGGACAGGATCTGTACGGCGAGTATCGTTTGGCGGCGTTGTTGCGCAAGCTGAGCGAGGAGACCGAAATCCCGTGGATTCGTTTGCTTTACTGCTATCCCGACAAGATCACCGACGAGCTGGTGGCGGAAATACGGGATAATCCAAGAGTGCTTAAATATATCGACCTGCCCATTCAGCACATCAGCGACCGTATGCTGAAAGCCATGAACCGTCACGGCGACGGCGCGATGGTGCGGGGCGTGATCGAAAAGCTCCGTCGAGAGATTCCCGAGATCGTCATTCGAACTACCTTTATCGTGGGCTTCCCTGGTGAGACCGAGGAGGATTTTGAGGAGCTTTGCGAATTCGTTCACGATACGAAGTTCGAGCGCGTGGGTGTGTTCCCCTATTCGAGAGAGGAGGGAACGGCGGCGTACGATCTGCCCGACCAGATCGACGAGCAGGTGAAGCTGGATCGCATGGATCTTGTTATGCGGGATCAGATGGAGATCAACGCGGCGAGAAATGAAACCAAGGTGGGGAAGGTGCTGACGGTGCTGTGCGAGGATTACGATCCCGTCAGCGGGGTGCATTTCGGCAGAAGTGCCGAGGACGCGCCCGAAATCGACGGAAAGGTCTATTTCCGATCCGAGCGTCGGATCACCCCCGGGTCTTTCGTCAAGGTCAAGATTCGCGAGGTATTGGACTACGATCTGATGGGCAGAGCTATGCTCAATGAAACGAAATAAGGAGAGTGTCAGAATGAAAATGAATTTACCAAACAAACTGACGGTGCTTCGTCTTTGCCTTGTTCCCGTTCTGCTGTTGGTGGGAATGTTGCCCGTGATCCCGTTTTACGTGTCTTGTCTCGTTTGCGCGATCCTGTTTATCTGTACCGCCGTTACCGATATGCTGGACGGTAAGATCGCGAGAAGGGACAATCTGATCACCGATTTCGGAAAATTTATGGATCCCATTGCCGACAAGTTTATGGTAATCGGAGCCATGTTCGTGATCCTGTATAAGTTCGAAAATTTGCGTATTATCATGATCTTCACGCTGATGATCGTGGTGTTCCGCGAGCTTGCAGTGACCTCGATGCGCCTTGTGGTATCCACGGGGCAAAACATCGTAGTTGCCGCCAATATGCTGGGCAAGGTCAAGACCGTTTCCCAGATCGTTGCCATCTCCACCGTGTTCCTTGAGCCAGTGGTACAGTTGGCGGTAAGATGGATCGGCGAGGCGATCACGGGTGAGCGCCTTGCGTGGCGCACCGATATCCTTCCCCTGACGTGGGCATCGATCCTTTTCTGCCTTGTGATGACCGTGTGGTCGGGACTGAATTACATTATGGCGTATTGGAAGTATCTTGACCCCGAAAAATAAGAAAAGCAGAGATCTGTAACGATAACGAAAATAAAGATAGCGTAACCGTGAGAAAAATTCATGGTTACGCTATCTTTTGATTTCTTGTCTATTTTTTGTAGGGACCGGCGTCCCCGACGGTCCATTTGGATTGAATACAAGTTTTTTGTTTTGGACCGTCGAGGACGCCGGTCCCTACAAATTTGAAAGCGATATCTCCAAAACGATCCAAGCCTCTGTCAGCAAGTTCTTGAAGGGGTCATAGGGGGAACTTCTCGAAAGAAGTTCCCCCTAATCACATATCCTATTCTTATCTTAATACATACCGCCCATGCCGCCGGCGCCTGCCATTGCGGCGTTTGCGGCAGCCTCAGCCGCGGGGTCCTTCTTATCCGCAACCACGGATTCGGTGGTCAGAATGACCGACGCGATGGAAGCCGCGTTCTGCAAAGCCGAGCGAGTAACCTTGGTGGGGTCAACGATGCCTGCGGCAACCATGTCGCAGTAGATCTCGTTGTAAGCGTCAAAGCCGTAGCCCTGCTTGCCACTCTTCATGATCTCGTTTACGATCACGCCGCCGTCGAAGCCAGCGTTTGCGGCAATCTGACGAACGGGCTCTTCCAGCGCCTTCAGTACGATGCGGACACCCGTCTTTTCGTCACCCTCTACGGTGTCGATCAGCTTTTCTACCTCTGCGATGACGTTCAGGTAAGCCGTTCCGCCGCCTGCTACGATGCCTTCCTCTACAGCCGCGCGGGTCGCGTTCAGCGCGTCCTCGATGCGGAGCTTCTTTTCCTTCATTTCAGCCTCGGTAGCCGCGCCGACCTTGATGACGGCAACGCCGCCCGACAGCTTCGCCAGTCTCTCCTGAAGCTTTTCGCGGTCAAAGTCGGAGGTGGTCACCTCGATTGCCGCCTTGATCTGATTGATTCTTGCTTTGATCTCCTCGGAAGCGCCTGCGCCGCCGACGATGATGGTGGTTTCCTTATTGATCTTCACCTGTCTTGCGCGACCCAGCATATCGATGGTGGTGTCCTTCAGCTCAAGACCGATCTCCGAGGAAATGACCTCTCCGCCCGTCAGAACGGCGATATCGCGAAGCATTTCTTTTCTTCTGTCGCCAAAGCCGGGAGCCTTGACCGCAACGCAGACGAAGGTGCCGCGAAGCTTATTGAGCACCAGCGTAGTCAACGCCTCGCCCTCTACGTCCTCAGCGATGATCAGCAGCTTTCTGCCTGCCTGAACCACCTGCTCCAGAACGGGAAGAACCTCTTGAATGTTGGAGATCTTCTTATCGGTGATGAGAAGGAGCGCGTCGTCCAGAACCGCTTCCATCTTATCCATATCGGTTGCCATGTAGGGAGACAGATATCCGCGGTCGAACTGCATACCCTCGACCACCTCGGAATAGGTGTCTGCGGACTTGGATTCCTCTACGGTGATAACGCCGTCGGAGGTGACCTTTTCCATGGCGTCGGCGATCAGCTGACCGATCACCTCGTCGCCCGAGGAAACCGTTCCGACTCTTGCGATGTCGTCGGTACCGTTGACCTTCTTGGAGTTGGCAACGAGAGCCTCGACTGCCTTGTCAACCGCCTTCTTGATGCCCTTGCGAACGACCATGGGGTTTGCGCCCGCGGTTACGTTTTTCATGCCCTCGCGCACGAATGCCTGCGCCAGAAGGGTTGCGGTGGTCGTACCGTCACCTGCCGCGTCGTTGGTCTTGGTAGCAACCTCCTTGACCAGCTGCGCGCCCATGTTTTCAGCCGCATCCTCCAGCTCGATCTCCTTGGCGATGGTCACACCGTCGTTGGTGATGAGGGGAGAGCCGTATTTCTTATCCAGCACCACGTTTCTGCCCTTGGGGCCCATGGTGATTTTTACCGTGTTCGCCAGCTTATCCACGCCTCTGCACAGCGCGTTGCGGGCTTCGATTCCATAAAGAATTTCCTTTGCCATGATTCTTTGATCCTTTCTGTGATTGTGTGATAATTGCTTTTATTCTACGATAGCGAGAATGTCGCTCTGGCGTACGATGTTGTATTCTACGCCGTCTGCCTTTACCTCGGTGCCCGCATACTTGGACGTAATTACCTTGTCGCCAACCTTTACCGTCATGATTACTTCCTTGCCGTCAACCAGTCCGCCGGGACCTACCGCGATCACCTCGGCAACCTGAGGCTTTTCCTGCGCGGACGCGGTCAGAATGATACCGCTGGTGGTCTTTTCCTCCGCCTCCATCAGTTTTACGACGACTCTGTCAGCCAATGGTCTGAGTGTCATTTTTTCTTCCTCCTTATAATAAGTTTTAGATAGACGATTTTTTTGCTGTTTTAGCACTCGCGAACTTTGAGTGCTAACCCATAAGCATATTATACACCATTTTTTTGAAAAATCAATACTTTTTTCAAGATTTAACATTTCATTCATATTTAAACACCGCGGTCGCGGGAAGGCGGCGCGGACGGTGGCGAAAAAGGGGGATTTGTTTGATGGAGTGGATCAATCGTTATTTATTTGGAACTGCCGTTCCGATTCTTTTGATTTTGGCGGGGATCTTTTACGGATTCCGCTTGAAGTGGTTTCACATAAGGAGACCTTTTACGGTGTTGCGGGTGTTATGTACACGGGAGAAGGGAAGCGGTGTTTCTTCCTTCCGCGCCCTGACCTTGGCGTTGGCTGGGACTCTTGGTGTGGGCAATATCGTGGGGGTTTCCGCCGCCCTTTGGATGGGGGGCTTCGGCGCGATCTTCTGGATGTGGGTCAGCGCCTTTTTCGCTATGCTTCTGAAATACGCGGAGATCGTTCTCGCCATGCTCTACCGTCAGTACGACGAGGACGGCAAGCCGCACGGCTCGGCGATGTTATATATCAAGGCTTGTTTTCAGGCGCGGGGGCGCGGTTTACTGGGAACGGCTCTGGCAGGGGTGTTCGCCCTACTTTGTATATTGAATGCGGTGACCATGGGAAGCGTGATTCAGGTCAACGCGGTGACGAAAGCCTTCGAGGGGGTATTTGGTATCTCTCCGTGGGTAACGGGAAGCGCGCTGGCAATTCTCGTGTTTTTGATCCTTCGTCGGGGCACGGACGGTGTGCTGAGGGTGACCGAAAAGCTGGTTCCCTTGATGACCTTGGGATATCTTTTGCTTTCCTTGGCGGTACTGATCCTTCGGGCGGATCGTCTGCCAGACGCCGTCGCTTTGATTTTTCGCCACGCCTTTGAGCCGGATGCGGCGGTAGGGGGGATCGGCGGATTTTTTCTGTCCGCGGGGGTACGGTACGGGACGATGCGAGGGGTGATCTCCAACGAGGCGGGGTGCGGTACTGCCCCCGCCGCCCATGCGGTTTCGGATTGCTCCGTTCCCGCAAGGCAGGGTGTGTGGGGAATCTTTGAGGTGTTTGCCGATACGATCCTGCTTTGTACGGTCACCGCCCTTGTGGTGATCGTCAGTTGGTCAGAGGTCGTGGCGCGGAACGGAGACTTTATGATGATGACGGTCTCGGCGTATTCGGCGGTGTTGGGGAAGCCTGCCGCCTATTTCATGACCGTTGCCGTATTACTCTTCGGCTTTGCCACGGTGATCTGTTGGGCGCATTACGGCATTGAGAGCGCCTCCTATCTGTCGCGCCGTCCGTGGAGTCGCCGCGCCTTCCTTTTCCTTTACGTTTGTTCGGTTTTCGTCGGGGCGTTTGCCTCTGCCGACACCATCTGGCAGACTGCCGATTTTGCTGTCGGCGCCATGACGCTGATTAACGTAACCGTTCTCTGTCTGATGAATCGAGAAGTGAGGGACGCGACTTACTTTTCTTTTAAAAAAGAAAAGTAAGCAAAAGAAAATTAAGCAGGGTCTCTTCTTCGAATATTGATTTCAAAAAAGGAGGCAAGCAAAAGAAAATTAAGCAGGGTCTCTTCTTCGAATATTGATTTCAAAAAAGGAGGCAAGCAAAAGAAAATTAAGCAGGGGCTCTTCTTCGAATATTGATTTCAAAAAAGGAGGCAAGCAAAAGAAAATTAAGCAGGGTCTCTTCTTCGAATATTGATTTCAAAAAAAGGAAGTAAGCAAAAGAAAATTAAGCAGGGTCTCTTCTTCGAATATTGATTTCAAAAAAGGAGGCAAGCAAAAGAAAACCAAACCAAGGGTTACTTTTTTGTTTATTAAAAATGTAATCAAAAGAAATGAAAAAATGGTAACGGTTGCTTGAAAAAGCAAAAAGAAAGCATTGACAAGGCGGAGAATTCATGATATCATAGAGACGAAAAAAGAAAAGGAATGGAATGGCTATGACGCTGGAAGAAAGAAAAGCGCAGGTGCGCGGGTATCTTGGGCGGACGGTTCGCATTGAGATCGATCGCCCCATCGGCTACGCGCATCATAAGGAAAAATACGATCTGCTCTATCCCATCAATTACGGCTATATTCCCGATGTGCTTGGCGGAGA
Source organism: Clostridia bacterium (assembly GCA_017504995.1). Lineage (GTDB taxonomy): Bacteria > Bacillota > Clostridia > Oscillospirales > CAG-272 > HGM12713. The sequence continues at coordinate 17,496 of JAFVQC010000062.1, forward strand.
CGGGGAAGCGCTTGACGTGTATCTGATGGGCGTGGACACCCCCGTGACCGAGTTTTTCGGACGGATCATCGGCATCGTCCATCGGGAAAACGACGTGGAGGATAAGCTGATCATGGCGCCCGACGGTATCTGCTTTACGGCAGAGGAAATCACCGAGGCGATCGATTTTCAGGAACGGTATTACCGAACCTTCGTGGAGGCGTGGCAGCCTTCCGTATAATTTTTTCGATTTTTCCGATACTAATCTCAAATTGTATACAACAAAAAGGAGATTGGTATGGAAATACAAAGCTTAGACAAATCCGCACTGGATCGGGCGATTGCCGAGGAATCGGCGGTGATGGTGGAATTTTACACGGAGAGCTGTCCGTTTTGCAAAAGTCTGGAAAGAATTTTTCAGGGCTTTGCGGCAGACCGCGCGGAGCAGGCTGTGTTCGGAAAGGTAAATCTGGGACAGGAGCCGTCTCTTGCGAAACGGTATGGAATTCGATCCGTTCCCACGGTGATCCTGTTTGTCGATGGCGTTCTCGCGGATCGGCGTGTGGGTGCGGTCAGCCGAGGAACGCTGGAGGAGATGTTGAAAAAAATTGATTCCAACGGCACACCCACGCAGAAAAAAACAGAGTAAAAATAAAATTTGAAAGCGAAAGGCAAAAACGATGCTTCTTCTTTTGGTAGTGCTTCTTTTGATCGCGATTCTTTCCTGCCCCTATTGGTGGGCGGCTATTTTGAAATGCGGTATGCTTCGTCGGTTGACGAGACTCGCCCGTTCTTCGGGCTATCGGGTACGGAAACGGAATCCTTGGATCGCGTTTTCCCGCAACCGTTCTTCCTCTTACGATCTGCTGATCGGAAAGGCGGCAAAGATTTACGCAGTCAAGCTCTGGTCGGCGTATCATCGCCGCCGTACGTTGCTTTTACGGGAAACGGGAAAGATATCGGAGCGCTGGGAATCGTATCCCCCCTTGCGGGTACGGAAAAAGGAAGCACCGAGGGTGATGGAGAGCCGTCCCCGTCCTGCCCCCCGAACCAAACTGCCTGCCTCTCTCAAAAAGAAGGCGGGAGTGGAACGGCTGCTGCTGATCTATCCTTCGTATTCCGAGATCCGAATTCTGCGAGAAGGGAAGGAAACGAGGCTCTTTGGCGGGGACGTAATTTTTGGAAAACGGATCACCTCACCTACCGCTTTGTCCGCGTTGTTGACGGAGGAAGAGAACCACACGGATTGAAAAAAGTTGATTTTTAGGATAAAAAGCGATTTTGTTACAAATTTGTGTCAAAATAAGGCGATTTTTTGGAACAACTTTGAATAATCTATTGACAAACGACCGTTCGTGTGGTAAAATAAACTCATGTTTACCGGATGTCTGAAAATGCTTGAACCCAAAAAATATGATTGAGAGCAGAAAGGATTTTTCATAATGAAGGTAGTAATTTTAGCAGGTGGTTTCGGAACGAGAATTTCCGAGGAGTCTTATCTGAAGCCCAAGCCCATGATCGAGATCGGAGGTATGCCCATTCTTTGGCATATTATGAAGAATTATTCCGAGTACGGATTCAATGAGTTTATTATTTGCTGTGGCTATAAGCAGCAGTACATCAAGGATTTCTTCAATAACTATTTTCTTCACGCTTCCGACGTGACCTTTGACTTTACCAACAGCACCAACCGTATGAAGGTACATAAGACCTATACCGAGCAATGGAAGGTCACCGTTGCCGACACGGGACTGAACACCATGACGGGTGGACGGATCAAGCGCATCAAGAAGTATTTGAATCCCGACGAGCCCTTCCTTCTGACCTACGGCGACGGTCTGTCCGACGTAGATATGAACGAGCTTGTGAAGTTCCATAAGGAAAGCGGCAAGCTGGCTACCCTGACGGTAGTAAACGCAGGTCAGCGCTTCGGCGTCATCAAGATGGATAAGAGCAACCATCGCATTACCTCCTTCCGTGAGAAGAAGGACAGCGACGGTAACCCGATCAACGGCGGCTTTATGGTTCTCGACCCCAAGGTTATCGATTATATCGAGGGCGATTCCACTGTGTTTGAGAGACAGCCCTTGGAGCAGCTGTCGAAGGATGGCGAGCTGATGGGCTATTATCACGACGGCTTCTGGCAGTGCATGGATATGAAGAAGGACTGGGAAACCTTGGAGAAGCTCTGGGAGAGTGGTGAAGCTCCCTGGAAGAATTGGGAAGACTGATGTTAGATTTGAATTTTTATCGTGGAAAACGGGTGCTTGTGACGGGTCATACGGGCTTTAAGGGCTCGTGGATGTGTCAGGTGCTGAAGAACGCGGGAGCGATCGTAACGGGATATTCTCTTACGCCGCCTACCGATCCGTCTTTGTTTGAGCTTGCGGGAGTAGCCGAGGGAATGACCTCGGTCATCGGCGATATTCGGGATTTCAACGCCCTCAAAAAGTGCTTTGACGAGGCAAAGCCCGAGATCGTTCTGCATCTGGCGGCCCAGCCTATCGTACGGGACAGCTATAAGGATCCGAGATATACTTATGAAACGAACGTGATGGGAACGGTGAATATCATGGAATGTGTTCGCCTGTCCGACACGGTTCGCTCTTTCTTGAACGTGACCACCGATAAGGTGTACCGCAACAATGAGTGGGAATGGGGATACCGCGAAAACGAGCCGTTGGACGGCTTTGATCCGTATTCCAACAGCAAGTCCTGCTCTGAGCTTGTGACTCACAGTTATAAGGATTCCTTCTTTGCCGACGGGCACGTGGCGATCTCCACCGCCCGCGCGGGAAACGTGATCGGCGGCGGTGATTTTGCCAACGACCGTATCATTCCCGACTGTATCCGCGCGGCGTTTGAAAAGAGGGATATTATCGTACGCAATCCTCACTCCACCCGTCCCTACCAGCACGTGCTGGAGCCCGTGATGGCGTATCTGATGATCGCCCAGCGGCAGTATGAGGACGGAAAGCTGGCGGGCTACTATAACGTAGGTCCTGATGAGTGCGACTGCTTCCGTACGGGAGCGTTGGTAGACTTGTTCTGTCGTACTTGGGGAGAGGGTATGAAGTGGATCAACCGTTACGACGGCGGTCCTCACGAGGCGAACTTCCTCAAGCTGGATTGCTCCAAGCTCAAAACCGTCTTTGAATGGCGTCCCGTTTGGAATCTTTCCGACGCGGTGGGCTGTACCGTGGAATGGTCCAAGGTCATGTATGGCGGCGGTGACGTGGCGGCTTGCATGAACGCGCAGATCGAACGGTTTGTCAGCGAAAGCACATGGATCGCAAAATAAATGAATGATATCGGAATCAGCGAGGGATCACCTTTCGCTGATTCTGTGTGTCGGGACGATTTTTTCCAAGATTCTGTTAATCGGGGAAAAGGAAGAAAGTACAAGAAAAATTTGAAAGAGAGGCGTAGCATTCGATGAAAGCAGTCATTACGGGCGCAACGGGCGCGATTGGAATGGCGTTGATCGAGGAGCTGCTTCGCAGAGAAATTCCCACGCTGGTGTTTTGCCGCGTGGATTCTGCCAGAAACAGTCGGATTCCCGATCATCCGCTTTTGAAAAAAGTGAATTGTTCACTGTCGCAGATGGCAGAGTTTCAGTCGGACTTCGATGAGCGATACGACGTGTTCTACCATTTTGCGTGGGAGGGAACGACGGGAGAGGCGAGAAACGATATGCTTCTTCAAAACCGAAACGTGCGCTATACGCTGGACGCGGTGTCTCTCGCGGCGCGCTTGGGGTGTCACACCTTTATCGGCGCGGGCTCGCAGGCGGAATACGGCAGAGTGGAAGGGAAGTTGACTCCCACCACGCCCGCTTTTCCCGAAAACGGCTACGGCATGGCAAAGCTTTGCGCGTCTCAGATGAGCCGCGTGGCGTGCGAGCAGAAGGGAATGCGGCACGTTTGGGCGAGGATCCTCAGCGTGTACGGTCCTTTTGACGGAGGCGGTTCGATGGTAATGTCCACCATTGGAAAGCTTACCCGCGGCGAGAAGCCGAGCTTTACGGCAGGGGAGCAGGTTTGGGATTATCTTTACAGCGGTGACGCGGCAAATGCCTTTATCGCACTGGCAGAGAAGGGACGGCACGGGGCGATTTACTGCCTTGGTAGCGGCGATCCCCGACCCCTCAAGGACTATATTCTTGCCATTCGGGATGCGGTGAATCCCGATGCCTTCCTTGGCTTGGGAGAAGTGCCCTACGCGCCAAAGCAGGTGATGTATCTGTGCGCGGATATTTCCTCTCTTCGGGAGGATACGGGATTTGTTCCCACCGTGACCTTTGAGGAAGGAATCCGCAAAACCGTTCGGTGGTTTACCGATTCTCAATCTACATAAAACGAGGTAAAAGTAATGAAAAAAGTCAGTATTATGGTTCCTTGCTATAACGAGGAGGAGAACGTCGTTCCCATGAGCGAGGCGTTGGTGAAGCAGATGGAGGAGCTTCCCCAATACGATTACGAGATCCTTTTTATCGATAACTGCTCGCAGGATAATACCCGCCCCTTGCTGCGGGAGATCTGCGCGAAGAACCCTAAGATCCGCGCCATTTTCAACTCCAAAAATTTCGGGCAATTCAATTCTCCCTATCACGGCATTTGTCAGACCACGGGGGATTGTACCCTGTGCGTATGCTGTGACTTCCAGGATCCCATCGAAATGATTCCGAAACTGCTTGCCGAATGGGAGGAGGGCTATAAGATCGTCATTGGTGTCAAGACCTCGTCCAAGGAGAGCAAGCTGATGTACTTCCTGCGGAGCATTTACTATAAGCTGATCCGCAAGCTGTCCAAGGTAGAGCAGATCGAGCATTTCACGGGCTTTGGTCTGTACGACAAGAGCTTTGTGGAGGTTCTGCGGAATCTGGACGATTCGACGCCGTTTTTGCGCGGAATCGTTGCGGAGCTTGGACCGAAGATCAAAAAGGTGGAGTACGAGCAGGCAAAGCGCCGCGCGGGTAAGACCAGCAACAACTTCTTTAGCCTGTACGACGCGGCGATGCTTTCCTTTACGTCTTATACGAAGATCGGTATGCGTCTGGCTTCCTTCCTCGGTATGTTTATGTGCGGCGGAAGCGCGCTTGCGGCGGTGATCTGTCTTATTTTGAAGCTGATCAACCCCTATCTGTTCCTGACGGGTACGGCGGCGATCCTTCTGACGGTGTTGTTCGTCGGCGGCTTACAGCTCTTCTTTACGGGCTTTTTGGGTGAGTACGTCATGAGCATGAATACCCGCGTGATGAAGCGACCTCTGGTTATCGAAGAGGAACGGATCAATTTTGATTGAAAAAATAACCCGTATTCTCGTTGATGAATCTGCGAAAAGATAAGCAACGATAATGAAGAAAACAAAGATAGCGTAGCTAAGAGAAACGATTCTCACGGCTACGCTATTTTGTTGAAATATGATTGGATTTTGTAGGGACCGGCGTCCTCGAGGTCCATTCTGATTGAACAAAAAGCATTCATTTTGGACCGTCGAGGACGCCGATCCCTACAATTGCCTAAAAGTGGAGTCCACTAAATTCCTTTATCGGACATTCTCTTATGAGAAATACACTTCGTACGATTCCTTTTGGTAATCAGGCTTCGGTGTTTTCCTCGGCAGTCTCCTTTGCTTCTTTTTCCGCCTGTTTCTTTTCTTCTCTTGCTTTCTTGGCGGCTTCGATCTCCGCGACCTGCGCGCGGATCTGCTCCAAGAGCGAGTCAAGCTCCGCCACCACGGGGGCGATCTTTTCTGCCTGAGACTCTCCCGACTTTAATTGACGGTAGGTCAGCTTGCCCAGCAGCTGATATTGGGTGTTGCGCTTTGATTCCAGACTTTTCAGCTTGATCTGCATCGACGCCACGTCCACAAGCTCGCTCGTTTTATGGATCGCCTTGGTTGCCGTGCGCTTTGCCGATTCGCGGATCTCATTCCAGTTTGCCATTTCTGTACTCCTTTCGGTGATCGGCGTATGCCGTAATTCGTTTTGCTCTATATTATATTATACAACAAATTCTTGAATTTGTAAAGGGCGGAATAAAAAATTCAAAAAAAGGAAACAGTAATTGGAAAGGAACTGAAAAGGGAGGAAAAAATCGATGAATATGGACAAAAAGCAATACAAAAAATATGCCGCAGCCCATGCGCCAAAGTCCCCCTTGGGCTTGGATTGTCTGCGCGCCTTCGTGGTAGGCGGTACGATCTGCGCCATTGGGCAGGGCTTGACGGATGCGTATTCCAAGCTGTTTGGGCTTGTAAGGGACGATGCGGGTACGGCGACCTCGGTGACCTTGATCTTCATTGCCGTTCTGTTGACCGCCATCGGCGTGTTTGATCGCATCGCCCGTTTTGCGGGGGCGGGGACGCTTGTTCCCATTACGGGCTTTGCCAACGCGGTAGCCTCTCCCGCCATCGACAGCCGTGCCGAGGGCTTGGTTTTGGGTGTGGGCGCGAAGATCTTTACGGTGGCGGGTCCCGTTTTACTTTACGGCACGGTGGCGGGTGCGCTGTACGGCGTGATCTATTACGTGTGGGGCATTTGCGCGGGACTTATCCAATGAGTCGAAGCGCTTCCTTTTGAAGCGCTTCGCTATTCTCCGCAAAGCCCATCACCACGAAGCGTCCTTGGGAAACGATGAAGATGGATTCGATATCGCGCTCCCAGCTTGTGCCACGAAGGGCAACCTGCAATGCGTCGCGGCGATTGAGACAGAGCGCCGTGATTGGATCGGTGTCACTCGCGGAATGGCAGACGAAGACCGCAAGCTCCGCGGGATAGGAATGGGCAGACAGGTAGATGGCGTAATCCGCAACCGACGAAAACGCCGTTTCTGCCGTCTCGCCGTAGAGCGCGCGCAACAGCGAGGGAGAAAAATACGCCTCGCTTCCTTCTTCCGCCCCCGAACGGTAAACGCTTCCCGCGGGGAGGTCGTCACATTGCGCCATCAAAGCGTTCAGCACCTGGTCGGCGCGAATCGGTTGGGTGTGACAGGCACATAGAAAAAAACAAAGCAGGAACGGTAAGAGCTGACGGATTCGTTTCATGGGCTTCCTCCGAGGGCGTAGTGTAGTTCTTGCTTTTATTATATGAGACGGCGGCGCGCTTCATGTTTTTGGCGGATTAAGAACTTTTATTTTTCGCGCCCTCGTAAATCCCTTCTCCCGAAAAGAGATGGGAGACCGTTTTCCAAAGGATTCCCACGTCGGTTCGCAAGCGGACGGTGTGAAGATATTGAAGATCAAGGGCGATCTTTTCCTCGTCGGACAGCAGATCTCTGCCGTTGATCTGCGCCAGTCCCGTGATCCCCGGGCGAAGGCGGTAGATCCCCTTTTCTCGGCGAAGCTGATGCGCGATTGCTTCTTGGGGGATCAGAGGGCGAGGACCGACCAGACTCATGTCGCCCATAAATACGTTCCAAAGCTGTGGAAGCTCGTCAAGGCTTGCGCGGCGCAGGATGCGCCCGATGGGGGTGATCAGTTTCTCGGCGTTTTCCAGCTTTGCGGTGGGGCAATCGGGGGGCGCAAAGGAGTACATGGTTCGGAATTTATAACAGCGGAAGGGAAGTCCGTCCTTGCCGATCCGTTCCTGCCGAAAGATGACGGGACCTTTTGAGGTCAGGCGAACGAGAAGAGCGATCACACACAAGGGGATCGCCAGCAAAACGAGAAGCAGAGACGAAAGAAGCAGATCGCAGGTGCGTTTCCAAAAGAAATACGAGCAGGGCGACTGACCTGCGGTTTGTTTTCGTTCGTTCATGACGAAGCCCTCCTTGCTTTTTTGCATTTAGGATTCGTCATTTTGATATAAACCATACGAAAAGAAGAAAAAAGTTGATTTTTTCAACGTTTTGTGATACTATATAGTAGACGTTATCTTTGGAGGACGGTATGAAGCTGTTTTGGATTGTGTGTATTGCGTTGATCGGACTGTTTTTGTTTTTCTTTGCCTTGGGGTACGGTTGCTTTCTTCATGCGTTTCGGCGAAAAAAGAGCTATCCTGCCGAACGAACCGAGCACGGTGGAGGATGCGAGATCCCCGACGAGGGTCTGTCTTGGCTTCGCCGAAGCAGGGAATGGTTTGACGCGCAGCTTTTTGAGGGGGTCAGCGTTCTTTCCCACGACGGATTGCGGCTGGAGGGGCAGTTGCTTTGCGCTAAGGGAGAAGGAAAGGGCGTTTGCATTTTGTTTCACGGCTATCATTCCTCCTGCCGACGGGATCTTTCCGTGCAGGCAATGATGCTGTGGAAGGCGGGGTATCACCTGATCCTTGTGTCGGAGCGTTCTCATGGGGCGAGCGAGGGAAAATACTTCGGCTTCGGTGCGTTGGAGCGTCGGGACGCGGAGGCTTGGTGTTGCTTGGCAAGCCATCGCTTTGAGGGACTTCCCATCTCTCTTGTGGGGCTTTCCATGGGCGCGGCTACGGTGTTGATGTCGCTGAACACGCCTCTGCCCGACTCCGTGCGTTGCGTGGTTGCCGACTGTCCCTTTACCTCTCCGTGGGAGATCGTTCGGCACACTCTGCGCCACAAGCATAAGCTTCCGCCCGTTCCCACGGTTTATTTTATGAATTACTGGTGTCGTCTGTTGGCAGGCTACGATCTTCGGGATCACTCCGTGGCGAACTCCCTTCGCGGAAATACCCGCCCCGTTTTGTTGGTCCACGGAGAGGCGGATCGGTACGTTCCCACCGAAATGTCCGATCGGATCGCCGCGGTGGATCGGGAACGGATCACCTATCTGCGGATTGCGGGAGCAAAACACGCGCAGGCGGTTTATTTTGATCCCGAAGGGTATCGGGCGCGTATGCTTTCGTTCTTGGAAGCCAACATGGAACGTTGATGGAAATTTTTCGTTCAAAATACTATTTTGGGGGTTGCTTCATTTGGCGCGATTTTCGCATCTGAATGACTCAGCCCTTTGTTTTTTTGGGGCTGCGGCGCGGGTGCCCTTTGCTAAAAAGCGTTTTTCTATGATATTCCTATTGCAATTTCGACAAAGATATGGTATAATACAAAAGATCATTGGATAAAGACAGAAAATTGCCATATGGCAGATGGGAGACGAAAATGGATCAAAACAATAAACAATTCAAGCCGTACATTCCCGCGGAGAAAATCACGCCCGAATTTACGGTGACTTCAATCGTAATGGGCATTCTGCTCGCCATTATTTTCGGCGCGGCGAACGCTTATCTTGGACTTCGTGTGGGAATGACGGTTTCCGCGTCGATTCCCGCGGCGGTGATCGCCATGGGGGTGATCCGCGTGATCATGAAGAAAAATTCGATTTTGGAGAGCAATCTGGTACAGACCATCGGTTCTGCGGGAGAATCTCTCGCGGCAGGCGCGATCTTTACCTTGCCGACCCTCTTTTTGTGGGCGGCAGAGGGAAAGATGGAGAAACCAAGTCTTATTTCCATTACGCTGATCGCCCTTCTCGGCGGTCTTCTCGGCGTATTCTTTATGATTCCTCTGCGCAACGCGCTGATCGTCAAGGAGCACGGTGTTCTTCCGTATCCCGAGGGAACGGCGTGCGCCGAGGTGCTTCTTGCGGGTGAGGAAGGCGGAGCGAATGCCTCCACCGTATTTGCGGGCATGGGCTTTGCCGCCGCGTTTAAGTTTATCATCGACGGTATCAAAGCAGTACCCGGTGAGGTTTCCTTGAAGATCAAGGGTTTTGCGGGAGAGATCGGCACGCAGATCTATCCTGCGGTAATGAGCGTCGGTTATATTTGCGGACCTCGCATTTCCTCGTATATGTTCTCGGGCGGCGTGCTGAGCTGGCTCGTGCTGATCCCGCTGATCGTGCTGTTCGGTGAGAATATCGTGATGTATCCCTCGGCAACCCAGACGATTGGAGAAATCTACGCCGCAAGCGGAGCCGGCGGTATTTGGAGCAACTACATTCGTTACATTGGCGCGGGCGCGTTGGCGGCAGGCGGTATCATCAGCTTGATTAAATCTCTTCCTTTGATCGTTCGTACCTTCCGTGGCGCGCTGAAAAATATGAAGGGCGCGTCGGGGGCGGATCTGAACCGTACGACGACGGATATCAATATCAAGATCGTCCTGATCGCCATTGCGATTCTGACCCTTGCGGTATGGCTCGTTCCCGCCATTCCCGTGAACCTCATCGGCGCGATCATCATCGTGATCTTCGGTTTCTTCTTTGCTACCGTTTCCTCCCGTATGGTTGGCTTGGTCGGCAGCAGCAACAATCCCGTTTCGGGCATGGCGATCGCGACGCTTTTGATCGCGACCTTGATCTTGAAGTTTACCGGCTCGGTTGGCGCCCAAGGAATGAGCGCGGCGATTGCCATCGGTTCGATCATTTGTATCGTCGCGGCAATTGCGGGCGACACCTCGCAGGACCTCAAAACCGGATATTTGCTTGGCGCAACCCCCAAGAAGCAACAGATCGGTGAGGTCATCGGTGTTTGCGCGGCGGCGCTTGCCATCGGCGGTACGCTGTATTTGCTGGACGCGGCGTGGGGCTTTGGCTCGGAAGAGCTGGCAGCTCCTCAGGCAACGCTGATGAAGATGATCGTGGAAGGCGTGATGAACGCGGAGCTTCCTTGGCATTTGGTGATCATCGGCGCGCTGATCGCCGTGGTGGTGGAAATCCTCGGTATTCCCGTACTGCCCTTTGCCATCGGTATTTACCTGCCCGTTCACCTGAACGCTTGTATCATGGTCGGCGGCTTGGTTCGTCTGTTCTTCGATAAGATGAAGAAGAACGAGGAGGAAAAAACGGCGATCACCTCCGACGGGATTCTGTTCTGCTCGGGTATGATCGCGGGCGAAGGCTTGGTTGGTATTCTTTTGGCGCTCCTTGCCGTATTCGGTTTGGATCAGGTATTGGATATTTCGGGCTTGTTGAATCTTCCTGCATGGGTGTCGAGCGTAGGAAGCCTCGTGCTCTTCGGCTTGATCATTCTGACACTGTTGAAGTTCTCTATCTGGAAAAAGAGAAAGAATAAATAAGATGGCAAGACAAAAGAAACAGGAAAAGCTGTCCGCCAATTATCTGGAGAAGATCCCCGTGCGTCCCGAACGGATTCCGTGGAGCGTGGATGAGAAGGGAATCGTGACCTTGGATATTGAAAATCGAGGCGTTGCCAATCGCTTGGCTCAGCTGTTGCTTCGGAAGCCCAAGGTGTCCCATATCCATTTGGACGAGCAGGGAAGCTTCGTTTGGCAGATCGTGGACGGAGAGCAGGATATTACCGCCCTCGGCGTTTCGGTGGGCGAGAGGTTTGGAGACGCGGCAGAGCCGCTGTATCCCCGTTTGGCGAAATTCTTTCAGATCTTGGACAGCTACGGTTTTATTGAATGGAAATAAAGAAAGGGGATATCGTAACGACTTGCGATATCCCCGATTTTGGAGGAAAACATGATTTCTTTTGAAAGTGATTATATGGAAGGCGCTCACGAGCGAGTTTTGTCTCGCTTGGTGGAAACCAACCGAGAGCCCTTGTCGGGCTACGGAACGGACGTCTATTGTGAGCGCGCGAAGGAAAAGATCCGACAGGCGTGCGAGTGTCCCGAGGCGGAGATCTATTTTCTCGTGGGGGGCACGCAAACCAATCAGACGGTGATTGCAAGCCTGCTTCGCTCCTACGAGGGTGTGGTTTGCGCGGGAAGCGGACATATCCAAACCCACGAGGCGGGGGCGATCGAATACGCGGGGCACAAGGTGTTGCCCTTGTCCCATCATGAGGGTAAGCTGGACGCTTCCGAATTGTCGGAATATCTGGAGAGCTTTTATGCCGACGCCAATCACGATCACGCGGTTTTCCCCGGTATGGTCTACGTATCCCATCCCACGGAATACGGAACGCTCTATACGAAGGACGAGCTGACGGCGATCTCCGCGGTCTGTAGGCGGTATGAGCTACCTCTTTATCTGGACGGGGCGAGACTGGGCTACGGTCTTGTGAGCAGAGGGAATGATCTGACGCTTCCCGATCTTTGCCGACTTTGCGACGCTTTTTACATCGGCGGAACGAAGGTAGGGGCGCTTTGCGGCGAGGCGGTGATCTTTCCCCGACGCGCGCCCAAGCAGTTCATGACGATCATGAAGCAGCACGGCGCGCTTCTGGCGAAGGGAAGGGTACTTGGCATACAGTTTGACACGCTGTTTGAGGACGGTCTGTATTTTGAGATCAGCCGTCACGCCATCGCCATGGCAGACCGCCTGCGGGAGGTATTCCGCAGGAAGGGGTATTCCTTCTTTATCGAGACGGTGACCAATCAGATCTTTATCGTCTTGGACAACGAAACCATGCGACGGCTATCGGAATCAGTCGGTTTCAGCTTTTGGGAGACCGTCGATGCCGATCACACCGTGGTTCGCTTTGCCACCAGCTGGGCAACGAGGGAAGAGGACGTGGAGCGACTGATCGATTTGCTTTGAAGTCAAAAAGGGCAGTATTCTTGCGAAATATCGCAGGAATACTGCCATCATTTTATTCAGTCAGCTTTTTTTCAATCGTCTCAAACGCCAGTTTCCGATCGTCGTCGGAGAGAATGGCGTACGCCACGTAATTGCCGAACACTCTGACCTCGGCGCGCTCTAATTTGGGAAGCTCCTCGGGGGCGTAGCTTGCGATAAAGGCGCGCTGATCGCTTTTTAGTGTTTCCAAATACCCTTCGGTCAGTCGCTTCAGCTCCTCGCGGGCGGCATCGTCGGGAGCGTGAAAAATGCCGAACTCATTGATGTCCTCGGAACGTACCGAATACCGCAGACAGTGATCGTCGGGTAGCTTGGTGTCTTCAAAGTAATAGCGAAGGTGATCCCCCGAAAAGGTTTCGTACCCGAAATCCACGGGGATCTGATCCTCTACCGCGTCCATCAGCTCCGCGCAAGGCAGATCGTTGGCATAGCTTTTTTGTTGAGAGCAGGAAGTAAGTGTGACACAGACGAGAAAAAGGCAAAGAAAAATGCGTGTTTTCATAGGTTCTCCTTATCGGTATCCGTGAGTACGGATGTATTGTAGGATCACAAGGTAAGCATCTCTTGTCAGGTGGTGTCCGTCTCCGCTTTGATAGCTTGGCTTTAATCTGCCGTTCTCGTCCTTGAGAATCTGGGCGGTGTTCAGATAACGAAGGTCGTGTTCCTCCGCCAATTCCAGTATCCAGCCGTTGATGGTATCAATATACCCGTTCAGCTCGTCTAGCGTGCAGGAATAGTGAGACATATCCATATTGGCGGCAACGGGGAAGCAGGATTGTAGGATCACCTTAGTTTCGGGGGATGCTTCGAGAATGGCATCGATCAAGGCGCGATAGCAGGATTTATAGTATTCTTTGCCCCGCCGTACGTTTTGAACCGCGCCGTTGAGTCCAAAGGTGAGAATCATAAATTTGGGTTTTTTACGCGCCGCCGCCTCGCCTACGGTCAGATATTCTCCCGTGTCGGGGTAACGGATGCGAAGCGTTATGACGGTGTGATCCAGATTGACCGTGCCGCTGTCGGGTCCCCAGACCTGACGGGTATTCGTTCCACCCGATAAGACTCCGCGGCTTTTTAAGTGATAGGTGGTGGATTCTCCAAAAAAAATAAAGCTGTCCAGATACGACTGTCCCATATCCGCCCCCTCTTGCAGGATCGTAGAAGGGGGAGACGAGGCTTCTGCGGTTTCGTTCTCGGTTGCGCCCACGGATAGCGTAGGCTCTTTGGCGCATGCCACGAGAGAACAACACAGAAGCAGGGAGAGTGTGATCGGTAACAGCTTATTTTTCATGATGGTACTGCCTTTCCGTAAATTCGGATCGTTCCATCATGCGATTGCTTATCTGCTTTGTTTAAATCGGTTGGTATAGTCCTCTTCTTCTTCCGAATTTTTACGGAAGCGGGCGCGGAAGAGCGCAACGATACCCATGATGGCAAGGTAACCGAGGGTAAAGGTAAACAAGCCGATCAACACCTGCGCCGCCCGCATCGAGGCGGGGAGCAGGAAGCAGAGATAGAACGCCATGATCAAAATCAAATAATGCAAGACCCCGCGAAGCGCTCCGTGGATTGCGGTGATACGGCGCAATGCCTGCGCCATTGCCGCAAGCGCGGAAAAAACAAACATCAGAAGCAGACGTTCCGCCGAGAGCAGAACCTCCTCCTCTCCTACGTTGACGATCAGCATCAAGAGGGAGTAAAGGGCGGCGATCAGCGTAAAGAAAACCGAGGTCTCGGTCAGCATTTTTTTGAGAATGGATTTGATATTCATGATATATGGTTGATCCTTTCGGTAGTATACCCTTACACTATACCATATATGCGGAAATTTTTCAAGTTGAAATCGAGAGATTTCTGTAAATTTTTATCTTAAACCGTTAAATATTGTTCAGCATGATCTCTACCAGCTCGTCAAAGGCGCGGGAAAGCTCCGCGCGAAGCCGTCCGACCTGAATAATGGTTTGGGCAGAGGAACGGGGCAGAGCGCCCGCGTGGAGCTTGGAAAGCATGGCGTTGTGGGCGCATCTCCCTTCGGAGAGCAGCCTGCGGAAGCCTTGGCGGTCGGGAATCTCGTCAGGCTTGCGGATTCGCTTAAGCATAGATACCGCCTCTGAGAGCGATTCTGCTAGCTTGATACAGACGGCGCTTTCCTCGTTTTGCTTGACAGAGGGAAGCAACGTTGGGTGATGGCACAGCTCTGCGGCAGCATCCACCACACGGGATAGGGCATGGGCGCAGGCAGCCAGATTGTCTCGCTCCAAGGGGGGGAGAAAATCCGAGAACAGAGCGTCCTCCAGCTCGCAAACCGAACGGTCACACGCCCGTCTGATGGAGGAAAATTCCTCTCTCCGCGTTGCGCTTTGACCGCCGCAGGCAAGGGTGACTGCGGAGCGCGCCAGCTCGGAAAGCTTTTCTAATTGCTCGAAATAGTTGTATTTTACCATATCTTCCACCTTTCCAATATTCGTTGAGAGATTACAGAACGGTTGTCAAATAAGAAAGAAAGAACCCGATCGCGCCGCAAAAGGGAAAGGTCAGCCCCCAAGCGGCAAACAGCTGTCCCACGATCCGAGGATTGATCCCATGTCGTTTGCGCATACCCGTTCCCATCATGGCGCAAGCCTTGGAGTGGGTCGTGCTGGCGGGAATGCCCAAAAAGGAACAGATCGCAAGGACCGCGCTGGAGGCGGCATCTGCGGCGCTTCCGCTTGCGGCATCCAGATCGGTCATGTCGCATCCCACCTTTTTGATGATACGAGAACCGCCCAGCATCGTGCCGAGAGACATGACGAAGGCACAGGCAAGGACGATCATGAGGGGGATCGTGGCGGATGTTTTTGGGTTGATTCCGTGAAAGGAAAGACCCAGCAGATAGACACCCATGAATTTTTGCGAATCCTGCGCGCCGTGGAGAATGGCGCTTCCCGCCGCGCTGAGACATTGCGCCCGTCGAAACGAACGCATGGCGGAGCGCCTTTTTTTGTTGGTGAGAATGCGGAGCAGGACCGAGTAAAAAAGAAGCCCCAACAGAAACGCGGGGAGGGTGGTGACGAACAAGCCGAGAAGCACCAACCGCCATTGCTCAGGGTTAATGGCGTCCGTGCTCATGCGATTGGCGAGGGCGGCTCCCGTGATGCCTGAGATCAGCGCGTGGCTTTCACTGGTGGGCAGCCCGAAGCGCCAAGCGACGGTTGCCCAGAGGATCACGGCGCAAAGACCCGAGCAAAGGGCGCAGAGTGCTTCGGATGGGTCTGCGCCGAAATCCACGATGCCGTAGAGGGTTTTTGCTACCTTGGGGCTGAGAAGAGCCATTCCCACAGCACCAATAAAATTACAAACGGCGGCAAGGGTCAGGGCGGCGGAGGGAGAGAGAGAACGGGTACAGACGCATCCCGCAATGGCGTTGGGCGCGTCGGTCCAGCCGTTGACCAGAATGACGAGAAAAAGCAGGACGCTGAACAGAACGATCATGGCGCACCTCCGATTGGATTGTCGCTATGGTATCTTATGAGTGCCGTTTCCCATTCATTCCGAAAGACAAGCGCGGACAACTTGAAAAAATTTCTCGGGAGAGCTACACAAACGCAAGAAAATATGGTATAATAATATGAATAGGTAGCAAAACCATCAAGGAGGCGCAGAGCATGGAACAGAACGTATCGGAACGGGTAAAGAAGCTCAGAGAGGAATTGTCGTATCACGCCGAACGGTATTACGTTTACGACGCTCCCGAAATTTCGGATTACGAATACGATATGCTGTTTGCCGAGCTGAAGGTGTTGGAGGAGGCACATCCCGAGCTGTACGATCCCGCCTCACCCACCCAACGGGTGGGCGGCAAGGCGTTGGATAAATTCGAAAAGGTCACCCACAACGCCCGAATGGATTCCTTGGCAGACGTATTTTCCTTTGAGGAAGTAGGGGATTTCTGCGAAAGAATGGAATCCTTGGTGTCCCGTCCTTCCTTTTCCGTAGAGCCAAAGATCGACGGCTTGTCCGTTGCTTTGACGTACGAGAACGGCGTGTTCGTCCGAGGGGCGACACGGGGAGACGGTGTCGTGGGAGAGGACGTGACGGGAAATCTCAAAACCGTATTTTCGATTCCCCTGACCCTACCCGAGCCGTTGACGCTGACGGTGCGGGGAGAGGTCTATATGCCCCGCGCGGTGTTTGAAAAGATCAATGCCCGCAGAGAGGAGCAGGGAAAGCCTCTCATGGCAAATCCCCGAAACGCGGCGGCAGGCTCTTTGCGCCAGCTGGATCCCAAGATCACGGCAGAGCGCAAGCTGGATATTTTCGTGTTTAATTTTCAGGGGGGCGCGTTGTATGGCGACGGACGCTTGCCTACCACTCATACCGAAACGTTGGACCGTCTGAGCGAGCTTGGCTTTCAGGTGTTGCCCCTACGAAGGGTTGCGACGAGGTGTGAGGAGATCCTTTCCCATATTGAAGCCATCGGCGCTTTGCGGGACGAGCTGGCGTACGACATTGACGGCGTGGTCATCAAGATCGACGATCTGGAGGATCGGAGAACCGTCGGAGAGGGAACGAGTACCCCCCGTTGGGCGGTTGCCTATAAATTCCCACCCGAGGAAAAGGAAACGGTGATAGAGGATATTACCGTCGCCGTGGGCAGAACGGGAGTTCTTACCCCCACGGCAGTCCTTGCCCCCGTGCGGTTGGCAGGTACGACGGTCAGCCGTGCCACGTTGCATAATTTGGACTTTATCCGTCAGAGAGAGATCATGCTTGGCGACCGTGTGATCGTTCGCAAGGCGGGCGATATCATTCCCGAGGTGGTATCGGCGCTGAAGGAAAAGAGAACGGGAACGGAGCGACACTTTTCTATGCCGACCCACTGTCCTTCTTGCGGAGAGACGGTGTTCCGCGATGAAAGCGAGGCGGCGGTGCGTTGTACCAACGCGGCTTGTCCTGCCCAGCTTTGGCGGAGTATCGAGCATTTTGCCTCAAAGAACGCCATGAATATCGACGGACTCGGTCCGCAGATCGTGGAATTGCTGTTATCCAATCGGCTGATCGCCGACGCGGCGGATCTGTATGCCCTTCGCGCCCAGCAGCTGGAGGAATTGGAGCGAATGGGAAAGAAATCCGCCGAGAATCTGATCCGCGCCATTGAAGCCTCAAAATCCGCGGGGTTGGAGCGATTGGTGTATGCCCTTGGCATTCGCAACGTAGGCGAAGTGGCGGCAACGGCGTTGGCGGGCAAATACGGAACGCTGGAGGCTTTGATGGAGGCGACGTCGGAAGAGCTTTGTCAGATCCCCGACTTTGGTCAGATCACCGCCGACTGTGTGGTAAACTTTTTCTCTCACGAGGGCAATCGCGTCCTTTGCCGTAAGCTGATCGAAGCAGGGCTACTGACCGTTTCGGTCGCCGCCCCCACCGAGGATCTTTTTGTGGGGCTGACCTTCGTTCTGACGGGCACGCTTCCTACCATGTCCCGTGACGAAGCCTCGGCGCTCATCAAAGCCAAGGGCGGAAAGGTCAGCGGAAGCGTGTCGAAAAAGACCTCTTACGTGGTGGCGGGTGAGGCGGCAGGCAGTAAGCTGACGAAGGCAAAGGAGCTTGGCGTAAGCGTAATCTCGGAGGAAGAATTGTTGCGTATGATGGGAGAGTGACCCTGATGCAGGGTCATACCCCCGTATATTCCAGAATACCTTGATAAATGCCCTCGGCAAACAGGTCGGGGCGCTGTGACATCAGCATGGCGTCGCTTGCGTTGGTGATAAAGCCCAGCTCCACCAAGATGGCAGGCATGGTGGTGCGGCGAAGGACGTAAAGCCCCGACCGAACCTTCATACCGCGATTGCGCAGACCCGTGGTGCGGTTGAGCCAATAGAGTATATCTTCACCTAAAGAAAACGCGGCGGAAGGCTCGGAGAAGGCGAAGGCTTCGCTTCCCGTGGCGCTTGGGATCGAGGAGGCGTTGGTGTGAAGGCTGATGAAGTAATCTGCCCCCCAACTGTTGGCATCCTCGACCCGCAGACGGAGACTGGATGAATTGGACGTGCCGATCTGTGTGTCGGCATTGGGGCGGGAGAGCCGAACCTCAAAGTTTCCGTTGGCGCGGAGAAGCTCTGCAAGCTCGATTCCGATTCGGAAAACGATGTCCTGCTCTCTCAGACCGTTTCCTTCCGCGCCTGCGTTGGGGTTGAGAGGGTTATGTCCTTGGTCAATATAAATTTTAATTGCCATAGCAAGATCCTTTCTTCTGTGTTCTATCCATATCCTATTCCCGAGGTGAGGGAATGGTGACGAAAAAATCAAGTACGAGGTTGTGAAATGAGCAACGGTGAAATCAAAAACAAAATTGAAGGCGGCACGCTGTATTTGGTGGCGACACCCATCGGCAACTTGTCCGATCTGAGCGAGAGAGCAATCAAGGTCTTGTCGGAGGTGGATTTTATTGCCGCCGAGGATACGAGAAATTCCTTGCGGCTTCTGACCCATTTTGGAATCTCAAAGCCCATGGTTTCCTATCACGAGCATAATCGGAGGGAGAGGGGAGAGGAGATCGCGGCAAGGCTTTTGGCGGGAGAGTCCTGCGCCTTGATCACCGATGCGGGCACGCCTGCCATTTCCGATCCCGGGGAGGATCTGGTGGCGCTTTGCGCAGGTCGGCAGATCCCCGTCACGTCGATCCCCGGGGCGTGCGCCATGATTACGGCGCTGACCTTGTCGGGGCTTTCTACCGCGCGGTTTACCTTTGAGGGCTTTCTTCCCGTTCCCAAAAAAGAAAGACGGGAGCGTCTTGCGGAGTTTGAGACGGAAACGAAAACAATGATCCTTCACGAAGCGCCTCACAAGCTGCGCGCGACTCTTGCCGATCTGGAAAAGACCTTGGGCGGGGCGCGTCGGATCGCCCTTTGCAGGGAGCTGACCAAGCGAAACGAGGAGATCTTCCGTACGACGATTTCCAAAGCAATTGCATATTATGAAGAAAGAGAGCCGAGAGGGGAGTACGTTCTTGTGGTCGAGGGGGGGAAAAAAACAAAGCCGTCCGTTTCCACTGCGTTTGATGGTATGACCCCCGAAGAAGCGGTTGCCTATTACTTAGAAAAGGGAATGAGCCGAAACGAGGCGATCAAGTCTGCGGCGAAGGCGCTGGGGCTTGCGAGAAACGAGGTTTACGACCGAATGAAAAACAATTGAGTGCAAAAAAAGAAAAGTTGGCAGTCTTTGATGAAAATTATACAAAATGAAAGAATATTTTGCGACTACATTCTACGATTATCTTTGAAAATAGACTTGATTTTTTTCGCGTTTTATGATATGATATTTTGTATAAACTTGCAATAATGATGAAAGGAATATACAATTATGCAAAAGATGAAGGTTGGCGTGGTCGGCGCAACGGGTATGGTCGGTCAGCGCTTTTTGACTCTGTTGGAAAATCACCCCTATTTTGAGGTTTCCGCATTGGCGGCATCGGCTCGTTCTGCGGGAAAGACCTATGCGGAGGCGGTCGGCGACCGTTGGAAGATGAAAACGCCGATGCCCGAGAAGTATAAGAGCATGATCGTTCACGACGCGGCAAAGATCGACGAGATGGGCGCGCTTTGCAGCTTCGTATTCTGCGCGGTTGACATGAAGAAGGACGAGATCAAGGCGTTGGAGGAGGCGTATGCCAAGCACGAGATCCCCGTGGTCTCCAACAACTCCGCAAACCGCTGGACGCCCGACGTTCCTATGGTGATCCCCGAGATCAACGACGCGCATCTGGAAGTGATCGCGGCGCAGAGAAAGAGACTTGGTACGAAGCGCGGCTTTATTGCCGTAAAGCCCAACTGCTCGATCCAGTCCTACGTTCCCGCTTTGACTCCCCTTTTGAAGTATAAGCCCACCGAGATCGTGGCGACCACCTATCAGGCAATTTCGGGCGCGGGCAAGACCTTCCGCGAGTGGCCCGAGATGATCGACAACATCATTCCCTATATCGGCGGCGAGGAAGAGAAGAGCGAGCAGGAGCCGCTTCGCGTTTGGGGTAAGGTGGAGAACGGCGAGATCGTCAAGGCTGACGCTCCCGTCATCACCACCCAGTGTATCCGCGTGCCCGTTTCCGACGGTCATACGGCGGCGGTGTTCGTAAAGTTTGAGAATAAGCCTTCCAAGGAAGAAATTCTCAAGGCATGGGCAGAGTTCAAGGGCAAGCCGCAGGAGCTGGGACTTCCCAACGCGCCTGAACAGTTTATTACTTATTTTGAGGAGGATAACCGTCCTCAGGCGGCGCTGGACCGCGATATTTACGGCGGTATGGGCGTTACCGTGGGCAGACTGCGCGAGGATAAGATCTACGATTATAAGTTCGTTGGCTTGTCTCACAATACCCTTCGCGGTGCGGCGGGCGGCGCGGTGCTGATTGCCGAGCTTCTTTACAGAGAGGGTTATTTTAACTGATTTTCTACCAATCGATCGGGGAATGCTTGAAAGAGAGCGTTCCCCAAATTTTTTTTGGAAAAATTTTCGTTTTGCTCTTGACAACGCCTCGGCAATGCTATATAATATGCGAGGTAAAAACCTATTGCCGTATAACAATATGTAGAAAACAACGACACGTCCGCAGATGTGCCGTGAAGCCATAAGGAAAAGGAGAAAAAACATGGTATTCAACGTTTTATTGTTTGCCGTTGGACTGGTGATGTTGGTTCGTGGCGGAGATTGGTTCGTGGATAGCGCGTCGGGAATCGCCCGTCGGTTTCACTTGCCCGAGCTTTTGATCGGCGCAACGGTGGTGTCCATCGGCACGACCCTTCCCGAGGTCATGGTTTCGGCGCAGGGCGCTATGACAGGCTCGGGGGGAATGGCGTACGGAAACGCGGTTGGTTCAATTATCTGTAATACTTCTTTGATTGCCGCGCTGACCATTGCGATCAAGCCGGGAAAAGTAGATCGAAAGTCCATGCTCCTTCCCGTTTCCTTTTTCTTTGGAGTAGCCGTGTTTTATATGGCAGTCGCTTATTGGATGGGGGAGTTTACCCGCCTTGTGGGCATCGTTCTTTTGGCGCTGTTCGTCAGCTACATGGCGGCGACGTTGCTCTCTATGAAAAAAGATTTTCATGAATTGAGCGTCGTCTATGAGTTTGAACAAGATCAGGAGGAAGAAAAGCCTTTTTCTTGGAAGGAATTGATCGTCGAAGCCATCGTCATTTTGATCGGAGCAGCCTTTATGTTTTATAAGGGCTCGATCATTCGAATCATCGGCATCGTCATGCTTGCGGTGTTTGCGGTATACGCCGTTCTTCGCGTCGTTGCCCGTAAGCGTTCCGCGTCGATGCTTCGGGAGATCTTTTTTCTTGTGATCGGCGCGGCTGTGATCGCGGGGGGCGCGAATCTTTTGGTGGATAGCGGCACGGCGATTGCGGAGGAGCTGGGCGTGCCCGATACGGTGATCGCTCTGACCTTCGTCGCGCTGGGCACTTCGCTTCCCGAGCTGGTTACCGCCGTGACTTCTTTGGTGAAGGGACACGGTGCGCTATCGCTGGGAAATATTATTGGAGCGAACCTCTTTAACTTGGTTTTGGTTGGTGGAATTGCTACCGCGATTTCTCCCTTTGGCGTTCCGTCGGAATCGACCATCGGCGGTATTCCCGCGTCTTTGGTGTTGGATCTTCCCGTGATGCTTGGCGTGATGCTCCTGATGACCGTTCCCGCTTTGATCCGTGGGAAGCTTTCCCGCGCGCAGGGAATTGCTCTGCTTTGCGTTTACGCGGCGTTCTGTACGATTCAATTCGTGATGTGAATCGGTTCTCAATTTCATATTTTTATCATACTCTTTTTTCGGGTTGACTGCTTTAGCGGTCAGCCCGAAAAAATTTTTAAAAAATTTCAAAAAAACTATTGACATTTGAAAAAAGTATGATATAATATAATCAAGAATGATTCTCAATAAGGAATGGTTACTATGAATAACAATCAAAAACGGAATACCTTACAAAAGAGAATCGTTTCAGATGTCTTTTGTGAGATGCACAATCACCCCTCCGCGGGAATGGTTTACGAGGCGGTTCGGGAAAAATATCCCAACATCAGCCGCGCGACCGTATACCGTCTGTTGGCGGAAGCAGCGGAGGAAGGGAAGATCAAGCGTTTGAAGCTCACCGACGCCAACGATCGCTATGACATCACGCTCAAACCACACTATCACGTGGTTTGCCGTGGGTGCGGCGCGGTTGCCGACGTAGAGGCGGAGCAGGTGGACGAGGAGCTTTCCCAAAGCGCGGTCGGATGCGAGGGCTTCCTCGTGGAAGGCTGTCACGTGGAGTTTGTGGGGCTTTGCGAAGGATGTCGCGGCAATTCAATGGAAAACAATTAAAAAATTAAATTATTTATTAAAAGGAGATCAAAGGTTATGGCAAAATGGGTATGTTCTGTATGCGGTTACGTTCACGAGGGAGACAGCGCTCCCGAAAGATGTCCTCAGTGTAAGGTTCCCGCGGAGAAGTTCAACAAGCAGGAAGAAAATCAGCTGACTTGGGCGGCTGAGCACGTAGTAGGCGTGGCGCAGGGGTCTCCCGAGGATATCATGATGGATCTGCGCGCGAACTTTATGGGCGAGTGCACCGAGGTGGGTATGTATCTGGCAATGGCGAGAGTGGCTCACCGCGAGGGCTATCCCGAGATCGGTCTGTACTGGGAAAAGGCGGCTTACGAGGAAGCTGAGCACGCGGCGAAGTTCGCGGAGCTTCTGGGCGAGGTCGTTACCGACAGCACCAAGAAGAATCTGGAGATGAGAGTAGCGGCGGAGAACGGCGCGACCGAGGGCAAGTTTGACCTCGCCAAGAGAGCCAAGGCTCTGAATCTGGACGCGATCCACGACACCGTACATGAGATGGCGCGTGACGAGGCTCGCCACGGCAAGGCATTCGAGGGACTTCTCAACAGATACTTCAAGTAAGATGATTCCGGAATGCTGTCCTTCTTGTAAGGAGAAAGATCTTTGGAAAGAAGTTATAAATCCCTTTACCACAGGGATTCCTATTGGTAAAAATTTTCGTATCAGCCTTAATCCAACACGAATTTTTGAGTTCTATGAAGTTAAGTACCGTTGTAAGAATTGCGGATACGAGGGCAAATACGATTACCGTAGCAATAGGCTGTAAATGAAGCTCGTCACGGCAAGGCGTTGGAGGGACTTCACGCAAGATATTCGGCTAATTTCTAAACATAATAAAATCAAGGCTTAAAGCACCGAAGAGCGACCGCAAGGTCGCTCTTCTCAGCGTGTAGAAAAAGTCCCAAAAGAAAACAGGGTTTCAGCAATTTGAACAAAAGGAATTCCCGTATTAGCCTTCCCCAGCGGGGAAGGTGGCGGCGAAGCCGACGGATGAGGAGACTGCCGTTTGTGTATTGCGCTC
>JAFVQC010000063.1 GCA_017504995.1 Clostridia bacterium
AAAACCTATATAACAAATAAAGTTGCACAAAAAAGCCTTCCCCAGCGGGGAAGGGGGACCGCTTGCGGTGGATGAGGAGAACGTGAGCGCAATACACAAACGGCAGTCTCCTCATCCGTCGGCTTCGCCGCCACCTTCCCCCGCTGGGGAAGGCTAATACGAAAATTCCCTTTGTTCAAATTGCTGAAACTCTGATTTCTTTTGGGACTTTTTCTACACGCTGAGGGGAAACCAGCAAGTAGGGTTTCCCCTGTCGGTTGCTTCGGTAACTTCATCGTTCGTTCTTTTTCTTTTGACCGTATAGGCGCAAAAGAAAAAGAACCAAAAAGAAAACGCTATAAAAGAGAGTTTCGCCCGTTGCGACGGGCGACCTGAGGCTCTGCCTCAGGACTCCGCAAGCCTTTTGAAAAAGGCTTGACCGAAAACTTCTGCCTTGCGGTCGCCGCGAGGGAGCTCATTAGGAGAACACATGAACGAAATTTTGAAGAACGAAATCATTGCTCTTTGCTCGGTGCCGTCGATCTCGGGCTTTGAGCCGAGAGCTATCCAAACCCTTCGCGAAACGGTGGGCGCGCACTTCGATGAAACCCTCACTGACGCGGTGGGCAATCATATCTTTTTGAAACGCTGTAACGATCCCACGGCGCCTACCGTTCTCATCGACACGCATTTTGACGAGATCGGTATGGTGGTTACCAAGCATCTCGAAAACGGTTTTTTGAAGCTGACGAATATCGGAGGGCTTTCTCCTTCGGTGCTTCAGGGCGCGGACGTGATCGTCTACGGAAAGGAAACGATCCGAGGGGTCATTACCTCTACGCCGCCCCATCTGCGAAGCGGCGCGGAGGATCGCTTGCCCGATCTTGCCGAGCTGATGGTGGATACGGGCTATCCTACCGAGGAATTGCGGGCGATTGCCCCCGTGGGAACACCCGTGGGCTTCGCGCCCCGTTACCGTACGCTGGGAGAGGCGTGCCTCGCGGGAAAAAGCTTTGACAATAAGGCGTGCGCCGCCATTGCCGCCTATGCGATCGCCCATACGCCGAGAGAGAGACTTTCTGCCAACGTGGCACTTTTGTTCTCCTGTTTTGAGGAGACCTCGCCCACGGGTGGCGCGGCGGTGGCGACCTTTGGGCTTGCGCCCGATTATGCCATGGTCATCGACGTGAATCTGGCAACCGTGCCCGACGTACCCAAAAGCGAGACGGTGGGGCTTGGAAAGGGCGTGTCGATCTCCCTTTCGGCGGCAACCGATCGCCGTCTGAGCCGTATGACCCGTACCCTTTGCGAGGCGTGTGAGATCCCTCACACAGTGATCGCCTCGCCTTCCTCTACGGGAACGAACGCCACGGCGGTCAATCTGGTACGGGGCGGTGTGCCCGTGGTGGATATCGGTCTGCCCTTGCGGAATATGCACACCTATAACGAGGTGATCTCCATGACCGACGCGGAGTCTCTTTGCCGTCTGGTGGAAGAATTTATTTGCAGTCAAGACCTTGCCGAAGCCTTCGGCAGTAGGGACAGAGAGGAGTTGCCACGATGAAAAGCGAGCTTTCATTGATTCGAGAGCTGTCGGAGCTGTTTGGACCGACGGGCTGTGAGGACGAGGTGGCGGCGTATATCGAAGGACTGCTCCCCGATCTTGCGGACAGCTTTTGCCGTGACCGTATGGGAAACGTGATCGCCCTTTGCCGCATGGGAGACGTCGCGGCTTCTGACCGAAAAAAGGTGATGATCTCGGCACATATGGACGAGGTCGGCGTGATGGTCACCGAGATCTGCGAGGACGGTCTGTTGCGGTTTGATACTGTAGGCGGTATCCACGTTTCGGTGTTAGAGGGGCGAAAAGTCACCCTTGGCGATGAGACGAAACGAATCTGTGGTGTGGTGGCGTCCAAGGCGATCCACCATAAAAAAAAGGAAGATCGGAACAAGCCCACTCCCATAAATAAGCTGTATATCGATATCGGCGCGGCGGATCGTGAGGAAGCGGAGAAGAGGATCGGCGTTGGCGATTTCGGTACGTTTGACTCGGAGTTTTATTGCTTTGGGAAGGACGGGTGGCTCATGAAGGGCAAGGCGCTGGACGACCGCATGGGATGTGCCGCGATGCTTGAGGTGATGGAGTCCTTGCGAAAGAATCCAATTGAGAAGAATCTGGATCTGTATTTTTGCTTTACCGTTCGGGAGGAGATCGGTCGGAGTGGCGCAAAGACAGCCGCGGCGAAGATCGCGCCCGATTACGCCATCGTGCTGGAGAGTACGGCGGTCGCCGATCTGCCCGAGGTGGATGCGGCAAAGCGGGTTTGCGAGCTTGGCGGAGGGATGGCAATCTCGTTGATGGACCGTTCCACAATTTATGGCAGAGCCTTTGTAGACCGCGCCCTTTCCTTGGCGAAGGAGCGTGGGATTTCCGCCCAGATCAAGCGATACGTGTCGGGTGGAAACGACGCGGGATCGATCCATAAAACGGGTGTGGGGGTCAAGACCCTTGCGCTGTCCGTACCCACCCGATATTTACACTCTCCCTCATGCGTGGCAAGTATTGCCGACTATCGGGCGGGGAGAGACTTGACCGAGGCGTTGCTTCGGTACGGATTGCCTTTAGAGGAGAATGAGAAAGGAGACAGAACGAAATGAACGTATATACGACGCTACAAAAGCTTTGCGCCGTTCCGTCGGTTTCAGGACGGGAGGAGAAGATCCGCGAGGTACTTCGCGAAGCCATCACTCCCTTTGCCGACGAGGTATCGGTGGACGCGCTAGGCAATCTGATCGCCCGTAAAAAGGGAAGCGGAGAGGGTAAGACCGTCATGCTTTGCGCTCACATGGACGAGATCGGATTCCTCGTGACCTTCGTGGAGGAGAACGGTATGCTTCGTCTTGCTCCCGTGGGAGGGATTCATTTTCACGCCTCCGCCTTTGGAGAGGTGATCTCCGAGAAGGGCGTGCGAGGGGTACTCGTTCCCAACGCCAAAACCAAGGCGGCGGACTATAAAGCAGATCAATTTTATATCGATATCGGCGCGAAGAGCCGAAAGGAAGCCGAGAAAAAGGTAAAGATCGGAGACTTTTTCGTAGCGGAGGGCGGTGTGCGCCGTTTGCTTGGCAAGCGGATCACGGGTCGCCCCTTGGACGATCGGATCGGTTGCGCTGTTCTTTTGGCGGTTGCCGGGGAGCTGTGGAGCAAGCCCTTGTCGGGAGACGTGTATTTCGTCTTTTCGGTACAAGAAGAGGTTGGCTGTCGCGGCGCGTTGCCCGCGGCGTTCGGTATTCGCCCCGATTATTCTCTTTGCTTTGACGTGACGGCTACGGGGGACGTTCCCGAGGCGGCGGTGATGGTGTGTGAGCTTGGCGGCGGCGCGGCGGTGAAGATCAAGGACAGCTCGGTGATCTGTCACGAGGAGGTCGTAACCAAGCTGTGCGCCCTTGCCGAGACGGAGAAGATCCCCTATCAGAGAGAGATACTGACGGCGGGCGGTACGGATACAAGCTCGATGCAGCTGGCGGGTGGCGGAAGCCGCGCGGGAGCGTTGTCGATCCCTTGTCGGTATATCCATTCGGGTGTGGAGACCTGCGACCTTGGCGATGCCGAGGCTTGCGTCAAGCTGGCAGTGGCGTTTGTCAAAAATCTTTAATTCACTTCGCGGAAACCGCAAGGTGAAAAGTTTTTGCGTCGCTTTTCTCAAAAAGCGACCGCCCCTCCAAGGGCGCGTAGCCCTTGGTCGCCGTCCGCAGACGGCGAAACTCCCTATCGTCCAAAGCGTCGGAAGGGGTAAATGGGCGTAAGCCCATAGGGGAAACCAGCAAGGAGTGTTTCGCCCGTTGCGACGGGCGACCGCCGATCGCGGCGGCTCCGACAAGCCTTTTGAAAAAGGCTTGACCGAAAACTTTTCCGCATGAGCGTTCATCATTTTTCACTTATTAAAAAAAGGAACACATACTATGGAATTCTCACAACACTTACTGGATCTCGCCGCAAAGGCAGAAGCTGCTCTCGCGGAACGCTTTGCCGAGATCGACCGCATCTCCTTTCAAAATACCCAAAAGGTCATGGACGCCTTTCGGAATCATCGGGTCAGCGAAGCCATGTTCAATCCCACCAGCGGCTACGGCTATGACGATCGGGGCAGAGATACCCTCGATCAGATCTGGGCAGAGGTCATGGGCGCGGAGTCCGCTTTCGTCCGTCATAGCATCGTCAACGGCACGCAGGCGCTGACCATTGGACTGTTTGGTCTGCTTCGCCCCAACGATATTCTGTTTTCCATCGCTGGCAAGCCCTACGACACCCTCGACGAGGTGATCGGAAACGCGGGCGAGGCGGGCAACGGCTCTCTGCGCGATTTCGGCGTGGAGTACCGTCAGGCAGATCTTTTACCCGACGGATCGTTTGATATCGAAGCCATTCGGAAAACGCTTTCCGAGGAAGGGGAGCGAATCAAGGTGGTCTTTATTCAGCGCTCCAAGGGATATCTGAACCGAAAGACCCTCAGCGTGGCACAGATCGGGGCGATCATTCCCCTCGTTCGCGAGCTTGCGCCGAACGCCTACGTGGTAGTGGATAACTGCTACGGAGAATTTACCGAGACGATTGAGCCTACGGCAGTGGGCGCGGATATGATCATCGGATCGCTGATCAAAAATCCCGGTGGCGGCATGGCAGAAACGGGCGGCTATATCGCGGGGACGGCGCGGGCGGTGGAGCTTGCCTCCTATCGCTTGACCTCGGTGGGCTGTGGCTGTGAGGTCGGCGCGTCCTTGGGACAGAATAAAAATATGTTCAAGGGACTGTTTTATGCGCCCCATACCACCGCGCAGGCGTTGAAAACCGCCCATTTTGCGGCGTATATCTTTGGCGAGGACGGACTTGGCTTTGAGGTCGAGCCGCACTGGAGCGAGCCGAGACACGATATCATTCAGACGGTGATTACCCGTTCCCCCGAGGGACTTTGCGCCTTTTGTCGGGGCATTCAGGCAGGATCGCCCATTGATTCCTTTGTTACCCCCGAGCCTTGGGCAATGCCGGGATATTCGGATCAGGTCATTATGGCGGCTGGGGCGTTTACGCAAGGCTCGTCCATTGAGCTATCGGCAGACGGACCGCTTCGTGAGCCGTATACCGCCTTTTTCCAAGGCGGATTGACCTATGAAAGCGGCAAGATCGGCATTTTGTCAGCCGCAAGGGAAGTGCTGGGCGAATAAATCCCCACGGCAACCGCAGTTGAAAAGTTTTTGATCGACCTTTTTTCAAAAAGGTCGCGGTTTCCAAAGGCGGCGCCGCATGAACTTTGTTCATGCCACGGAGCGTAGCGGAGTAGGTGGTCGCCCGTCGCAACGGGCGACCGCCGATCGCGGCGGCTCCGACAAGCCTTTTGAAAAAGGCTTGAGCGAAAACTTTTCACCTTGCGGTAGCCGCGAGGTTGGGCAAAAGTTTGGATTGCTACATATTTTTATGAATAGAAAGGTGTAGCGATGCTGTTTTCTTCCCTCGAATTTCTCTATCTGTTTTTGCCCCTGACCCTGCTCCTCTATTTCTGCTCACCCCGACCGTGGCGCAATGCCGTTCTCCTTTTTGTCAGTCTGGTGTTTTACGCCTTCGGTGAGCCGATCTATCTCTTTTTGATGCTTTTTACCATCGCTGCGGATTATCTGTTTGGCAGAGGGATCGCCTACGCGCAAAGAAACGGTCGTTCGGCACGGTGGATTCTCGTTGTCGCCGTGGTGCTGAATCTTGCCCTGCTTGGCTTCTTTAAGTATTACGACTTTTTGGCAAGGTCGCTCTCCTTACCTACCCTCGGCTTGGCGCTTCCCATCGGGATCTCCTTCTATACCTTTCAAGCTCTGTCTTACGTCATCGACGTGTATCGGAACGAGGTGGCGGTGCAACGAAATCTCGTTTCCTTCGGTACGTACGTGACGCTTTTTCCCCAACTGATCGCGGGTCCCATCGTTCGCTATCAAGAGATCGATGAGCAGTTGACTGCGGATCGGCGCTACCCCGTGTCCCGACTGGCAGAGGGGATCGCAACCTTTTCGGCGGGACTTGCCAAAAAGGTTCTTCTCGCCAACGCCGCGGGAGAATTGGCGGAAGGGCTGATTCTCGGTAAGGTTACACTGTTGGGAAGCTGGCTTTGGCTCATTCTTTACGCCTTTCAGATCTATTTTGACTTTTCGGGCTATTCCGATATGGCGATCGGTCTTGGGCGGATCTTCGGATTTGATTTCCCCGAAAATTTTCGCTATCCATACTGCTCTCGCAGTATTACCGAGTTCTGGCGGCGGTGGCATATCACCCTATCCACCTGGTTTCGGGAGTACGTCTATATTCCCCTTGGGGGCAACCGCAAGGGCAGATGGCGTACCTATCGCAATCTGCTGATCACTTGGGCGCTGACGGGGCTTTGGCATGGGGCATCTTGGAATTTTCTTTTTTGGGGACTGTATTTCTTTTGCTTGCTTGCCTTGGAAAAAGCGCTTCTCGGCAAGTACCTTGCGCGGTTGCCGAGAGGAATTTCCCATCTGTACGCATTGTTTTTCATTTTGCTCGGTTGGCTGATCTTTTCGGCGGACGGTCTTGCCTTTTCCCAAATTCTTCTTCGCGTTTCCGCCTTGTTCGGCGTGGGGGGCGAAGGGCTTCTCGGAGAAGCGGCGTGGGACTTCGCGCGCAAGCTCCCCCTGCTTTTGGCAATGGCGATTGGCGCGACCCCTTTGCCCAAACGAGCATATTTTAGCATTGTAAAAAAATATCCCCGAGGGGGGCGGTGCCTGAGAAACGCGCTCTGCGTGCTTTCCTTGCTTCTCTGTACCGTATATCTCGTGGATTCGGGCTATAATCCGTTCTTGTATTTCAGATTTTAGTGGGAGAATGAAATGACGAATTTTCTTTGTAGACTTTTCGTAAAAAATCGGCAGGACGTAAAAGATCCTGCCGTTCGCCGCGCCTACGGTACGATGGCAAGCGCGGTGGGGATTCTTGCCAATCTTTTGCTTGCGGCAATCAAGCTGCTGGCGGGCATGCTGTCGGGATCGATTTCCATCACGGCGGATGCGGTGAACAATCTGTCCGATGCTGGCTCACAGGTCGTTTCCCTTATCAGCTTTAAAATTTCCGCCAAGCCCGCGGATCGGGATCACCCCTTTGGTCATGCGCGGATCGAATACGTGGCGTCCATGATCGTTTCCTTTCTTGTGTTGCTGGTTGGCTTTGAGCTTTTGAAGGAATCGGTGAACCAAGTATTTCACCCCACGGACGTGGCGGTTTCCGCCCTTACCTTGGTGATCCTCGGCGTGTCGGTGGCAGTCAAGCTTTGGCTTTCGTTTTTCAATCGAAAGCTGGCAAAGCGTATTCATTCCTCGGTGATGAAGGCTACCGCCGCCGACAGCCTTTCCGATGCGGCGTCAACGGGGGCGGTCCTTCTTTCCTGCGTGATCAGTCTGTTGACGGGTGTTCGTACCGATGCGTATATGGGTATCGCGGTTGCCGTTCTGATTCTGGTGGCGGGTGTGAAGATCCTCAATGAGACCAAAAACTCCATTCTCGGCAGCGCGCCCGATCCCGAAACGGTAGAGCAGATCCTGTCTTTGACGCGGGAATATCCCGAAATTTTGGGGATTCACGATATGGTGGTACATAATTACGGACCGGGGAATACCATTGCCTCCTTTCACGCGGAGGTGGACGGAAACGAAAACGTTTTTTTCGTTCACGACGTGATCGATACGGTGGAAAAAAGAGTGTGGTCCGACCTTGGTATACGGGCAACGATCCACATGGATCCCATCGTGACCGACGACGAGGAGATCAACGCTCTGCGGCGCGTGGTAGAACGGACGGTGAGAGAGATCGACGAACGGTTAACGATCCACGATTTTCGATTCGTCAAGGGGCACACGCACTCCAATTTGATTTTTGACGTGTGCGCGCCCTTTGAGCTGAAGGTGTCCGACGATGAGCTGAAGGAAAAGATCGGTCTGCGGCTTCGTGAGGAAAACGAGACGTTTTGTACGGTCATTACGGTGGATCGGCAGTAAAATTGATTTTAAAATCAGATTATTCGAAGAATAGGATAAGTAACGATAGAGAAGAAAACAAAGATAGCGTAGCCATGAGATTTCTCACGGCTACGCTGTTTTAATGGGATTTTTGCTTGCTTTTTTGTAGGGACACCGATCCCTACATTTTTTGAGAGAGGCGATCACGGAAACTCCTTGTCGGACTGGCTTTATGGTAAATCACCGTGAAGCTCCCGTTTCTTTTTGATTTGATGCTCGGCAAATTCCTTGAGTAGTGTGTAGAAAACCGATGCGGTGGGAACGCTGAACAGCATACCGACGACGCCGAAGGAGGAGCCGACGGTCACCGCGATGAGAACCCAGATTCCCGGGAGTCCGACCGAAGTGCCCACCACCTTGGGATAGATCAGATTGCCCTCGATCTGCTGAAGAACGATGACGAAGAGAACGAACCAGAACGCCTTGGTAGGATCGTCAAGCAGGATCAGAAACGCGCCCAGCGCCGTGCCGATCAGCGCGCCGAAAACGGGAATGAGGGCGGTAAAGCCGAGTGTTACCGAGATCAGTAGGGCATAGGGCATACGGAAAAGGAGCATACCGACGAAGCAGAGCGCGCCAAAGATCACGGCTTCCGTGACCTGCCCCGTGATGAATCTGGAGAAGGTCGAGTCGATCAGTCGGGCAAGCGTTACCGTTCGATTGGCGTTCTTTGGAGAGAAAAGCGCCGAAAGCAGTTTTTTCAGTTGTCCGCCAAGCCTTTCCTTTTGCGCCAGCACGTAGACGGCAATGACCAGTCCCAAAAGCGTGGTCAGAAGGGCGGAGACGGTGGAGTGAACCAGCCGCATGGAGATGCCAAGAATACGATGCCCGTGTTCCTCCAAATAAGCGGAGATGGTTTGAGGTAACTGCTCCGCGTTGAAATTCAGAGAGGGGAGAGAGAAGGGAAAGGAACGTGACTCCAAAAAGGCGTTCAGCGTTTGCCACCATTCCTCCGCTTTTCGGGCGTAGGTCGGTAGCCGTTCCCAAAGCCCCGCAACGGAACGAAGGAGTTGAGGAATGACCAGCGCGGAAAGCAGAGCGATCAACCCAAGGATCGTCAAAAGAGCGAAAAAAAGGCATAGCCCTCGGCGTAGCTTGTTCCGCTGTTTGCCAAAACGATGAATCCAGATCCGTTCAAAGAAACGGAGAGGAAGATTCAGAACAAACGCCAACGCAAGACCGACGAGAACGGGAAGGACGGCGGAGATCGCTTTTCCCAGCAGAGCGATCAGAGGCTCGTAATGGCAAAGTCCCCAAAGGAACAGAAAGATCACGGAAAGAATCAGCGCCATGCGAACTGCTTTTTTGGATTCCATTTGCTTCTCCTTTTCTTACTTTTTTAGTAAAAAATAGAAAAATATTCCATTATTGTGCCGTGAAAAAGGCAGTACGGACAGCGACGATTGGCTGTCGGCACTGCTTGCCGAAGGAGAGACTTGTAGGAAGCTATCCCATCGGGAGAAAACAAAAAGATTCGGCAGTACAAACAGCGATGCTTGGCTGTCGGCACTGCTGACTGGAGCGAGTAACGGGAATCGGTCTCGCCTGCGGGCTCGGTCACTCCGCGGCTCTGACACCACACTGTGGTGTCATTCACTACCGCTTCGCCTTCGATTCCTATTTTGTCTTATGAATAAGAACTCAATACCAAAGGGGATATTATAGTAAAACTTTCCCATCGTGCGATGAACAAAAAATTCGGCAGTACAAACAGCGATGCTTGGCTGTCGGCACTGCCGACTGGAGCGAGTAACGGGAATCGAACCCGCAGCATCAGCTTGGGAAGCTGAGGTTTTACCATTAGACTATACCCGCGAACAGTTATATTGTACGCTTTTTGCGCGTATTTGTCAAGAACTTTTCGGGAATTATCCGCCAAAATCCAAAATAATTTTTTCGGCTTGTCGAAAAAGAAGGAAAATCCGATCTTCTCTTTCAAAAGAAAGGGAAAAATCGGATTTTTCTGTTGCCTCGATCAGTTCAGCAACGCGCGGTCGTTGGAGAATTCCTCGCCGCTGGTTTGAGAGAATTTCTGAATCAGCGCGTCAACGGTCAGCTTCTTTTTCTCCTCGCCCGATACGTCGAAGATGATCCGTCCCTCGTGCATCATGACCAGACGGTTGCCGTAGGCAATGGCGTCCTTCATGTTGTGGGTGACCATCATGGCGGTGAGGTTGTTCTCGTCGATCAGCTTCTGGGAGATCTCCAGCACCTTTGCCGCGGTTTTGGGGTCAAGGGCGGCGGTGTGCTCGTCCAGCAGCAGGATCTTCGGCTTTTTGATGGAAGCCATCAGCAAGGTCAGCGCCTGTCGCTGACCGCCCGAAAGCAGACCGACCTTGGCGGTCATTCTGTCCTCAAGACCGAGATCGAGAATCTTCAGCAACTCCCGATATTCGTCCTTTTCCTTGCGGGAGATGCCCCACTTCAAGGTGCGGCGACTGCCCCGTCTTGCGGCGATTGCCAGATTTTCCTGAATTTCCATGGTGGCGGCTGTGCCGTTCATCGGGTCTTGGAATACCCGTCCAAGGTACTTGGCGCGCTTATCCTCGCAGAGCTTGTTGACGTTGACGCCGTCGATGATGATCTCACCCTCGTCGATGGGCCATACGCCCGCGACGGCGTTGAGCATGGTGGATTTTCCCGCGCCGTTTCCGCCGATCACGGTCACGAAGTCACCCGGATTGAGGTGCAGATTCAGTCCGCAGAGCGCCTTCTTTTCATTGATCGTTCCGATATTAAAGGTTTTTCTTACGTTGTTCAGCTCAAGCATGTTTCTTTGCCTCCTTCTTCTTTTCGTGCTTTCCAAGATACTTCTTTTTCCAGTAGGGAAGTCCGAGGAATACGGCAACCAACAGGGCGGAGAGCAGCTTGAGGTAGGTGGTGTCCAGACCAAGGAAAATGACGGTTTGATATACGATATAGTAGATCACGCCTCCCGCGACGACCGCCGTCAGCTTAAGAGCAAAATTGTTTTTGGTAAAGCGAGAGAAGAGCGCTTCTCCGATGATGACCGCCGCAAGGCCGATGACGATCGCGCCACGACCCGCGTTTGCGTCGGAAAAGCCGAGAAAGAGGGAAAGGATCGCGCCCGAAAGCGCTACGATGCCGTTGGAGATGACCAGGCCCAATACCTTGGTTCGGTCGGTGTTGATGCCCTGCGCACGGCTCATGTTCAGGTTACAGCCCGTGGCGCGGACGGCAGAGCCAAGCTCCGTGCCGAAGAACCAGTAGAACACGCCGATGATGAGAGCGACGATCAAAACGAGGTACAGGAGCGTCATACCAAGCGCCGAGGTGGAAATAAAGAATTCCTTGTTGAAGGGATATCCTACGTTGGAGGTTCCGCCCATGATCTTCAGGTTCACCGACCAGAGGATCAGCTGGGTCAGAATACCCGAAAGAATGGGGGGGATACCGAAGGCAGTGTGGAAGATACCCGTTACGAGACCTGCCAGCATACCTGCCAGCATGGCGCAGAGAATACCGACCCACGTGGGCGTGCCTGCTTTTACGATCAGAACGGTACAGACCGCCATACCCGTACAGATCGAGCCGTCAACGGTCAGATCCGCCATGTCGAGAATTTTATAGGTGAGATAAACACCGATTGCCATGATGCCCCAGATGATTCCCTGAGCAATGGCGGGGGGAAGTGAGGTGAAATAAGTGAACATAAAGGCTTCCTTTCTTGAATGGAACGTCTATTATAAAACCGCATGATGTGCGCCGATTTCAAATCGGCGCACATCGATTGCTATTTTGTCAAGATTACTCGGCGATTGCCACGTAGCCCTTGGCTTCCAGCGCGGCGGTGTCGATGCCGACCGCGTCACAGATCTTTTTGTTGTACTTTTTGGTGAAGTTGGGGGCGTATTCAATTGCCATGGTCGCGATATCGGCGTCTCCCTTGAGGATCTTTGCCGCCATCTTACCCGTCGCGTAGCCCAGATCGTAGTAGCTGATGGACAGCGTCGCGATGCCACAGCCCTTGCAGATGCCCTCCTCGCCCGCGATGAGAGGCTTCTTTACGTCCATCGCGTTGTAGATCGCGGAGGAGCAGGAAGCGGCGGTGTTGTCGGTGGGAACGTACAGCGCGTCGTTCTCGGCGGCAGCCTGCTTCGCAATGAGGTTTACGTCGTTGGTGTCGTTGAACTTGTATTCCTTGCAGGTGATGCCCTTCTGCTCCAGCTCGGATTTGATCACGTTGACCTGATAAACCGAGTTTGCTTCGGCGGCGCAGTAGAGCAGACCTACCGTTTTGGCAGTGGGGACGAGATCGGTGATCATTGCCGCCTGATCCTTCAGGGGAGCAAGGTCGGACGTGCCCGAAACGTTACCGCCGACGGTGCCGCTGAAGTTTTCGATCTCAAGCGCAACACCGTACTCGGTGACGGACGTGCCGAGGATCGGGATCTTCTTGGTGGACTGGGCGGCAGCCTGCAGGGCGGGAGTCGCGTTTGCCATGATCAGATCTACATTCTTGGACGTGAAGTTGTCGGTAATGGTTTTGCACATCGCCACGTCGTTACCCGCGTTTTGCAGATCGAAGGTGACGTTTTCCTCGCCAAGCTCATCGATAAGCGCCTGCTTAAAGCCGTCCGTTGCGGCATCAAGGGCATCGTGGGTGACAAGCTGGCAGATGCCGACGGTGTATTTGCCGCCCTTCGAACAAGAGGTCAGCGCCATTGCCGAGAAGATTAGGACAAGGGCAAGCATCATAGAAGCAATTCTTTTGAGTTTCATAATAAGTTCTCCTTGGTTGGTAATATATTGCAACGGAACGTATCCGTTAGAATCGGTTGTGACGGGGAAGGATCATTTTGCGATTGCCACGTAACCCTTGGCTTCCAGCGCGGCGGTATCGATTCCCAGCTCGTCGCAGATATCCTTGTTATATTTTTTGGTGAACTGCGCCGCGTATTCAATGGGCATCTGGGAGACGTTGGATTCTCCTCTGAGGATCTTTGCCGCCATCTTACCCGTCGCGTAGCCCAGATCGTAGTAGCTGATGGACAGTGTCGCGATGCCGCAGCTCTTACAAGGACCTTCCTCGCCCGTGATGATGGGCTTCTTTACGCTCATCGCGTTGTAGATCGCGGCGGCGCAGGAAGCGGCGGTGTTATCGGTGGGGATATACAGCGCGTCGTTTTCCGCGGCAGCCTGTTGCGCGATGAGGGTGACGTCATTGGTGTCGTTGAACTTGTATTCCTTACAGGTGATCCCCTTCTGCGTAAGCTCATTCTTGATCACATTAACCTGATATACCGAGTTTGCTTCGGCGGCGCAGTAGAGAAGTCCTACGGTCTTTGCGGCGGGAAGCAGATCGGTGAGCATTGCCGCCTGATCCTTCAGGGGAGCAAGGTCGGAGGTGCCCGAAACGTTACCGCCCACGGTGCCGTTGAAGTTTTCGATCTCAAGCGCAACGCCGTACTCGGTGACGGACGTGCCGAGGATCGGGATCGTTTTCGTGGACTTCACGGCAGCCTGCAGGGCGGGGGTCGCGTTTGCCATGATCAGATCTACGTTCTTGGACGCGAAGTTGTCGGTAATGGTTTTGCACTGCGGCACGTCGTTGCCCGCGTTTTGCAGATCGAAGGTGACGTTCTCCTCGCCAAGCTCATCGATAAGCGCCTGCTTAAAGCCGTTGGTGGCGGCGTCAAGAGCTTCGTGGGTGACCAGCTGACAGATACCGACGGTATATTTCCCGCCGTTCGAGCAGGAGGTCAGTGCCATTGCCGAAAAGATCAGGACAAGGGCAAGCATCATAGAAGCGATTCTTTTGAGTTTCATAATTGGTCTCCAATCAATTTATTGTCACAGACAACCGTCTGTAGGGAATCGGAAAATAAAAAACGCTCCGCGCCGATTCTTCGGCGCAGAGACGTGAGAAAACGTGTTACCACTCTGCTTTGCCTCTGCCTTGCGACAGAAGCCTTATGGGGCATGAAAGAATGTCCCTCGATATGACGGTCGAACCCGACGTAGCCTACCCATCGTTCCCCTACCAAGGGAAGGACTTCGGTACGCAGCTCCCGAACCGTATTCTCCGACCTACTGACTGCCGTCTTACACCAACCGACGGCTCTCTGCAAGTGCTTCGGGCGGATACTCTTGTTCGATCAACGCTTTTGCCTATTAAAGTGATAAAATTTTATCACATTTTTTTCTGCTTGTCAAGTGCTTTTTGAAAATTTTCGAGGATTTTTTACACGGTGCTTGAAAAATGGAACAACGTCTTTATTTTAAGCTTTCGTGCTTTCGACGTATTGTGAAGGAGAGATTCCGAGCTGCTTGCGGAAAAATTTGCTGAAATACAAGGGATCGGAAAAGCCCGCCTGCGTTGCCGCTTCCGCGATCCGCGCGCCACTCCTCAACAGGGA
Source organism: Clostridia bacterium (assembly GCA_017504995.1). Classification (GTDB taxonomy): domain Bacteria; phylum Bacillota; class Clostridia; order Oscillospirales; family CAG-272; genus HGM12713. The sequence continues at coordinate 14,436 of JAFVQC010000063.1, forward strand.
TTTGGCTTTTTCCAGACGGAGCGTTGCCAGATATTGAGAGGGGGTGATTCCCTTGGTTTGTCGAAACAGCTTGCAGAAATAAACGTGACTGATGCCGAGGGCTTGGGGAACGGAGGAAAGGCGAAAGTCAGAGTGAAAAGCCTTCTGATCTATGATTGAGACGGCGTCCTTGACGAAGGATTCCGATTTAGAGGAAAGATAGGAATAGCGATCGGCAAGGGAGAGGCGGTGGAGCAGATCGAAAAACAGGGAAAGAAGGGTGAGCGAGTCCTGCTTTTGACTTGCCGTGTACAGCTTCTCAAAGCGTTCCTTCGCGTCGGGAATCCAAAGCTTGCAGGGGGGCGCGTCCATGTGATCGGTCTGAAAGGATACCGCGATATACGTTCCCGCCGAGATTCCCTTGACCGAATAGCTCGTTCCCTCGGGAAGAAAGATCACGTCTCCGCTTTTTAGATATTCTACTTGATCCTCGATATAATAATAGATCTTTCCCGATGCCTTCAAGAGAAGCAGGTGGTTTTTTCGATTTTTTTTCGTTGCCTCGATGGAGGACGTTCCCCGTACCACTCTCCGAAGCCGAACGTTTGGGATATGCTGTTCCATCGGAAGCATCTCCTTCTTGTTTAAAATTTTATCTGTTGATTGTATTATACATTGTTTTCTTTGTATTGTCAAGAATATTTTGTTTATTATTTTCCATACGGTTGTAAGATTTCCATTGACGGGAATCGTTCTTTTGTTTATAATGAGCATGGTGTTACTGCCAAAAGTCAATAAAAGGAGCAGATGATGAAGATGAGGTTGATAGGGAGAGTATTATCTTTGATGTTGACGGTTTCGTTGCTTTGTCCCGTGATCGTTGGATGCGCCGATTCGGCAGACGGACAAAGGGGGGAGACGTCGCAACCGATCGGTGATGCGGAAAGCACAGCCGAAAATCCCGTCGGGGAAGAAACAACTGGATTCAAGAAAGAAGAGGATGGTTGCATGGATATTTTGTTTCTCGGAAACAGCTTGATGTATTATAACGATATGCCCTCGATTTTCGGCAAGCTTGCCGAGGCGGGCGGAAAAACGGTTTCGGTCAGCTCGATTACCAAGGGCTCGTCCACCATCTCGGATTTTGCGTCTCCCGATACCGATCTGGGAAGGCGGATGCGGACGATGCTCGGACAGAAAAAATGGGATTACGTGGTCATTGAGCCGTCTCGCCGCATCACCCCTTACGAAAATACCGTTCTGGAAGCCGAGATCGCCTCGGCAAAGACGATCCAATCCCTTGCCGCCGAGGCAGACGCGGAGGTGGTTTTGTACTCGGTCTGGGGCAACAATACGGGAACGCTGAAGGTTTATCACGCCAACACGCCTACCAATATGGTAGAGGGTGACTCGTACGCCATCACCAGACAAGCGCACTCGAAATTCATGTATGAGACGGGTCTTCGGGTCTCGCAGGAGCTGGGCGGCGTTAAGCTCGTTCCCTCGGGATATGCCTTTGAAAACCTGATTGCCGCCAACACGGGAATCAATCTTTACCATTCCGACGAGAGACATCCCTCGCCCGAAGGATCGTATCTTGCCGCCTGTACCTTTTACGCTTACCTGTTTGGAGAGAAAACGGAGGGACTGAGTCACACCGCCAATCTTTCCGCCACCAAGGTTGCTGCCCTGCAGAAGGCGGCAGACGATACGGTGATCGGCAAGGTCGTTCCGAATCTTGGAAACGGCGTTGTCGCGGGAGAACCGTATCATCTGCTGTTGCTCGGCACGAATCTGTTGGACGACTACAATATGGCGGGTGTCTTTGGGCAGATCATTGGCGAGCTGGAAGGGAAAGCGCTGAACACGCTTCAGATCAGCAACTCTACCGCCACCATTTCCTGCTTTGAGCATGAGAACGACGAGAGCAACGACGTCGGAGCGAAAATGAGACAAGCACTTGCCCAAACACAGTGGGATGCCATTGTCGTTCAGGTATCTCGCCGCTGCACGCCAAGCGGCGCGGACGTAGAGGCAAGCGAGCTTGCGGCTCTGCAAGCCATTTGGCCCTTGCTGCGCGCCGAGACCGATCGGATCTATCTGCTTAGCTTGAACGGAGACGCGAATCCCAGCATCTTTACTGCGACGGGAAGCGCGGTCAACTATACGAAAACCGGCAATAAAGAAACCTTGAGCGCGGAACAGTCCACGGCGTATCTCTCAGGGTTGGCAAAGAATTGGGCGGCAACCCTCGGCGGGGAGGCGATCTGCTACGGCGACGCGTATTCGTCGGTGACACAGACCAATTCTACCGTAAAGGAAAGATGCCTCGGATATTTGCAGGCGTGCTTCCTTTACAACGCGATATTTGACAAGGAGGTTCCCGCGACCTGTACGGTGACCAATTCGTTGACGGCGGCGCAGGCGGAAGCCATGAGAGCCTTGGCGAATACCTATTGTCCCGTACCGTAAAAAACGAAGATCCGGCGGGGAGGGGTCTCCCCGCCGATTTACACGAAAGGATCATGTATGGAACGTACCCGAATTAAGGAGTTTACATCGGGAAGCATATCGAAGCAGCTTTTCTCCTTTTCCATTCCCCTCTTTTTGTCGGGGTTGCTTCAAATCCTTTATAGTACGGTGGATATGATCGTGGTAGGAAAGGTGTATGGACGGGAGGGAACCTCTGCCGTGGCGGTAGGGGGCGATCTGGTGAATCTGCTGACCTTCGTCGTCATCGGCTTTTCCAATGCGGGGCAGGTGCTGATTGCTCGATATATCGGGGCAAAGGAGAGGCAAAGGCTCGGGCGGTTCGTTGGAACGATGAGTGGGTTTCTTTTGCTTTGCGCGACAGGAATCAGCGCGATCAGTTTATTGCTTCGGGATCAGATTCTCGATTGGCTGAATACGCCTGCCGAATCCCGAGAGGGGACGGTTGCCTATGCAACGGTTTGTATGCTTGGACTCGTGTTTATTTACGGGTATAACGTCGTTGGCGCGATCCTGCGAGGCATGGGAGACTCTAAACACCCATTCCTCTTTATTGCTCTGGCATCGGTTACCAATCTGCTTTTGGATATTCTGTTCGTTGCCGTTTTCCGCATGGGCGTAGGTGGGGCGGCGTTGGCGACCGTAATCAGTCAAGGCGTTAGCTTCCTTTCTTGCGGGATCTTTTTGATTCGCAAGCGAAAGGAATTTGAGTTGAATTTTTCTTGGCGGGATTTCGTTTTGTGGGATCGGAGTATGTTGCTTGGCTTGATTCGTCTGGGTATTCCCATGGCGATTCGCTCAGCGGCAATTCAGTTTTCCAAGCTCTTCGTTAGCTCGTATATCAACGCCTACGGCGTTGCCGTTTCCGCCTTTGCGGGAATTGCCAATAAGCTGGCAAGCTTTGCGAACCTGATCTCCATTTCGATGACGACGGCGGGATCGACGATGATCGGTCAGAATCTGGTGGCGGAGAAGTACGACAGAGTAAAAAAGATTATGCTGCGAATTGCCGCGGTTACGCTTTCCGTAGCGACGGTTTTTTCCGTGCTGATTTGTCTGTTTCCCCGTGCCGTTTTCGGGCTTTTCGTGGAAAAGGGAGAGGAGAGCGTGCTTGCGCTGGTGAACGGATATCTGCCAATCTCGATCCTTTTGTTTTTCGGTAGCGCGTTGCGCGCGCCGATGAACGCCTTGGTCAACGGAAGTGGCAATCACCGAATCAATCTGGCAACGGCAATTCTGGACGGAATCGTGTTTCGGATTGGTTTTTCCCTGTTGTTTGGCTTGGGATTGGGGCTTGGATATTACGGCTTTTGGCTTGGGGATGCGCTGGCAGGTCTGACACCTTTTTGTATGGGATTTCTCTTTTATTGCTCGGGAGCGTGGAGGCGATCCTCCAAATCAAAACAATAGAAAAAACGGATTTTGCGCGGCAGAGCTGCCGATGGCAAAATCCGTTTTTCTTATCTGTTTTTATTCCCGTCGGATATTCGCGCCGAGGGATTTGAGCTTGTTGACCAGATCCTGATAGCCGCGGTCAATGTATTCCAGTCCCGTGATCGTAGTCACCCCCTCCGCGCCTAAGGCGGCGATGACCAGAGCCGCGCCCGCCCGCAGGTCACAAGCCTTGACTGCCGCGCCGTGAAGCCTCGGCGTGCCCGTGATATGGGCGGTGTTGTCAACCACCACGATATCCGCGCCCATTTTTTTCAGCTCATCGACGTACTTGAAGCGGCTGCCCCAAATGCCTTCCGAGATTGAGCTAAGACCGCGGGAGGTACAGAGCATGGCGGAAAATTGGGGGTGCATATCGGTGGGGAAGCCGGGGTAGGGATTGGTTTTGATCTGGGCGGAGTGATAAACGCGGTCGGAGGAGACGGTGATCTCGTCGTCTGTGCAGCTCACCGAAACGCCCATTTCCAAAAGCTTCAGGGTGATGGCTTCCATATGCTTGGGGATCACGCGGCGGACCGTTACTTTTCCGCCCGCGGCGGCGGTTGCCGCCATATAAGTACCCGCTTCGATCATATCGGGGGCGATCTCATAGGAACAGCCGTGGAGCTTTTTGACACCGCGAATGCGGATCATGCCCGTACCCGCGCCGCTGATATCCGCGCCGCAGGCGTTAAGAAAGCTTGCCATGTCCACGATATGCGGTTCTCTTGCCGCGTTTTCGATAACCGTCGTACCCTCGGCGAATACCGCCGCTAGCATGACGTTGATGGTAGAGCCGACCGAGGCGATATCAAAGTATATGGTGTTGCCGCGGAGACCGTTTTCGGCAATGGCGTGCAGGTTGGCGTTGTCGTCGTATTCCACCTTTGCGCCCAGGTAAGAAAAGCCCTTGATGTGCTGGTCGATGGGGCGGACTCCGAAGTCACAGCCGCCGGGGTAACCGACAAGCGCCTCGTTGAAGCGGCCCAGCATCGCGCCGATCAGATAAGTAGAGCCTCTCATTTTTCCCACGAATTCACGGGGTGGGCTTTTCATGACCACCTCTCTGGTGTCGATGAGGACGGTATCGGCGGTCACGAAACGAACCTTTGCGCCAAGGGATCGCAAGGTTTCGAGGGCAAGGGCGATATCACTTACGTCGGGGACGTTCCCGATGGTACAGACGTCTGCGGCGGCGATGGTGCCGAAGATCACGGGGAGCGCGGAATTCTTCATACCGCTGATCTCCACCGATCCGAAAAGCGGGTTTCCGCCGCGGATCAATAATTTGTCCATAAAATCCTCCGTCAGAATGGGTAGATGCCAAGTAGATGAACCTCGCGGTGAGCGCAAGGTGAAAATTTTTGCGCGGGGAAGTGCTAACAGTATATTCGGTCAGCTCGCCGAACGATAATACGCCACCGCCAGATCCACGACCATGCCGTAGCTTTTCGTTCCTTCCGTGCCGTGAAGCGTCAGAAAGGTATTGTTGACCGTCTCCGAGACCTGACTTGCCGCAGAATCCCGATATTGCTCAAAGAAGTCGGAATACGCCGCAAGCTCCAAGCGAACCGCGGGGGGAAGGGTTTCCCGCGCCTCCCAATACAGATCGGGGGAAGCGGAATACAGCGCCGAGGCAACGTATTCGTATAAATTCAGATAGCCGCTATAGCGCAGATAAGCGTCGTCGGATGCGATACAAACGAGGAACGCCATAAAATTCGCCTCGTCCTCCCGCGCGATGCCACGCTGATGGGAAAGCTCGTGGGCGGCGGTGTAGGGCAGGGTGTAGTCGGGGAAGTGAACGTTGAGATTGGCTTCTCCCGTAAAGAAGGAATACACCCCCGTAATATGGGTATAAGACATGGCGGGGCTGAGCATCACGGGCTTGACGCGGCTGTTCAGCCTTTGCACGAAACCGTATTGATCGCAAATTTTGTCATACGCCTCGATCAGTCGGTCGTTCATTTCCTCGTAGCCGTAGGGCATGACCGAAAAGCGGGTTTGAGAGGAATAGCCGATCGCGTCGGCTTCCTTCCCCACGGCCTCCGAAAGAAGCAGGGCGGTGTCGTAAAGCTCCTCTGCGCTGACCTCCCGACGGTCAAGGGAGAGCTTTTCGTCCAGCGTCCTTCCGCGATAGGCGGGGGCAAAGCCGAGAAGAAAGACCGAAAGGATGATGGCGGCAACCGAAACCACCGCGCCGCAAAAGATCAGCACGTCTCGCCAGGAGTCCGAATAGTTTCGAATACCGAAGCGAGCCAGCAAGAAAAGGATCACGGGGAGTAGCAAAAGCAAATATTCCGCCAAGGAAAAGGGAATCCAACCCGTCAGATAGGACAGCGCTCCGCGCACGACAGAGCTGATATTTCGATTGAAGAAATCGGCAAAGCCTTCGCTGAAAAGAAAGCCTACGTAAAACAGCAGGGAAAGCGCAAGCACGGCGTAAAAGATCCGCGCAAACAAGGGAAACCGCCTATGCGAGGCAGGTGCTTGACTCATGAAAGAAACCATCCTTTTTTAAATTCTTAGGACGAGCCGAGGGGGTCGGATGCTATGGATTTTTGTTGAGAAGCTCCAACAGCGTTTGCGTGGAAGGAAGCGTCTCTCCGAACAATTGTCGCGCCGCCGCTTCCATATCCTGCGGCAAGGGAGAGGATACCTCGATCCGTTTTCCGTCCGTGGGAGCAGGGAAGGAGAGGGCGCAGGAATGCAGGGCGTGCCGTTCGATGCGGTCGGATGGCGTGCCGTACAGATCGTCACCGAGAATGGGACAGCCCAGTCCCGCGAAATGGACGCGGAGCTGGTGAGTCCTGCCCGTCAAGGGCGAGGCAAGCACCAGCGCGTGACCGTTTTTCTGACAAAGAACCCGATATCGGGTCAGGGCGCGGTCGCCGCCCTCGCCTTCACGGCAATTTTCCCGTACGATAATACTTTCTGCCGTACGGCGCATATAAGTATCGATCAACCCTTCCGTCTCTTGGGGAACGCCGCAGAGGATCGCCAGATACCGCTTGCGGATCTCTCCTTTTTGCATGGCGCGAAAAAGCGCGGAGGCGGCGACGCGGTTTCTCGCGATGAGCAAAAGACCGCTGGTGTTGCGATCCAGTCGGTTGACGGGACGGAACACGAAGGGAATACCAAGACGCTCGTAGCGAAAGGCAAGGGCGTTGGCTACGGTGTCGTCGTAATGATTGTGGGAAGGGTGCGTAGGCATATTGGCGGGCTTGTCGGGGACGACCACGTCCTCGTCCTCGTACGCAACGGGGAGGGGAAGTGAGACGGGAAGAATCTTCTCGTGGGGCGTGGTGTCCTCGGTTGCCACGACAAGACGGTCACCCTCGCGTAGAATATAGCGTACTGTCACGGGCTTGCCGTTGACCACAATTCCGTTCTCCATGAATTTCAGATGCTTCAGATGTCCTCGCGACAGCTTCAGCTCCCCACGGAGAACCTCCAGAACGGTGACGCCGTCCCGCGTTTTGTTTACCTGATATTCCAAGACCGTCCTCCGTTGTATGCTTACTTTATAATATTATATCACTTCCCGTGTTATATTACAAGATTTTTCTCTACATTTCTTTAAAAAACAGGACTTAGCACATGGCATTATTTTTCTGCGTATCATTCATCATAGTACCAACGCATAGGGTTTTCTCGAATATATCGCAAATGCTCATCAAAGTCTTGTCTGTTGCGGATGATGTGGTCATTGGCGGGAGTCTGCCCAATATTCTCTTCGTATTCTTTGTTGCAAAACCGATTGAATGCAGAGATGAATTTCGAAAACGCACTGTTCGCTCTCTCAATATTTGTAGGGACAGGCGTCCTCGACTGTCCGTTCTCCTTCACAAACAATAAAATGTGAATATGGTTTGGCA
>JAFVQC010000064.1 GCA_017504995.1 Clostridia bacterium
ACAACCGAATTTCCACAATCAATCGGCGAACAAGAAAGGCATTGTTTCCCGCAAGGCTCGCCGCGGGTCATTCGTGAATGACCCCTACAAAAGATAACACAATCATCGTAGGGGCGATTCATGAATCGCCCGCAATAAACAATCGAATTTTCGTAATCAAACGGCGAACCGAGAATCATAAATTTTAATGAAACACGGTAGGGACCGGCGTCCTCGACGGTCCAAAAAACCAAACAAATTTCCACAATCAATCGGCGAACAAGAAAGGCATTGTTTCCCGCAAGATTCACCGCGGGTCATTCGTGAATGACCCCTACAAAAGATAATACGATCCCTCATAGGGAAGGATATCTCCTCCCGAGGAAAAAACGCTGTTGCCAAACCGATGGCAACAGCGTTTTTTATTTGATCTTATTCTACCGATATAATATACGGATACAACGGTTGACCGCCCACAAGGACGGCAATCTCGCAATCGGGCGCTTTTTCGCGAATGATCGCCTCGGTGGCGTCTGCGTCCTCCTCTGACAGTCCCTCTCCGAGGAATACCATCACGTAGGTGGCGTCAACCATCTTCTCTGCCAGCTTGCCAAGGCACTCCTCGGCGCTGTCGGTCACACAATCGATCGATCCGTCCACAAGACCCAACATCTGTCCGTCGCGGATCGCCTCACCCTCTACCGTGGTGCTTCGAACCGCGCCCGTCACCGACATACTGGTCACGCCGTCGATCGCCGCCTTCATATCCTCCAGATTCTGCTCGGGAGAAATATCGGGATTAAAGGCGATCATACAGGAAATCCCCTGCGGAACGCTCCGCGTGGGAACGACGATGACCTTTTTGTCGCGGACAAGTCCCGCCGCCTGCTCGGCTACCATATAAATATTCTTGTTGTTGGGAAGCACGAACACGTACTCCGCGGGGGTCAGATTCACCGCGTCCATAATATCCTGCGTACTGGGGTTCATGGTCTGACCGCCGTGAATGATCCGATCCACGCCCACGTCGCGGAATGCCGCGGCGATTCCCTCGCCAAGGCAGACCGAAACGAAGCCGTACTTCTTTTCGGGCTTTGCCACCTTGGGCGCATTCTTCGCTTCCTGCTTCACCACCATATTGGAGTGCTGATTCTTCATGTTTTCGATCTTCACCGTCACAAGCGATCCGTACTCCACGGCTTTTTCCAAAACCTGACCGGGGTGGTCGGTATGCACGTGAAGCTTGATGATGGCTTCGTCGTCCACGAATACCACGCTGTCGCCGATCTCGCTCAGAAGCTTGTGCAGCTCGCCCGCCGTATCCTCTCCCGCGAACGCCTCGGATTTCTCCACGATGCACTCGGTACAGTAGGCAAAGGTGATCTCGTCGGTATCAAAATCGGAAAAATCCGCCGCCGCGGTGGTGGCGTTGCTTTGATTGAGCAGCACGATGGGATTCTGCTTCAGCGCCGCTACCATTCCCTTCAGAATGGTCACAAATCCGTAGCCGCCCGCATCTACCACGTGGGCTTCCTTCAGCTTGGGCAGCTGCTCGGGGGTCTTGGCAAGCGCCACCTCGGACGCCTTCAGCATTGCCTCGAACAAGGACTCCATATCCTTCTTCGCGCCCTCGTAGGCTGATGCCTCCACGAACTTCTCCGCGCTTTCGGCGCACTTCTGCATGACGGTAAGGATCGTTCCCTTGGTGGGATTCATCACCGCCTTATACGCCTCGTTATGTCCCTGACGGAAGGCGTGGGCTACGTCGGCGATATCGGCAGTCTCCAGACCACGGAACGCCTTGGACATTCCTCGGAAGAACAGCGACAGGATCGCCCCCGAATTTCCTCTCGCCGCCCGAAGGGCAACCTCCGCCGCCTGCTTGGCGCAGTCGGAAAGCGCGCCCTTGTAATTCTGCAAGCCGTTCATCGTCCGCAGGGTCAGAGTCATGTTGATACCCGTATCTCCGTCGGGAACGGGGAATACGTTCATGTTATTGATCACTTCCTGCTCGTTGTCCAGCGCGTTGGCGGCAGACACCAGCATTTCAAAGAAAAGTTGTCCGTTTAAGGTCATGCTCTTACCTCTCCGTACCAAGATAGAAGATCGCCAACGTACCGGGACCCGAATGAGCGCCGATGACGGGGCCCGTGTAATCCACGATCACCTCGGGAACACCCAGCTCCTTCTTCATGCGCTCGGCAAGATAATTTGCCTCCTCCAAGCAATCTCCGTGACAGATAAAGCAGGTCTGCTTCTCGGGCTCGATGGCAGTCGCCTTCATCTTTTCGATCAGCGCGTCCATGGACGCCTTTCTGCCTCTCGCCTTGGCTACGTTGATCAGCTTACCCTTGTTATCCACGTGCATGACGGGCTTGATGCTCAGCATCGTTCCCATCACCGCCGTGGCGGCGTTGACCCGTCCGCCTCTCTTGAGGAAGAACAGATCGTCTACCGTAAACCAGTGACAGAGATTCAGCTTGTTATTTTCTGCCCAGTCCCGTACCTCCTCAATGGTCGCGCCGTTCTGTCTCTGCTTTGCGCAAAGATAAACCAGCAGACCCTGTCCGAGGGAGGCGCAAAGGGTATCCACCGTGTAGATCTTTCTGTCGGGATACTTCTCGGCAAGCTCCTGCGCCGCCACGAAGCCCGCGTTATACGTTCCACTCAGACCAGAGGAAAAGCCAAGATACAAAATATCCTTTCCCTCTGCCGCAAAGGGCTCCATGTACGCGGTAAAGCGCTCGATGCTCACCGCTGAGGTAGTCACCTTGGTTTTTTCTCTGAGCTTCGTATAAAAGTCCTTTACGTCAATATCCTTGTTGAGCTTGGTCTCGCCGTTCTCCAGAACGACCTCCAAAGACAATACCGAAATATCCAGCGCGTCGGTGATCTCCTTCGAGAGATCCGCGGAGGAATCGGTAATCAATACGTAGTTTTCCATCATCGTCAATCGCCTTTCTTTATTTTTTGTTTCTCCGAATTCCGTTTTTTCACGGCTTCCGCGCCGCGCAATGGACGCGGTTGCCGTTGTCTGTCAAAAGTAGTTTTCGAAACTATTATACATCACAAAAACAATTTTGTCAAGTGTTTTTTAAAAATCCTTTTATTTCAGCAAATGACGCTTGATCTTGCGGGAGGTGGTCTTTTCAAATGGCTCGTCACGCAGCTCGGTGCGCTTGATGTGCTTGTAGGTGGGCAGGGTCTTGTTCAGCTCGTTTACCGATTTTTCGATATCCGCGGCGATCTCCTCCATGGGCGTTCCCTCGGGATATTTGGTCAGGTCGGGGTAGATCAGCGCCACCAGATTGACCGTCTCGCCCTCTTGCCGTCCGATCACGGCGCACTCGGCGATGGTCTCGATGTCACCCAGATACTCCTCGATCTCCTCGGGGAAGATATTCTTTCCGTTTTCCAGCACGATGACGGTTTTGAGTCTGCCCGTGATATAGAAATATCCGTCCGCGTCCATATAGCCCACGTCGCCCGTGCGGAACCAGCCGTCGTCGGTAAAGACCTCGGCGGTGGCTTCGGGATTCTTGTAGTAACCCAGCATCACGTTGTCGCCCTTGACCTGGATCTCGCCCTCCACGTAGCCCTTTTCGTTCACGTCCTCGCCGTCGATTCTCGCCTGACAGCAGGGAACGGTAGGTCCGACCGAGCCGTATTTCTGGGCGTAGTAAGGAGAAACGAATACCAGAGGCGCGCACTCGGTGATACCGAAGCCCTCGTAAATATTCACGCCGAGATTTTCAAAGAATTCGATCATTCTGGGGTTCAGCGCAGCGCCTCCGCAAATGATCTTTTCCAATCTGCCGCCGAAGGAATTCAGCACCTCGGCGAAGATATCCCGTCTCTTGTCGATTCCCACGCTCCGAAGCGCCTTGGTCGCGCCGATACCGAGCTTCAGCTTCTTATCTCTGCCCGTCTTTTTCGCCTCCGACCAGATCCGCTTATAGAAGGTATAAACGTACAGAGGAACGAGGACCAGACCCGTAGGCTGGAACGCCTTGAGGTTTTTGAGCACGTGGCTCAGAGAATCGTTGATGCAGATCTTCATACCGTAGTCCATGCCCGCCAGCATACAAGCAAGCTCGTAGGTGTGGTGAATGGGCAGAACCGACATGATCACGTCGTCGGGGGTAAAGTCCACCGTCTCTGCCGCCGCGGTGACTGCCGAGAAGATGTTCTTCTGGCTGAGCATGACGCACTTGCTCGTTCCCGTCGTACCCGAGGTAAAGAGCATTTCCGCCATCTCCTCCCGATTGGCAACGGGGGTATAGGCAAAGCCCTTTTCCACGAGGGCGTCGCCCTCCTCAAGAAGCGCGGAGAGAGCAACCACCTTTTCTCTTGCCAGCTCCTCCTCGTCGGGAGTTACGGCGATAAAGAGAGACAGGCTCTTATGGTTCTTACAGGTCTCGGCGAATTTGCCGTTAAAGGTAGCGGAATAGACGATGGCGTCGGCGTCCACGCTGTCAAGGAAGCCCTCGATCACCTCGATCTCCAGCTCCTTGTCCATGGGAATGGCAACGCCGCCCGTAGCGAGGATCGCGCAGTAGGACGCCACCCATTCCACCGAGGTCTCGCCGATGACGGCGATCCGCTTGCCCGCGTAGCCGCGGTCGGTAAGCGCCGCCGACAGCTTGCGCACGAGGGCGCAGAACTCCGCGTAGGTTACGTTGTAAAGATTGCGCTTTTTGTCAAAATAGGAAAATACCGTTCTGTCACCGTGCTTTTCGATGACGCGAAGCCAGTCGTGAACGTCGCTGACTCTCTCGTATTTTCGTTCGGTTTTTGGCCTTTTGTGGAGCTTATACTCCACGGGCTTATTTTGCGTTTCTTTCATGATTTCTTCTCCTTCGATTTTATCGTTGTCGTATTGATGCGTTGATTTTCGCGGGAGGAGCAAGCCCCTCCCCTACCGTCTCTTGAAAAATATTGTTCTTTGGTTCGCCCTTCAATTGCGATTATCCTTTGCTTTTTTGGACCGTCGAGGGTCTCACTGCGGTTCGGTCACGCTCGCGTTCTAACACCACACCGTGGTGTCATTCATTACGCTCACGCCGCTTCGCTACGCCGGTCCCTACAAGATTCAAAAAATCATCGGACACCGTCCTTTTGAAGCAAACGCAAATTGTGAAGAAACGATAAGCCGCAACGCGATATTTTTCAAGAGACTGTAGGGACCGGCGTCCTCGACGGTCCATTTCGGTTGTCCACAAAAATCGGTTGGTGTTCGTTTTTTCGGCGACAGACAAGCCCCTGCCGCTTTCGTTCCGTTTCAAGTTTACAAATACTGCTCTGCCTTTTCCAGATTGTCACAGATCTCGCCCAGCGTCTCGTAAAAGATGGCAAGCCGTTCGGGAGGGATCGATCCGCTGACGAAGCGAATGATCCGTTCCACGCGGTCGTTGATGTCCGCCGTGACCTCTTTTCCTTTTTCGGTCAGCGCGCATTTTTTTCGGTAATTGGACGCGCCGCCCCTCTCTTCGACGAAGCCCTTGGCAAGAAGCTCGCCGATCACGCGGGTGATCTGCGCCCGATCTACGCCGCAGCTCTGCGCCAGCTCGGTACGGGTCAGACCATCGGACGCTTGAAAAAGCTGCCGCATACAAAGGGTATGCGTACCCGAAAGACCGTATTCGCTCATGCCCTCCGCCTTCAGACGCTCCATATGCTTTACGGCGTAGCAAATCATGCCGTTAAACGCCTCAAAGCCCGTTTTCGGTTGCGCTTGCTCGGTATTTCGTTGGTTGCTTGAATCCAATCTTGCACCTCCTTCGTCCAAAATTTACTTCTACTCTTTATATATTACCATATTCTTGTTGACATGTCAACAAGAAATTGCCAAATTTCAACAAATATAAGAAATTTCGAAGAAAAATTCAAAAACCTATTTACAAATGGGAAATTTCGTGTTATAATAACTACACATGTCATTAGCTCGGGCATCGGATCAAGCCGCAACGCGGCACTTCACCCGCCGTCGTCTGTGTTAGTGATAAATTTTATTGCGAAATTTCGCAGAAAGGTGAAAACAATGCTGAAAGACGAAAAGCAGGCAATTATTGAGCAGTATGCTACCCACGAGGGCGACACCGGTTCTCCCGAGGTTCAGATCGCGCTTCTGACCTACAGAATCAACAACCTCACCGAGCATCTGAAGTCCAATCACAAGGACCACCACAGCCGCCGCGGCCTTTTGAAGATGGTCGGTCACAGAAGAAACCTTCTGGGCTACCTGCAGAAGACCGATATCGAGCGTTACCGCGCGATCATCGAAAAGCTGAACTTGAGAAAGTAATTTCAATAGTTGTCGGAGTGAAGAGTGGAGCATGGCTCGACTCCTCACTCCTTACTCTTATTTTACCCAATTTTGCGGTTATCTCACATTGTTTTAGCAGTTAATTGCGCGCCCCTCGGGTGAGAGACGTACAATTAAGTGCTAAACCCTGTGAGATCATCAATATATTTTTTGGAGGTTTATTATGTCACAGACCATTAGCACCCCTATGGAATTCAAGAATTACAAGAAGTTCCACTACACTCTTGCGGGCAGACCCCTCGTCATTGAGTCGGGTAAGCTGGCGGGCCTTGCCAACGGCTCGGTTCTGGTTCGCTACGGCGAAACCGCGATCCTCTGCTGCGCAACCGCGTCCGCAAAGCCCAGAGACGGCATCGATTTTCTGCCCCTCTCGGTAGACTACGACGAGAGAATGTACGCCGCGGGCAAGATCCCCGGCGGTTACCTCAAGAGAGAGGGTAAGCCCTCGGAAAAGGCAGTCCTCACCTCCCGTGTGATCGACCGCCCCATTCGTCCTCTTTTTCCCAAGGATCTGCGCAACGACGTTGCCCTGACCCTGACCGTTATGTCGGTTGACCCCGACTGCTCCCCCGAGATCACCGCGATGATCGGCGCGTCCACGGCTCTCGCTATCTCCGATATTCCGTGGAACGGACCCATCGGCGGCGTGTTCATGGGCTTGGTTGACGGAAAGCTTATCGTCAACCCCACCGAGGCAGAGCAGAAGAAGAGCGATCTTCAGCTGACGGTTGCCGCTTCTATGGAAAAGGTGGTCATGATCGAGGCAGGCGCAAACGAAGTGGACGACGACACCATGTTCGAGGCGATCATGAAGGCGCACGAGGAGATCAAGGAGCTGCTCGGCTTCATCAACGCCATCATCGACGAGATCGGTAAGCCCAAGTTTGCTTATCCCTCCTGCGAGCTGGACCACGATATGTTCGATAAGGTCTTTGCTTTCTGCGAGAAGGACATGATGGAAGCGCTGGATACCGACGATAAGAATATCCGCGACGAAAAGGTGGTTCCGATCACCGACGCGATCCTTGCCGAGTTCGGCGAGGAATACCCCGAGATCGGCTCTATGATGGACGAGCTGATCTATAAGATCCAGAAGAAGATCGTCCGCCGCTGGTTGCTCGTTGACAAGAAGCGCGTAGACGGCAGAAGAATGGATCAGATCCGTCCCCTCGGCAGCGAGGTCGGCATTCTGCCCCGTACCCACGGCTCGGGTCTCTTTACCAGAGGTCAGACGCAGGTTCTCACCGTCGCAACCCTCGGCATGCTGTCCGAAGCGCAGATGCTGGACGGAATCGACAGCGAGACCGAAAAGAGATATATGCACCACTACAATATGCCCGGCTTCTCCACGGGTGAGGCGAAGTCCACCAGAAGCCCCGGCAGACGTGAGATCGGTCACGGCGCGCTGGCTGAGCGTTCGCTGATCCCCGTTCTCCCCTCCCCCGAGGAATTCCCCTACGCCATTCGTCTGGTTTCCGACGTGGTTTCCTCCAACGGCTCTACCTCTCAGGGCTCGGTCTGCGGATCGACGCTGGCTCTGATGGACGCGGGCGTGCCGATCAAGGCTCCCGTCGCGGGAATCTCCTGCGGTCTGATCACCGCCGAGGACGGAAGCTGGGATACCATGCTGGACATTCAGGGTCTTGAGGACTTCTACGGCGATATGGACTTCAAGGTAGCGGGCACGCATAAGGGCATCACCTCCATTCAGATGGACCTGAAGATCGACGGTCTGACCCCCGAGATCATCAAGGCGGCGCTGGCGCAGACCCACGTGGGACGCGACTATATCATCGACGAGGTGCTGCTGAAGGCGATCCCCGCCCCCAGAGCAGAGGTTTCCAAGTACGCGCCTAAGATGACCTCCTTCAAGATCGACCCCGACAAGATCCGCGAGGTCATCGGTAAGGGCGGTTCCGTGATCCAGAAGATCGTAGCAGAGTCGGGCGCAAAGGTTGACATTGAGGACGACGGAACGATCTGCATCGCAGCCGTCAACGGCGAGCAGGCAGCCGCCGCAAAGGCAATGATCGACGCCATCGTATTTGAGCCGGAGGTAGGCGCCGTTTATACGGGAACCGTTACGGGCATCAAGGAATTCGGTTGCTTCGTAGAGTACGCCCCCGGTAAGGAAGGCATGGTCCACATTTCCAAGATCGCTCCCCGCCGCATCGAAAAGGTAGAGGACGTGCTGAAGCTTGGCGACGTGGTTAAGGTGAAGTATATGGGTCTGGATAAGAAGGGCCGTATGGACTTCTCCATCAAGGACGCTGAGTAAGATTTCGTTATTCCCTCAAAAAACTAAGGAGGATTTCCCGATGAAATTTCTTTCAGAGTATTTTAACAGCGGAAACGCAAAACAACAAAATCAAAAGAGACTTGCCGCCCTCGCCGTTTGCGTCACCGCCGCGCTGCTTGCCGTTGCGCTGGTGGCACTGCTGATCGGCTCGGTGGCAACCGCCATCAAAAACAAAGCCCCCGACACCTCGGGAGAGGGCGACGATACGGGCACGAAGATCCCCGTGGGATATACCACCACCAATCTGGCGGAGGCAGGCTATTCCATTCATAACGGAACGCTGCTGGTGATCGACGAGAGCCATCCCTTTGCCTCTACGGCAACGCTGGTACAGCCTCAGCCGAATGTGCGCGCGAAGGATGAAGGAGTCGATCTTTACCGCGGCGCATACGACACCATTAACGTCACCCAAGAAACCTTGGACGCCTTCAACGCTATGGTAAGCGCATTCCATGCCGAAAAGAAGGGCGAGGAAGGCTATGGAACGGGTAACCTTTGGTTGCAAAGCCGTCTGTCCTCTAAAGAATATTCCGCATCTGCCGATGCCGCGCTGAAATCGGCTACGGGCTTGATCGTCTGCCATCAAGAGAAGGGCACGGAGAACGACGAGGTATCCATTTACGACAGCGCTACGAAGAAGGCAGTCGGTGTCTATCAGTGGATCTACGACAATGCTTACAAGTACGGCTTCATTCAGGTATCTGCCGCAGAGGGCGAGGAGAATATCTTCCGTTACGTTGGCGTAGCGCACGCCGCTTACATGAAGAACAACAATAAGACCTTCTCGGAATACGTAACGCTGTTGCAGACCACCTCGGCAAGCAAACCTCTTTCGGTTTCCGTCAAGGATGCCGACGGCAAAACGGTGAAATACACGATGTACTATCTGTCCGCGTCCGCGGAAGCGGTCGTTCCCGCGAACAACACCTACACGGTCAGCGGCGATAACGTGGGCGGCTATATCGTAACCGTTAACCCCACGACCACCAAGTAAAATCAATAAAAAAACAAGCGTAGCAGAGAGAAATCACTGCTACGCTTCAGCGTGTAGAAAAAGTCCCAAAAGAAAACAGGGTTTCAGCAATTTGAACAAAAGGAATTCCCGTATTAGCCTTCCCCAGCGGGGAAGGTGGCGGCGAAGCCGACGGATGAGGAGACTGCCGTTTGTGTATTGCGCTCA
>JAFVQC010000003.1 GCA_017504995.1 Clostridia bacterium
CGTGGATAAGAAGTATGACAAGCATAACTTCCTTATTCACGATTATTTCTTTGCAAAGACCTTGGATAAGGTTCGCCCCGGAGGTGTGATTGCTTTCGTAACAAGCAGCGGCACTCTCGACAAGGAGAACCCTGCCGTGAGAAAGTACCTCGCACAGAGAGCCGACCTTATCGGCGCTATCCGCTTACCCGATACGACCTTCAAAGACAATGCCGGAACAAGAGTTGTTTCGGACATTATCTTCCTTCAGAAGCGCGACCGCATTATTGAAGCTGAACCCGATTGGGTTCACCTCGGTATTGATGAGAACGGTATTCCTATGAACCAATACTTTATCGACAATCCCGATATGGTGCTTGGTGAAATGGTGATGAGGTCAGGTCCTTTTGGCGACGAGCCGACCTGCCGCGCCTATGAAGGACAAGACCTCGGAGAGCTTCTTTCGGGTGCGATAGCCAACATCAATGCCGAGATACAAGAGGTTGAGGTTGACGAGCTGACCTACGAGGAAAGCAAGGCTATCCCCGCCGATCCTACCGTTAAAAACTTCTCCTACACCCTTGTTGACGGCAAGGTTTATTACCGTCAAAACAGTATTATGAACCCCGTGGAAACCTCGGTGACGGGTGAAAACCGTATCAAGGGTATGATTGCTATTCGTGATACCGTGCGTGAGCTTATCGACGCGCAGCTTGACGATGCTCCCGATAGCGAAATCAAGGCTCTGCAAGCAAAGCTCAACACCCTATACGATACCTTCACCAAGAAATACGGACTCATCAATAGCCGCGGTAACGCTGCCGTTTTCTCGGACGATAACTCTTATTTCCTCCTTTGCTCCCTTGAAATTCTCGACGATAACAAGGAGCTGAAGGCAAAGGCGGATATGTTCACCAAGCGCACCATTAAGCCGCAAACGACGGTTGAAAAGGTAGATACCGCAAGCGAAGCTTTGGCGGTTGCAATCGGTGAGCGCGCCTTTGTGGATATGGAATATATGACCGAGCTGACGGGCAAATCCGAAGAAGAACTTTTCGCAGACCTTAAAGGCGTTATCTTCTTAAATCCCTACCACGGAAACCGTGTCGGGGAGAAAAAATATCTGATGGCAGACGATTATCTTTCGGGCAACGTGCGAGAAAAGCTCGCCGTGGCAAGAAAGACCGCAGAACTCTATCCCGAAGATTACGCTATCAATGTGGAGGCACTTGAAAGAGTGCAGCCCGTTGACCTTACGGCGGCGGAGATCGGTGTTAAGCTCGGCTCGGTATGGGTGCCACAAGAGGACGTGCAGGACTTTATGTATGAACTGCTCGGCACTTCCCGTTGGATGCAAGGACAGATCGAGGTCAAGTTCGTAAAGATGACGGGCGAATGGGTTATCACCAATAAAACCCACGACCGTGGAAACGTCAAGGCGAACAACACCTATGGAACGAAGCGTATCAACGGCTATCAGATCATCGAAGACACGCTCAACCTAAAGGATGTTCGTATATTCGATTATGTTGAGGATGCAAACGGAAGAAAAACTCCCGTGCTCAACAAAAAGGAAACGGCAATTGCACAAGGCAAGCAAGAGCAGATCAAGCGAGCCTTTGAGGAATGGATATGGCGCGATCCCGAAAGGCGTGAACGCTTATGCCGACTCTACAATGAGAAATTCAACAGCTACCGCCCGCGAGAATATGACGGCTCACACATTCAGTTCTACGGAATGAACCCCGAAATCACCCTTCGCCCCCATCAGAAGAACGCAGTTGCAAGAATTATGTACGGCGGAAACTCCTTGCTTGCACACGTCGTTGGCGCAGGAAAAACCTTCACGATGGTTGCCGCTGCACAAGAGAGCAAGCGCCTCGGACTCTGTAACAAGAGTATGTTCGTCGTACCCAATCACCTTATCGAGCAATGGGCAAGCGAGTATCTTCAGCTTTACCCCTCGGCAAATATCTTGGTGGCGACGAAAAAGGATTTTGAAACCAAGAACCGCAAGAAATTCTGCGCCCGTATTGCTACGGGAGATTACGATGCTATCATTATCGGTCACTCTCAGTTTGAGAAAATCCCCGTGTCTGTTGAAAGGCAGATGCGCACCCTTGAAACCGAGATTGAAACCATAATGCAGAGTATGGAGGAACTTTCCCGTGAGCGTGGAAACCGCGTGACCGTCAAGCAGCTTGCTAAGTCGAAAAAGGCTCTTGAAGCCAAACTTGAAAAGCTCAACGACCAATCCCGCAAGGATGACGTTGTGACCTTTGAGGAACTTGGTGTTGACCGCATTTTCATTGACGAAGCGCACTTCTACAAGAACCTTGCCGCCTACACCAAAATGAGGAACGTGGCGGGTATCTCGCAGACCGAAGCGCAGAAATCCTCCGACCTCTATATGAAATGCCGTTATCTTGACGAGCTGACGGGCGGTAAGGGTTGTGTGTTCGCCACGGGTACTCCTATCTCCAACACGATGGTGGAGCTTTACACGATGCAGAAATACCTGCAATACAGCGAACTCCGCTACCGTGACCTCTTGCACTTCGACTCTTGGGCATCGACCTTTGGCGAAACCGTCACGGCAATCGAGCTTGCCCCGGACGGCACGGGATACCGAGCAAAAACGCGCTTTGCAAAGTTCTTCAATATCCCCGAGCTGATGGCAATGTTCAAGCAGGTAGCAGACATTCAAACAGCGGATATGCTCAATCTTCCCACCCCCGAAGCACACTTCCACGTTGTAAAGGTGGAGGCGAGCGAGATACAAAAGGACTTGGTTCAATCCTTTGCGGAGAGAGCCGAGAAGATACACAAGCGCGAAGTCGCGTCTGACAAAGATAATATGCTTCTCGTCACCAATGACGGGCGCAAGGCGGCTCTTGACCAACGCTTGATAAACCCGATGCTTGAAGATTTTGAAGGCAGCAAGGTCAACGTATGCGTGGAAAATATCTACGATATTTGGGAGCGCAACGCCGACAAGAAATCGGCTCAGCTTGTGTTCTGTGACCTCTCCACACCGAAGAATGACGGCAATTTCAACGTGTACGACGATATACGAACCAAACTCATAGAGCGCGGCATACCGCCCGAAGAAATCGCATTTATCCATACGGCGGATACGGACACGAAGAAGAAAGAACTGTTCGGAAAGGTGCGCCGAGGTCAAGTCCGTATCCTTATCGGCTCGACCTTCAAAATGGGTGCGGGTACAAACGTGCAAGAGCGTTTGATAGCTCTGCACGACCTTGACGTGCCGTGGCGACCGAGTGACCTCGAGCAACGCGCGGGGCGTATCGTGCGACAAGGCAACACCAACCCCGAGGTTGACCTATACCGCTATGTTACCGAAGGCACTTTCGATGCCTATTCCTATCAGCTCTTGGAGTCGAAGCAGAAGTTTATCTCGCAGATTATGACCTCAAAATCTCCCGTGAGAAGCGCCGAGGACGTGGACGAAACGGCTCTCTCCTATGCGGAAATCAAGGCTTTGGCAAGCGGAAATCCCAAGATTATGGAGAAGATGCAGCTTGATGCGGACGTGGCGAAGCTGAAGCTACAAAAGGCTTCTCACCTTAGCCAACGCTATGCCCTTGAAGATGACCTTATCAAGAAGTTCCCAAGAGAAATTGCTTGGGTGGAGGAACATATTAAGGGGCTTGAAAGCGACATCAAGACCGCCGAGGAACACACCGTTCCAAACGAGGACGGCTTCTCTCCGATGGTGATTATGGGCGTAACCTACACCGACAAAACCGAAGCCGAGCAAGCCATCACGGATATATGCAGCCGCATCAATAATCAAGAGCCGCGACCTCTCGGAGAGTACCGTGGCTTTAAGACCGAGATAGGCTTTGACGGTATGAACCGAGAGTTCTTCATCAACCTCAAAGGAGCGCTTACCCACAAGGTACTGCTCGGCAAAGAAATCGGACGTATCGTTCTCCGTATCGACAATCAGATCGAGAAGTTTGCGGAGCGCAAGGCGAACAACGAAACACAGCTCGCGGAGTACCACCGACAAGTGGAAAACGCCAAGATTGAGATTGCCAAACCCTTTGCCGACGAAGCAATCCTTGAAGAAAAAAGCAGAAGGCTCGACGAGCTGAACGCCGAGCTTAATATGGACAGAAAGGAGAATGAAATCGTGGACGGCGCAGAGGAAATCTCCGAGGACGGACAAGACAAAAAGCCTACCTCGCGTGATGACCGTGACGACCGATAACGCCCTCACAAGGCGTGGCGGCGGTGACAATCACCGTCGCTTTACATAGCCGGGAGAGCTGCACCACTCTCTCGGCTATTTCTATTTTGGGAAGGAGGAAGGTGATGATGAAATATGGCGTGGAAGTAGTTATTTTGCAGTACGGCTATGTGGAAATCGAAGCAGACTGCCCATCGGAAGCCGAGCATATTGCCGAGCAAAAAGCTCTTAAC
>JAFVQC010000065.1 GCA_017504995.1 Clostridia bacterium
ATGTTTTCGGAAGTAAGCATGACTGGTGGAGACCCTACGAAAACGGATTCCAAATCCGTCATATTCCTCCTTAGCTCAGTCGGTAGAGCGCATGACTGTTAATCATGATGTCGCTGGTTCAAGCCCAGCAGGGGGAGCCAAGAAAAGACCACGCCAATCGGCGTGGTTTTTTCTTGGCTTTCTTGTTGATCTTCGATCAACAACACTGTGACTAACACCCATGCGCTCTTTCTTGATTGAGCTAAGGGCGAAGTCGGTAGGCGACCGAGAAAAAGGATTGAGTATCCTTTTTCGACGGGAGATTACGAAAACAAGGAGCTTTGAAGCCGAGCAAGCGCAGGCGCGCAAAACGACTATGTTTTCGGAAGTAAGCATGACTGCAAAATCTGATGTCGCTGGTTCAAGCCCAGCAGGGGGAGCCAAAAAATTCCGTACACGCAAGTGTGCGGAATTTTTACTTTTTCACTTTTCATTCTTCACTTTTCACTTTTCACTGTTCACTAAACCGGAGTGTACGGGATTTTAGGTAAGAGGTAATAGTGAATAGTGAAGAAGTAAGGTTGATTTGCTGATGAATAATGAATAATTATGGCAACTCTCCCTACGGTCGAAAAGCATTTTTGTTTCATATTGAAAAATATTCTGTGTCATGATTATATGTGTTCTTACCTAACGATACGTAGTTCACCGCCAATCAATTTATATCCTAAAGATTCAGCTATTTTTCTCGACGGAATGTTTTCAACTTGGCATGCCCAAAGTGCCAACTTGTTTTTCTGAACAATAGCTTGTGTTGCAGCGGAAGCTGTTATTTTGGCGTATCCCTTTCCCCTAAATTGAGGACGCGAAAATACTTGCATTGAGCAGGTGTTTTCAAATCTTCCGTTGTTGGTTTTATAGTAACTACAACTTACCATTCTTCTATTAGCAGTTATACAGTACATAGTATCATCGAACCCATCATCAAGAATAAACCTTTCGTCTCCACGACAAATCTTTTCAACTTGATCGGTGAACTGTGGATTAAAAGAATCTTTAATACAAACATAGTCTAACATATGCACGCAGTTGTATTTGATGTTTTGTAAAAATTCTTCGCTTGGTTCCAATAAAAACTCGTAAGGATCGTATCCTAATAAATCAAGTATCTCACAGTAAAATGAGGGTAAGCATAGTTTTTCCAAAATATCGTTTGTGCGAAGATATTCTTGAATCGTTTGAATATGATTTTGTTGAACGGATACAAACGTTCTGCTTGCAGAGTGAATTATACGAAGAATCTCGTTTCCACTGGATTGAGTTATTATCGTTTGAGATGCAGGAACGCTGACTTTGGTTCGCTCATAAAGCGAGTTGGCAGAAAAATTATCAATTTCATTTGAATAGTTTCGAGTTGTTGATTTCATAATTTTATCTCCTCAATGATATAAAAAATGACGCCGATGAAATCGACGTCAACGGTTTATCCTGATTTGAGTTAAATCGAAAGTGGACAAGTGCTATGCGATTTCATCGAAATATGATATTTCATTTTATCCACCTCCGTTTCTAAAAGATTATTGCGTAATTATTATACTATGTATCTGTTTCATAGTCAATAACTTAATAGTTTAAATCCCTCAACCTCAGGTTGAAAAAATTAAACCATTGATTTATTGTATAAATGGATTATATGTGATATAATTAACTCAATGAAAGGAGATGACGATATGGAAAACGTAAATATTGTTTTAGCAGCAAATATATTAAAGTATAGAAAGAAAAGCGGATTAAGCCAAGATGAACTTGCACAAAAGTTAGGCGTTACCTTCCAAGCGGTTTCTAAATGGGAAAATGCAAAAGCCGCGCCGGATATTACATTCTTGCCGATAATGGCTGACATTTTTGGTTGCTACATCGATGAGCTGTTCTCGCGAGAGGTTAAGACCGAAATTCATTATGATTTGTGTGTGGAATTGCCATGGCATGATGACGGAATGATTCGTAAAGTTATTTGTGAAGGCAAAAAAATTATTAAAGTTGGTATAGTAGATGATTTACAGGGGTGAAAAATGGAAGAATGCAAATTAACGGTAAAAGAAATATTAGAGGCAACACGTGCATTGAATAACGAAACACAACACATAGAGGAAGCATTAAAACAATTACAAACTGTGAAATCAATAGAAGGTCCATCTCCTGATCTTGGAGCGCAAGCAAAAGCAAACGCAATCGCAAAGGTTGTTGAGGTCCGTGAAAAAACAATCCAGAAGACACTCGCATTCTATGAAAAAATGTATAATAATATTCAAGCCCCTGAACTTCAAAAAATATATGCGATAGATGCTGCATTTGTTAACAACATGGCATATATTGCAGATTGTGATATTTCGCCAGATGACAAGTATGCCGCCCTTGGTTATGTTACCGATAAAATAGCAGAACTTGCAGAAAAAATTATTATCAAAGAAAATTAAAAAGGTTCAACTCTGTTGGGTCAACTCAAAAAATTCCGTACACGCAAGTGTGCGGAATTTTTACTTTTTCACTTTTCACTCTTCACTTTTCACTGTTCACTAAACCGGCGTGTACGGGATTTTAGGTAAGAGGTAATAGTGAATAGTGAAGAAGTGGGGAGTTCAAAAAAGAGAGAACTTAGCAAAACTGCTTTGTTCTCTCTTTTTTTGCTTGCTATAAAGGTTGGGCTTCGCCTATTTGCGTTTGAACAGCCAAATGCGATGCTCGCGCTTAGGGGTATTGATCAAAATCTCCGCGAAGAACATCACCGAATCGTCGTCTGCACGGCTTGTTTGTTTATTTCATTGCAAGGCGTTTGCTTTCGATTCTGAACCGTTCTCGCTGAATATACTCTTGAAAGTTTTCAAATACCTTTTGCTCCAGCTCCGAGGTCAGAAATTTTTGGCGATCATAAAGCAACTTCATACGCTTTGCCCGAAGTTCTGCTTGCTCTTTTTCGATTCTGCAATATGTCGCAATCTCGTCCGTTGTACGTAGATCCAGCCCCCATAATACGCAAGCGGGGCAGAGCAGACGAAGGGCAAAGCGGTCGGCATACTGCTCTGCCTGAGGTTTCTTGTGAAATACCTGCGTTTCACTATAACGGGCGTGTTGTAATTCGTGTCCGAGAAAAATATGTCCCAGCTCATGGGCAATCGTATACCGTGAAGCGGTTGTTTCGTTGCGATCATCGTATACGATGATCCACTGGTTGTTGTAGAAAAAGGACTTACCTCGTTCCGTGGGTAAAAGCTCTTGTACCGTACTGTTTTGAACGAGGTGAATGCCTGCTTGCTTTGCGATGGCGCGTATGTCTACGGGTAATTGGGCGATGCCGAATTCCAAAAGACAGTGCCACGCGCTGTTACGAAGATTTTTATATGCGCCGTAATACATAAAAATAACCGATATCCAAAAGTAATTTATAAAAGAGGATCGTCTGTTTCGGGAGCATTTGATATTTTCTCCCATTTTTCCTTGGAAATGTGTGAGGTTTTTGGCGGATGGTTGTCCTCGGAATGTGCCGCCTCAAATACGGGAACGGAGCTGTTCGTTTCCAAGAGATCGCTAATGAGGGAGTGTAGCTCCGGTCTCTCCCGATAAGCACGCAACAGTCGAAGCTCTTGGTCGGATAGGATCGCTGCGGTGTTCTGCGGTTGCAGAATGACGGCGGCGGTATGGGAAATGCCGAGTAGCTCGTCAGCCGAAATTCCGAAATACTCGCACAAAAGGATCAGCGTTTGCAGATCGGGTTCGCGACGGTCTTGCTCGTACATGCCTACCGTGCTAGAGGAAATTCCGAGAACGCTTGCCAATTGAGACTGAGTAATCTTTTTTTGTGTTCTGTAATTTTTGATCGTATTCCCGATGGAAGCACTCATTTTTTTACCTCCTGCATGAACTTTGACCTTATTATAACACACGGTTTGTGTGAAAACAACGAATCACACGATAAGTGTTAAAAAATCTTGACAAGGAAAAAAGAATGTGGTATTATATATATGATATCACACAAATCGTGTAGAAATGTAACGGTTGGAGAAGAAATGGAAACAGAAGAAATTATAGTATGCGCGGAAGAGAAAAGGTCAGAGGCGGTTCGCTATCTTCCGTTCGTTGAACGTCTGGTGAGTGAGGAGATTGGCGCGTATACGACCTATGGCATTCGAGCTTTGCTTGGTAATGAGGTTCTCGCAGAGGTATCCGATATCACTACGGACGAAGAAGCCGCGGTGTCTTTGGCGCGCCTTTGCACGGAAAACGGTTTGGCGGTGGAACATCTTTTTGAAGTGATAGAGGATTTCTTGGGGAGTTTTTAAAATCTCTTGACAACTTTTTTCTTTTTTGCTATAATAAATTTAGTAGAACGCCATAGATTTAAAACAAAGGAAATGAGGAGAAAAGAATGATTCGCGTATTGGTTTGGAATGAGTTTAAGCACGAAAGAGAAAAGGAAAACGTTGCCGCCATCTATCCCGACGGTATTCACGCGACGATTGCGGAGTTTCTCGGGAAAGAAGATGATATTGAGGTAAGGACTGCTACGTTGCAGGATGAGAATTGCGGTATTACCAAGGAAATATTGGACGAGACCGACGTACTGATCTGGTGGGGACACATGGCGCACAACAAGGTGCCCGACGAGGTTGCCTCGCTGGTGCGGGACGCGGTGCTGGAAGGAATGGGAGCGATCTTCCTTCATTCCGCCCATCATTCCAAGCCATTTAAGTTATTGATGGGTACTTCCTGCAATCTGACGTGGAGAGAGTCTTCCGACTCGGAGATCCTGTGGGTCATTGATCCCGCCCATCCCATTACCCGTGATATCGATCGCTATTTCTGTCTGGAGGGCGAGGAGACCTACGGCGAGCCGTTTGTGATCCCCAATCCCGACAAGGTTCTGCTCATCGGAAGCTATTCGGGGGGAGAGGTGTTCCGTTCGGGCTGTCTTTATGAGAGAGGAAACGGAAAGATCTTCTATTTCCAGCCCGGTCACGAGACCTTCCCCACGTTTAAGGTGCCTGCGGTGCAGAGCGTGATCCGTAACGCGGTTCGCTTCGTCGCGCCCACCTACAGACAGGTGATCGCTTGTCCCCACGTCCGCAAGATCACCGACGACGAGCCTTACGTGATCGTAAAGAAATAATAATCATTTTGGTTAGAGGAAACCTTCTCAAAAGAAGGTTTCCCCTATAATCCCTTCCAAGAACTTTCGCGAAAATTCTTGGAATCAATTGGATTGTAAGCACAAAAAACAGCGTAGCCGAGAGAGCTTTCTCGCGGTTACGCTGTTTTGATATATGCTGTTTTACTGCTTTTTGACGGCTCGTATGACGGAAAGGGAGCAAAGTCCTACGAGGAAGCCCGCCAGTGTACCCGCGATCAAGAGCACGGGGAGATAAAAGGCGATCCGAAGCTCGTCAACCAGAAGGATCGCCGCGCCAAGCTGAGCGAGGTTGTGCGCCACGCCGCCGCAAATGCTGATCCCAACAACGCTGAGCCGATTCCATTGTTTCAAGAGCGCCATGCAAAGGAAGCTGACGAGTCCCCCCGCAAGGCTATAAAGAATCGACACACCGTTGCCGAAGAGCATGCCGCACAAAAGGATTCTTGCCAAATGCACGAGGAAGGCGCTTTTCGTATCCGTCAGATAAAGCAGGATCAGCACTGAGAGATTGGCAAGCCCCAGCTTGATGCCGTAAATGCCCACGGAGAAGGGAATCAGATATTCTACGTAGCCCAAAACGATAGAAAGTGCGGTTATCACGCCGCAAAAGGCAACCCTTGAGGCGGGGGTGTTCCGATTCATCATAATCCTCCGTTTTTATTCTTCTTCAATGGACAGCACCACGCGGTTTGGCGCGCAGACCACGCTTTTGAGCGCGCTTGCGTGCCCCGTGTGGACACAGACCTTATCGGGACAGCTTGCCTCGCGAATAGAGGCTTGTCCGTTCTCAATAACCACAAGATTCGTTCCGCCGCCGTAGCCCTCAACCCATACCTCGGTATCCTTCGAAAGGGGAAGCCGAAGGACTTCCTCGCCGTCCACGGTGACGACGGCGACCTCTCCCTTGTCGCCGAGGACGGCGGTGAGGACGAGAAGGGAGACAAGTCCTACGGTCAGCAGGATCGCAAATAAGATCAGATCGTTACGCTTCACGGCATACCTCCTTACTCAACGTATTCGAAAAAGCAGTCGGTGGTGTGATAGCTTCCGTCGGCAAAGATCCAGATCGCCTCTGCGCCGTCCACGCCCGAAAGGATTCGTTTACCGTCCTCCTCACTCATACAGAACAACGCCGTGGAGAGCGTGTCGGCGAGGGCGGAGTCGGCGCAAAGCACGCTGACAGAAAAGTAACGGTTTTCGGGATAGCCCGTGTTGGGATCGATGATGTGATGATAAACTTTGCCGTTAACGGTAAAAAAACGCTGGGAAGAACCACTGGTCACGAGGGAAAGGGACGGCAGGCGTACCGATTTTTCAAAGCCCTGCTTGCCCTCGGGCGTGTCGATCCCCGCAAGCCAGTCCTCGCCTTTGGGCTTCTCACCGTGGGAGAGCAGATTGCCGCCGAGATTGACGAGAAAGGCGTCGCAGCCAGCCTCGCGCAAGGCGCGGGCGACCTCGTTTGCGGCATATCCCTTGCCCACAGCTCCCGCGTCCAAGGACATTTGGGGATCAAGGAGACGGACGGCGGTGTTGTCGTCGGAGAGAATCAGATCATTCATGTCCGTATGCGCCATTGCCTCGGTAATTGCCGTGGGAGAGGGAAGAGTGGCGGCTTCGGGCGCTTCGGTTGCCCTTGCTCTCGCGTCGTGCCACAGAGAAAGTACGCTTCCAATAGCAATATTGGTATATCCTTCGGTCTTTTCGTACGCCGTTTTTCCAAAGCGCAAGAATGCGCCGAGTCGGGGATCGACGGAGATCGCCTCGCCGCCCGCGCCGTCGTTGATCGTTTTGAGATTGACCACACCCTCGTAGGTGTGATAGATATCCAGCAATTCGTGGTATTCCTTCAGGGTTTCCTCAAAAACGGTGATATAATAGTTAAAATCCGCCTGATTTTCCGTGTAGGCAGTCAGGGTGCAGAAGGTGTCGAAATAGTGGAAGACCGTGTGGGAATGTGCTTCTTTTTGCCTGCCGCAGGCAGAAAAAAGAGGAAGGCACAAAAGAATGGCAAGTACTGTGGCGAGGGCGCGCCGAATACGGACGGTCATGACGTTCTCCTTTCCTCTTTTTGAATACTCTAATATTATATAATGTCCTTCGGTTTTTGTCAAGGCTTTCTTCCCTTGCTCCCCAAAAACGCGGTTTTCGGAGGGAAAGGCGTGGATTTTATTGACAAAGCCGATCAAATGTGATACAATAAACGAAATAGAGTGAAAACGAAACAAGCAAAGGAAAAGCGATGTTTATTCTGTATTTTTTATTGCCCGTTCTGGGCGTGTTGTTTGCCGAAATCGAATCCTTTCGGAGTAAGGGGGTCAAAAAGACCGTCAGCCGTCTTGGCTTTTGGCTTTTTTTGTGCGGCGCGGAGCTGTTTACGGTAGCCTTGCTGATCCTGTTGTTTATGGATTTCGGCGCGTTTCTCACCTTCTCTTGGCTAAGGCTCTTTGCGGCGGCGCTGGGGGCGTTGTTCTTTTCGGTTTTCGTAGACGCGGTGCGTTCCTTGAGACAAAAGCCGAAAAAGACCCTTTCGGTAGCGGTACTGCTGCTGGCGACGGCGCTGTTTCTGGAAGGAACGGTGTTCAATTTCCGATTCTATCAGACCTACGCTTACGAGCAGGTGGATTGCAGTGATTCTTATACGCTTTCGAGGCACTTTATTGAAACCGAAGCTGAAAACGAATACGCGGTGGAGGGAGACTATCCGACGATCTACCTGAACGATCTGGACGTGAAGGTGCATAATATCTACGTGGATATTACCGCGCTGAATGCGTCCCGCAACGCTGTGAACACCTACGTAGGGGTCTATATGACCGACGAGTCCAATGAAAATTATTTTCATCTGCCCTCTCAGACCGTGATGTCCGAGGTGGAATCCACCAAATATTTGAACTTGTTGACGAATGGAAATACCGAGAAGCTGAAGCTGGAGCTGTCCACCTCTTACGGACAGACCTACCGCATTGACGGAATTCGTCTCAACGTCCCCCAACCCTTCCATTTTAGCTTTCTTCGGGTGGCTGCGGTATTCCTTGTGGCATTCCTTTTCTGGCTGTTGCGCCCGAAAAGCGGGCTTTGGAGGCACGCCTTTACCGATTCCTCCGCGCAACGGGCGGTGACGGTAGGGGTCGTGGTGCTGGAGGTCGCTCTGCTTCTGGTGATCTCGGTGTTCAACCCCGTCTTTTATCACAATCCCGCCCGCCATCACGCCCAATATCAGGAGCTGGCGGAATCGTTTTTGGAGGGGCGGCTGTATTTGGAGGAGGAGCCACCCGCGTTCCTTGCTGAAATGGAGAATCCTTACGACAGTTACGAGCGTTCGCTGCAATCCGCCGCGGCAGAGGAGAGCTATTATTGGGACGCGGCGTACTATGAGGGACACTACTACGTCTATTTCGGCGTATTGCCCGTGCTGGTCTTTTATCTGCCCTTCCGCGCGCTGACGGGACATTCGCTGACCAATCTTTCGGTGTTGCAGATCCTTCTTGCGTTCTTCGCGGTTGGCTCGTTTTTGCTGATCGCCAAGATTATCAAAAAGTATTTTCGGAGGGAAAAGATTCCGTATCTTTCCTACCTGATCCTTTCCTTGATCTTCGTGAATGCGTCGGGGGCGGTCTTTATCGCCAAACGTCCCGACTTCTATTCGATCCCGATCCTCTTTGGCTTGACCTTGACGGTGTTCGGGCTTTACTGCTGGCTTCGGTCCACCGATGGAGAGGGAAGGGTATCTCCCCTGTGGGGCGGACTTGGCTCTCTTTGTATGGCGCTTGTGGCGGCGTGCCGTCCTCAACTCTTGTTGGTGTCGGTGTTGGCGGTGGTGATCTTTTGGTCCTCGGTGTTCCGTGATCGCTCTTTGTTCTCAAAAAAAGGCTTCGGAAGCACACTTGCCATGTGTCTGCCCTATCTGTTGGTAGCCGCAGGCGTGATGTGGTACAACGCGGCTCGTTTTGGTTCTCCCTTTGATTTCGGACAAAACTACAATCTGACCACCAATGATATGACGGGACGCGGCTTCCGCGTAGAGCGAGTGGGACTGGCGTTGTTCACTTATTTCTTCCAGCCTCCCGTTCTGACCGCCTCCTTCCCCTTCCTCGAAGGAACGGATATCCGCACCAACTACATGGGCGTGACCATTACCGAACCGACCTTCGGCGGTATCTTTTTGGTAATTCCTCTGCTTTGGGTGCTTTTGCTGGTTTGGGCGCACCGCAAGGAGCTATTGGAAAAGAGAATTCTTGCCTTTTGTACCGTTCCCGTGGCGCTGTCGGTCTTTCTCGGCTTGTTTGATGCCCAAGGAGCAGGTTTGCTCGGACGGTACGTCAGCGATTTTGCCTTCCTTGCCTGTCTGTCGGCGATCTTTATGATCTTTTTCCTCTATCAAAAGCGGGAAGAGCACCTTACGGTTCATTCCTTTTTGCGGTTTTCCTTGTTCGCAAGCGGCGCGTACTGCTTTCTGTGCGTGTTCGCCATATACGGAACGGAAATTTTCTATCGGAATCCGTATTTGTTTAACTACGTTTCGGAGCTGGTACAGTTTTGGTAATGATCGGCTTACGATCGGAATCTATTCTTGAATTCAGGTGAATCTATGACACAGGATATGGTACAATTGAATCGGAACAACGACAAGCTCTTTCGGAAGCTGATGGGACGAATCGGCGTCGGTATGTGCATCTGGCTGGCGGTCTTTCAAGGGCTTGGAACGATTGCCGTGCTTCTCTCGGAGCTGATGCTTGCCTTTGGCATGGACGAAACGGCGGGGTACGTTTTGTCGGAGATCCTTTCCATGTTGGCGTATATCTTCGGCTTCCTGATCCCGACCTTGATCTTGAGAAAAATGCTGCGCGCCAAGGACTGGGACTACGTTCCCGCGATGAAAAAGCCGCCCGGCAAGTGGACGCCGCTTTGGATTCTTTCGGCGATCGCCGTCAATTTTGCGGCGGCGTATATGAACGCTTATTTGGTTGAGCTTCTTTTGCCCTTTGGCGGAATTGATTCTTCCTTGTTTGAAAGCGGTATCAGCGAGCCGTATCAGATCGTATTGGCTTTGATCTCCACCGCCGTGATCCCCGCCCTCGTAGAGGAGTTTTTGTTCCGCGGTGTGATCCTCTCCAATATGATCCCCTTCGGCAGAGACGCCGCGATTCTGGGTAGCGCCCTTTTGTTCGGCTTGATGCACGGAAATATTTTGCAGTTCCTTTACACCACGCTGATGGGTGTGGTACTGGGCTACGTCTACGTATATACCAAATCCATTTGGTGTTGCGTGCTGATCCATTTCTTCAATAACGCCCTGAGCGTGGCGCAGGAGGCGATGCTCAACTGCTTGGACTACGACGTGGCGGTTCGCGTCTCGGGCGGCTTGGAGCTGGCAGTCCTCGTTTTGGGCGCGATATCGGTGATCCTGTTGCTGCGCCATCGCCGCCGCCAACCGAAGCCCGAGGAGCAGGGAAGCTTCGGCGTGATCCTTGAGCCGTCTCTGACCTACGAGGAATATCCGCTGACTCGCGGAAGGAAACTCACAAACTTTTTCTCGCCTGCCATGATCGTCTTTTTGGTGCTGTCCTGTGTGACGATGCTGACCACGCTTCTGTCGCTGATGCTCATGAGCGCGATGTGATCGAGGTGAAAAGATGAGAGACGAGATGACGGTAAAAAGTGACGAGAGCTTTATGCGGCAGGCGATTGCCCTTGCGAAAGAGGCGGCGAGTCTTGGCGAGATCCCCGTGGGTGCGGTGATCGTCAAGGACGGAGAGATCCTTTGCGGCACGTATAATTTGAGAGAGACCGACAAGCGCGCCACGGCGCACGCCGAGCTACTTGCGGTGGAGGAGGCTTGCCGCTTGCTTGGCGGCTGGCGTCTGAGTGGCTGTACTCTTTACGTGACCTTAGAGCCTTGTCCCATGTGTACGGGGGCGTTGCTGAACGCCCGAATCGATCGGGTGGTGTTTGGCGCGAAGGACGCGGTGGCGGGGTGCTGCGGCAGTCTTGTTAACCTTTGCGCTTATCCCTTCAATCATTCCTTTGCCCTGACGGGGGGCGTTTGCGAGGAGGAATGTCGGGCGCTGTTGCAGGAGTTCTTTGCAAAAAAACGGAAGAAATATTAAGAAAAAAGGCGGATCGTAGTATGGGCGCGCCCGAAAACGCAGTTTTCGGGCGCGCCCATAACGAAATTTGCCCATTCGGGCAAGTGAAATCGCTACGCGGTGAAATATTTGCTACGCAAATGTGAAATGTTCGCTACGCGAACGTGAGCAAATTTCATTTCACATCGAGCGAAGCGAGATATTTCACAATGTTCGGCAGAACATTATTTCACGTTTTGCGAAAGCAAAACATTTCACTTTACTGTCGGGAAATAATCCTGACAAAAGTAACGCAAAAGCACTTATAGAGGACGGCGGTCCATGATTGCTCGCAAAAGAAAATTCCACAAAAAAGGGAGATTCTGATCGAAAACTCTGTGCAAAAGGCAGAAAATTGACAGATAACTTGACAGATGGAAAGAGTTGTGATATAATAGTTGACGTTTGATTGACAAAATTCAATGCTTGGATAGGAAGAAACAATGGAAAGAAACATAACGGAAGAAATCAATCGATTGAAACGGCAAAAGAAGGCGATCCTTCTGGCGCATTATTATACCCCTGCCGAGGTGCAGGCGTTGGCGGATTACGTGGGCGACTCCTACTATCTTGCCAAGGTAGCGAAAAACACCGATGCCGAGATCGTGGTGTTCTGCGGCGTGGCGTTTATGGGGGAGAGCGTAAAGATCCTCAACCCCGAAAAGAAGGTGCTGATGCCCGATATGACTGCCGACTGCCCTATGGCGCACATGGCGCAGATCGAGAAGATCAAGGAATTGCGGGCGCGGTACGAGGATCTGGCGGTGGTCTGCTATATCAATTCCACGGCGGAGCTGAAATGCCACAGCGACGTGTGCGTGACCTCCTCCAACGCGGTGAAGATCGTTAAGGCTTTGCCAAATCGGAATGTTTTCTTTATCCCCGATGAAAATCTCGGTCGCTTCGTTCAGGGACAAGTCCCCGAAAAGAACGTGATCCTCAACGACGGCTGTTGCCCCATTCACGCGGCGGTATCGGCAGAGCAGCTGAAGGCAATGAAGGAGAAGTATCCCGATGCCCTCGTGCTGACCCACCCCGAATGTCGGGAGGAGATCGTGGCGCTGTCGGATTACGTGGGCAGCACGGCGGAGATCCTCTCATATGCCAACGGGAGCGAAAACAAGCAGTTTATCATTTGTACCGAGTCGGGCGTTGGATACGCCTTGGAACAGAAGCGACCTGATCATGAATTCATTTTCGTGACCGATCCCTTCTGCTGTGCGGATATGAAGCTGAACACCCCCGAAAAGGTGTTGCGAGTGCTGGAAACCGAGGAAAACGAGGTGCTTGTTTCCGATGAAAAGCGGAAGCGTGCGCTCCTTCCCTTGGATCGGATGCTGGAAATCGTAGGATAAGGAGGACGGTATGAAAAAAGACGTTGTTATCGTCGGTTGCGGTGTGGGGGGACTGTTTTGCGCCCTATCGCTTCCGAGAGAAAAACAGATCGTACTGCTGACCAAGTCCGCCGCGGAGGAGAGCGATTCTTTTTTGGCGCAGGGCGGCATTTGCGTGCAGAGAGACGAGGAGGATTACGATCCCTATTTTGAGGATACCATGCGTGCGGGGCACTACGAAAACGATCCGCATTCGGTGGAGGTCATGATCCGATCCTCCCGTGAGGTGATCGATTCGCTGGTCGGATACGGCGTACACTTTGAGAAAAAGGACGGGGAATATCTTTATACCAAGGAAGGGGCGCATTCCCGACCGAGGATCTTGTTTCACGAGGACGAAACGGGTAAGGAGATCACCTCTACGCTGTTGGCGCGGGTCAGAGAATTGCCCAACGTCACCATTTTAGAGCAGTATACCGTGGTGGACCTTCTCGTGAAGGACGGCGTTGCAAAGGGCGTCGTCGGACGGGATGCCGAGGGACGGTATTCCACCGTCGAGGCGGCGCATACGGTGCTGGCGACGGGAGGAATCGGCGGACTCTTTGCGCACTCCACCAATTTTCCGCATCTGACGGGAGACGCCTTGGCGATTGCGATCCGACACGGCGTAAAGCTGAAAAATATCGACTATATTCAGATCCATCCCACCACCCTGTATACCAAGAGTCGGGGGCGCTCCTTCTTGATTTCCGAGTCGGTGCGGGGCGAGGGAGCGATCCTCTTGAACCATAAGGGCGAGCGCTTCGTCAACGAGCTTTTGCCCCGTGACGTGGTGGCAAACGCCATTTTCGAGGAAATGAAAAAAGAGGGAACGCCGCACGTTTGGCTTTCTCTTGCGCCGATTCCCACGGAGGAGATCCTGCGCCATTTTCCGAATATTTACCGTCGCTGTCTGGAGGAGGGCTACGACGTGACGATGGAGCCGATCCCCGTCGTTCCCGCCCAGCATTATTTCATGGGCGGTATTGCCATCGACGAGCATGGCAGAACCTCCATGGAGAGGTTGTACGCGGTGGGAGAAACCGCCTGCAACGGTGTACACGGGCGCAACCGATTGGCAAGCAATTCGCTCTTGGAGAGCTTGGTGTTTGCCCGCGGCGCGGCAAGGCACATTGCCGCCGATACGACGGCGACGAGCGAGGACTCGTTTGAGATTGACGAACGAGAGTATATGGATTGGGAAGAACGCTATAAACAAATCGTTTTGGACGAGATAGAAAAGGAGAAAAGCAGACATGAATGAAATTACGATGAAGCTGTGCGCGGACGATCTGATTCTGAGCGCGCTGAAGGAGGATATTACAAGCGAGGACATTTCCACCAATTCGGTGATGCGGACGTATTGCCTTGGAGAGGTGGAGTTGATCTGTAAGCAGGACGGCGTGATCGCGGGACTTGGTGTATTTGCCCGTGTGTTTGAGTTGCTTGATCCCAAGACCGAGTGTCATTTTACCTGCCGTGACGGCGACGAGGTAAAAAAGGGAGAAAAGCTCGGCGTGGTACGGGGCGATATCCGCGTACTGCTTTCGGGGGAGAGAACGGCGTTGAATTACCTGCAAAGAATGAGTGGAATCGCCACCTATACCCGTTCGGTCGTGGCTCTGCTGGAGGGCAGTCACACCAAACTGTTGGATACTCGAAAGACCACGCCCAATATGCGCGTGTTTGAAAAATACGCGGTTAAGGTGGGTGGCGGCTGCAATCACCGCTACAACCTCAGCGACGGTATTCTCCTGAAGGATAACCATATTGGCGCGGCAGGAGGCGTGAAGGAAGCGGTGCAGATGGCAAAGGAATACGCGCCCTTCGTGCGGAAGATCGAGATCGAGGTGGAATCCTTGGCGATGCTGAAGGAGGCGCTGGACGCGGGGGCGGATATCGTTATGCTGGATAACATGAGCGTGGAGGATATGCGCGAGGCGGTGAAGCTGGCAAAGGGACGCGCCGAGACCGAGTGTAGCGGCAACGTGACTAAGGAAAATATCGCGCGGCTCGTGGATATCGGCGTGGACTATATTTCCAGCGGCGCGCTGACCCATTCCTCACCGATCTTGGACCTTTCGCTGAAAAATCTGCATGCGGTATAAAGGGAAAGGAGCAGCTTTATGAAGGCAAACGAACGGAGAAAAGAGCTGATCGCGATCCTGCTTGGAGACAACCGCCCTGTTTCGGGGGGCGAGTTGTCGGGACGGTTGGGGGTATCCCGACAGATCATCGTGCAGGATATTGCCCTTTTGCGTGCCGCGGGATACGATATCCTTTCCACCCATCAGGGGTATCTCGTAAAGCATACGCCTCTGTTTGAGAGGGTATTTAAGCTCAGGCACACCAGCGAGCAGACCGAGGACGAGCTTTCTACCATCGTACTGTTGGGCGGAACGGTGGCGGACGTGTTCGTATGGCATAAGGTGTACGGCAGAGTCACCGCTGGCTTGAACATTTTTTCCCTTCGTGGGGTGGAGCAATTTATGGACGGAATCAAAAGCGGAAAGTCCTCCGAGCTGATGCATATTACATCGGGCTACCATTATCATACCGTCCGCGCGGATTCGGAGGCGGCGTTGGATCGCATCGAGCAGGCGCTGAAGGAAAAGAATTATATCGTTCCCGAATTATAAATCAAGCGGAATTTGCAAAAAGCCTTCTTTCACGGAGAAGGCTTTTTCTTTTGGTGGGCGAGGGAGAGAAACAATAAATTTTAATGAAACACGGTAGGGGTCGGCGCCTCGACGACCCGAGGAAACAACGATCAACCGCCGTAGGGGAGGGGTCTCCCCTCCCGCTGTCGCCGCGAAAGGAAAGCTTCTTTTGAAAACGAAATGGACCGCCGAGGACGTCGGTCCCTACAGTCTCTTAAAAAATGTCGCGTTGCGGCTTACCGTTTCTTCACCATTTGCGAATGCTTCAAAAGAATGGTGTCCGATCGTTTTTTTGAATCTTGTAGGGACCGACGTCCTCGGCGGTCCATAAAAACAATCAAATTTCCGAACTCAAACGGCGAACCGATAAACAACGAACTCAATGAAACGCCGTAGGGCGGGGGCTTGCTCCCGCCGCAAAAAACAAATTTTTGCGAACGAAAACGGGAGACGAAACGCCTCCCCTACAAAACAACGTTCAACCGCCCTACGGTAAAACAAGCAAATTTTCGTAATCAAATTCGGAGACGGTTTTCTTTTTCCAAAAGGGAAGGGCGGATTTTTTTGTCTTCTCTTGACAAGCGCCACTCTCCGTGCTATAATAGACCCGATGCTTGGGGCGCTCCTCGGAGCTTGATAAGGAAACGGGTGAAATTCCCGTACGAGTGCGTCGCCGTAAACGGAAGCAAGGGAAGTGACGCGACGTAGCCGCATACGTCGAAACCATTGAGCCACGGCTTGAGAAGGGGTTGCTTTCCGTCGTCCTTGGACGAGCCACCGTGAAGTCGGAAGACTTGCCCCGTGTTGCTTTGCGTGTCGCGCATACCGACCTTCGCAAGGACAGAGCAACGGTGTCGAACAATAAAAAACATAGGAGAAAAAACATGAAAAAAGTATGGAAAACACATTCATTTTTCACGCTTTCGATTCTGGTTTTGCTGTCTGCGGCGATGGCTCTTTCCATGATCGGTTGCGCGAAGGACAACTCCCTCGGAGAAGGGGAAAAAGCCTTTACCGTCGAGGTGTATCACGAAAACGGTGAGGTCAAGACCGTAGAGGTCAAGACCGACAAGAAAACCGTGGGTGACGCCTTGGTAGAGGTTGGCTTGATTGCGGGTGAGAACGGACCCTACGGCTTGATGATCCACACCGTAGACGGGGAAACCCACGATTCAAGCGTGGAAAACAAATATTGGGCGTTTTATATCAACGGCGAATACGCCATGAGTGGCGTGGATAGCACCGACGTGGAAGTGGGGGCGGTGTACGCCTTCAAGGTGGAAACGTTTTGACGGCTCTTGAGGAGTCGATCCGTCGCTTGCGCCGAGCCATCGTTTTGGTGATGCTGGGATGTCTGACCTTTCTTTCTGATCTTTTGATGGAATTTTTACCGAATATCCATTTGGTGGCGGTGCTGATCACGGTCTGCACCGTGGTCTATCGAGGTTGGGCATTGATCGCCATATACGTCTACGTTTTTCTGACTGCGCTTTACAGCGGGGGACTTTGGTGGCTTCCGTATCTGTATGTTTGGACGGTCTTGTGGGCTGTGGTGATGCTTCTTCCGCGGCGTATGCCCCGTAAGCTGTCCGTAGTGATATACGGCGGTGTTTGCGCCTTGCACGGCTTTGCCTTCGGTATCCTCTACGCGCCGGGGCAGGCGTGGATGTTTGGGCTTTCCTTTGAGCAGACCTTGGCTTGGATCGCGGCGGGTTTTCCCTTTGACGTGATGCACGGGGTGGGGAATGCGGTATTGAGCGTGCTGATCCTTCCTTTATCGGAGCTTTTGAACAAATTGGAAGGGAATCGTGAAATGTAACAAACAAAATTCCCCGAAAAACCAAAAAAATTGACGGCAAAGCTCGTTTTTTTCTGTTGACTTTATTTGCATGTTATGATATAATAAATACTGATGTAATGTCAAAGAAAATAAAACGCTTTTTGTGACCGGCGGATCAAGTGGAATCAACCACGGTGGGAGCAAAAAGTGATCGAGCCGACCGCCTGGGCAAACCTGTTGTCTTTAGGATAGGTTTGCCCTTATTTTGTTATGATTTGGAGGAAAACATGAAAAAAATCGGTATCGTTATGGGAAGTGACAGTGACCTGCCCGTCGTGCAGAAGGCAATTGACGTTCTGACGAGCTTTGAGATCCCCTTTGAGGTGCACGTCTATTCGGCGCACAGAACCCCCGCAGAGGCAAAGACCTTTTCCGCGGAGGCGAGAGAAAAGGACTTCGGCGCGATCATCGCGGTGGCGGGAATGGCGGCGCATCTTGCGGGCGCGGTTGCGGCGAACACCACCCTGCCTGTGATCGGACTCCCCGTCAGCGCAAAGAATTTTGACGGATTGGACGCCCTTCTGTCCACGGTGCAGATGCCCTCGGGTATTCCCGTAGCCACCGTTGCGGTGGACGGCGGCGCGAACGCCGCGCTGTTGGCGATTCAGATCCTTGCTGTAACCGACGCGACCCTTGCCGAAAAGCTTAACGCCAAGAGACGGGCGGACACTGAGGCGGTTCTCGGAAAGAACCGAAAGATCGAAGAACAATTCAACAAATAAACGAATGAAAAATCAATCAAACATAAAGGAGAACGAAACATGAAAAGCTACAGCGAAAGTTACAAGGCGGCGGGTGTTGATATCACCGCAGGCTACAAGGCAGTTGAACTGATGAAATCCCACATTGCGAGAACCATGACAAGCGGTGTCGTTTCCGACATCGGCGGCTTTGGAGGACTGTTCGAGCTGGACGTCACCAACATCAAAAGACCCGTTCTGGTCAGCGGCACGGACGGCGTAGGAACGAAGCTGAAGATCGCCTTTATCATGGACAAGCACGATACCGTGGGTATCGACTGCGTGGCAATGTGTGTTAACGATATTATCTGTTGCGGCGCAAAGCCTCTGATCTTCCTTGACTACATCGCTTGCGGAAAGAATATTCCCGAGCGAATCGCGGCAATCGTTTCGGGCGTTGCCGAGGGCTGCGTGCAGGCGGGCTGCGCGCTCATCGGCGGTGAGACTGCCGAGATGCCCGGCTTCTATCCTGTGGACGAATACGATCTGGCAGGCTACTCTACGGGAGTGGTGGATAAGGACAAGATCCTGAACAACAAGACCATCAAGGCAGGCGACGTGATCATCGCCCTTCCTTCCAGCGGCGTACACTCCAACGGCTTCTCCCTGGTCAGAAAGGTCTTTGACGTAGAGAAGGCAGACATCACCCGTCCTTGCGCCGAGCTTGGCGGCAAGTCGGTAGGCGAGACCCTGCTGACCCCCACCAAGATCTACGTCAAGCCCATGCTCGCGCTGTTTGACGAGGTCAAGGTCAAGGCAGTTTCCCACATTACGGGCGGCGGCTTCTACGAGAACATTCCGAGAAGCATTCCCAAGGGCTTCTCCGCAAAGATCGAAAAGAGTGCGGTTCGCGTGCTTCCCATCTTCGATCTGTTGGAAAAGACGGGTAAGGTGGACAACCGCGATATGTTCAACACCTTTAACATGGGTGTCGGCATGAGCATCGTGGTGGACAAGAACGATGCGGATCGCGCCATCGAGGTTCTGAAGCAGAACGGCGAGAACGCCTACGTGCTGGGTGAGATCGTTGCCTCCGACGAGGGCGTTATCCTTTGCTGATGCCGTTGGCGGAAAGGGAAAAGAATTGAAAAACGAAAGAAAGGTCAAGGTCGCGGTACTGGTTTCGGGCGGCGGAACGAATCTGCAAGCGATCCTTGACGCGACGAAAAGCGGCGTGATCCGAAACGCGGAGATCGCGCTGGTGATATCCAACAATCCAAACGCCTATGCGCTGACCCGCGCGGAAAACGCGGGCGTGTCCACGGCGGTGGTTTCGGGGAAGGAATATCCCGAGCAGGCTACCTTTGAGGCGAAGCTCGTGGAGACGTT
Organism: Clostridia bacterium; assembly: GCA_017504995.1. Taxonomy (GTDB): domain Bacteria; phylum Bacillota; class Clostridia; order Oscillospirales; family CAG-272; genus HGM12713. The sequence continues at coordinate 19,232 of JAFVQC010000065.1, forward strand.
GGAAGAAAACGGCATTGAGCTGATCGTTCTGGCAGGCTTTATGCGGATCCTCAGCGAGCGCTTCACGGCGCGGTATCCCCGACGGATCCTCAACGTGCATCCCTCGCTGATCCCCTCCTTTTGCGGAAAGGGCTTTTACGGCTTGAAGGTGCATGAGGCGGCGCTCTCTTACGGCGTGAAGGTGACGGGAGCGACGGTTCACTTTGTGAACGAGATCCCCGACGGCGGAGAGATCATTCTCCAAAAGAGCGTTTGCGTTAAGAAGGGCGAGAGCGCCGAAAGCCTTCAGCAGAGAGTGATGCGGCAGGCAGAATGGATCATTTTGCCGAAGGCCGTAGAGCTGGTTTCCAGAGAAATTTTAACGAACGGAAAGGGAAGAAAACAAAAATGAGCGTAAGCGGAATGAATCAAATTGAAAAGTTACTGTCCTCGAATACCTATCCCGGACGCGGCATTATGATCGGCAAGAGCGCCGACGGAAAGCAGGCGATGATCGCTTACTTTATCATGGGTCGGAGCGAAAACAGCAGAAACCGTATCTTTGAGCGTTTTGAGGGCGGTATGCGGACCAAAGCGTTCGACGAGTCTAAGCTGCAAGACCCCAGCCTGATCATTTACAATCCTTATCTGGAAAGACCGAATATCGATATCGTGACCAACGGCGACCAGACCGACACGATCTACAACGCGCTGGCAGAAGGCAAGTCCTTTGAGGACGCGCTGATGACCCGCGAGTTTGAGCCGGACTGCCCCAACTACACCCCCAGAATTTCTGGAATTTTGTACTACGGCGAGGGCGACTTTACTTATTCGCTTTCGATCCTCAAGAGCGCCGACGGCGATCCCTCGGTTTGCAATCGGTATTTCTACCGCTATATGCCGAGAAACGGAATCGGACATTTTATCCACACCTACGAGTGCGACGGCAATCCCATTCCTTCCTTTTACGGCGAGCCCGAGGTGGTGACCCTGCCCAACACGGCAGAGGAGCTGGCTGAGCTTGTCTGGAAGAATCTGAATGCCGATAACAAGGTATCTCTCCTCGTTCGCACCGTTCCGCTGGACGGCGGCGAACCCTGCGAGATCATCATCAATAAGAACGTATAAGGAGAGGTAGCGATGAAAGAATTTGAATTGAAATACGGCTGTAACCCCAACCAGAAGCCCGCGAAGATCTTTATGGAGAACGGTAAGGAGCTTCCCATTGAGATTTTGTGCGGCAAGCCCGGATATATTAACTTCCTTGACGCCTTCAACAGCTGGCAGCTGGTCAAGGAGCTGAAGGAAGCCACGGGCATGCCTTGCGCCACCTCCTTCAAGCACGTCAGCCCCACCTCGGCGGCTGTGGGACTTCCCCTGTCCGATACCCTGAAGAAGGCTTGCTTCGTGGACGACATCGAGGGACTTGACGAGTCTCCTTTGGCGTGCGCCTACGCCCGCGCGAGAGGAACGGACAGAATGTCCTCCTTTGGCGACTGGATCGCTCTGAGCGACGTTTGCGACGTGACTACCGCGCTGCTGATTAAGCGTGAGGTGTCCGACGGCGTTATCGCCCCCGGCTACACCGACGAGGCGTTGGAGATCCTTCGTAGCAAGAGAAAGGGCAATTACAATATCGTCAAGATCGACGAGTCCTACGTGCCCGATCCTGTGGAGAAAAAGCAGGTATACGGCGTGACCTTTGAGCAGGGAAGAAACAATTTTGAGATCAACCGCGCCCTGCTTTCCAATATCGTCACCGCCAATAAGGAGCTGACCGAAAGCGCGGCAAGAGATCTGATCATTGCCTTGATTACCTTGAAGTACACCCAGTCCAACTCGGTCTGCTATGCTTACGACGGACAAGCCATCGGCGTGGGCGCGGGACAGCAATCCCGTATTCATTGCACGAGACTGGCGGGAAACAAGGCGGATATCTGGCACCTCAGACAGCATCCCAAGGTGTTGGCACTTCCGTTCCTCGATACCCTCGGTCGTCCCGACCGCGACAATACCATTGACGTGTATATCTCCGACGAGTGCGACGACGTATTGGCGGACGGCAACTGGCAGAACTACTTCACCGAACAGCCCGCCCCCCTTACCGCTGAGGAAAAGAAGGAATACCTTGGCAAGATCACGGGCGTGGCGCTTGGCAGTGACGCGTTCTTCCCCTTCGGAGACAACATCGAACGGGCAAGAAAGAGTGGCGTGACCTATATTGCCGAGCCGGGCGGATCGATCCGCGACGACAACGTGATCGAGGTCTGCAACAAATACGGAATGGTCATGTGCTTTACGGGCATGAGACTGTTCCACCATTGATCTGCCGAGGTGTGACGAAATGAAAATTATGGTTGTCGGTGGCGGCGGAAGAGAGCACGCCATCGTAAAGAAAATCAAGCAAAGCCCCGCGGCAGAGGAAATTTACGTTCTGCCCGGCAACGCAGGAATGTCCGCTGACGCGACCTGCGTGAGCATCGGCGCGAAGGATCTGGACGGAATCGTCGCCTTCGCCAAGGAAAAGAAGATCGACTACGCCATCGTCGCTCCCGACGATCCGTTGGTGCTTGGGGCGGTAGATCGACTGAATGAGATCGGCGTTCCTTGCTTCGGTCCTCGCGCCAACGCGGCGATCATTGAGGGAAGCAAGATCTTTTCCAAGAATCTGATGAAAAAGTACAAGATCCCCACCGCCGCTTACGAGGTATTCACCGAGCTTGACGCGGCGCTGGCGTATCTCGCTACCTCCTCCTATCCCACTGTGGTGAAGGCGGACGGTCTGGCGCTTGGTAAGGGCGTGGTAATTGCCAACACGAGAGAGGAAGCCGAGAATGCGGTTCGCTCCATGATGGAGGATCGCGCCTTTGGTGACAGCGGAAGCCGCGTGGTCATTGAAGAATTTCTCACGGGTCCCGAGGTGTCCGTACTGGCGTTTACCGACGGAAAGACCGTCGTTCCCATGATCTCCTCCATGGACCACAAGCGCGCGCTTGACGGCGACGAGGGATTGAATACGGGCGGTATGGGTACGATTGCGCCCAACCCCTACTATACCAAGGATATTGCCGAGCAATGTATGAAGGAAATCTTCCTTCCCACCGTCGACGCGATGAACGCCGAGGGACGGACCTTCAAGGGTTGTCTCTATTTCGGCTTGATGCTGACCGCGGGCGGACCGAAGGTGATCGAATACAACTGCCGCTTCGGCGACCCCGAAACCCAGGTAGTGCTTCCTCTCTTGGAAAGTGATCTGCTGACGGTCATGATGGCTTGTACCAACGGTACGCTTGCCGAAACCGAGGTCAAGTTCTCGGAAAAATCCGCTTGTTGCGTGATTCTGGCGTCGGGCGGTTATCCCAAGGCATACGAGAGTGGCTTTGAGATCAAGGTTTCAGAGGACTTCGCCGCAGAGCTGTACGTGGCGGGTGCGAAGGAAAAAGACGGCAAAACGGTAACGGCAGGAGGACGTGTCCTCGGTGTGACCGCGGTGGCAGATACGCTGCCCGAGGCGATCGCAGAGGCTTACGCCAACGTGCCGAAGGTGACCTTCAAGAACGCCCACTATCGGAAAGACATCGGCAAGAAAGCCCTTGCCGCATTGAAATAAAACGGACTTAGGAGTGAATATGGTTTACAGAGTTTACGTTGAAAAGAAAAAGGAGCTTGCGAACGAGGCGCGGAATCTTTTCAATGAGATTAAAAATCTTCTTTTTATCGACAGTCTGACGGATCTGCGCATGATGAACCGCTACGACGTGGAGAACATTGAGAAATCCTTGTTTGACTATGCCGTCAATACGGTATTCTCCGAGCCTCAGTTGGACGTGGTGACTGACACCTTGCCCGAGGACGGCGCAACGGTATTTGCCGTGGAATATCTTCCCGGTCAGTTCGATCAGCGTGCCGACTCCGCCGCCCAGTGCATTCAGCTCTTTTCTCAGGGCGAGCGTCCTACGGTCAGAACCGCAAAGGTCTATCTGCTGTACGGCAACCTTGAGGCGAGACAGCTTGCGGCGATCAAGAAATACGTCATCAACCCCGTGGAGAGCCGCGAGGCTTCCCTTGATACCGTCGAGACCCTGAAGGTCTCTTACGAGATCCCCACCACCGTCAAGACCCTTGAGGGCTTTACGAAGATGGAGGACGACGAGCTTGCAGCGTTCGTGAAGAGCTACGGCTTGGCAATGGATCTGGACGATATCCGTTTCTGCCGCGATTATTTCCGCAGCGAGAAAAAGGATCCCACCATTACCGAGATCCGTATGATCGATACCTACTGGTCGGATCACTGCCGTCATACCACCTTCCTCACCACCATTGACAACGTGACCTTTGAGGATCCCATGCTGGAGGCGGCGTTTGAGGATTACAAGGCAACCAGAGCCTCCCTTGGCAGAACCAAGCCCATCAATCTGATGGATATCGCTACCCTTGCGGTGAAGCATCTGCGTAAGAACGGTATGCTTCCTCACCTGGACGAATCCGAGGAAATCAACGCTTGTACCGTCAAGATCAAGGTTGATGTGGAGGGCGAGGTACAGGATTGGTTGCTCCTCTTTAAGAACGAGACCCATAACCATCCCACCGAGATCGAGCCCTTCGGCGGCGCGGCGACCTGCATCGGTGGCGCGATCCGCGACCCGCTGTCGGGACGCTCTTACGTGTATGCCGCAATGCGTGTGACGGGCGCGTCCGATCCGAGAAAGCCCGTAGACGAGACTATGGCAGGCAAGCTTCCTCAAAGAAAGCTCGTGACCACTGCCGCCGCGGGATATTCCTCCTACGGTAACCAGATTGGTCTGGCGACGGGACAGGTAGACGAGATCTATCACGACGGCTACGTGGCAAAGCACATGGAAATCGGCGCGGTGATCGCGGCGGCTCCCGCAAAGAACGTCAGACGGGAAGTGCCTGAGGACGGCGATATCGTCATTCTTTTGGGCGGCAGAACGGGACGTGACGGCTGCGGTGGCGCAACGGGATCTTCCAAGTCTCACACCCTTGAATCTTTGGAGACCTGCGGCGCGGAGGTTCAGAAGGGAAATGCTCCCGAGGAAAGAAAGCTCCAGCGTCTGTTCCGCAACCCCGAAGCCTCTGCCATGATCAAGCGTTGTAACGACTTTGGCGCGGGCGGTGTTTCGGTTGCCATCGGTGAGCTGGCGGACGGTCTTGAGATCGACCTGAATGCCGTTCCCAAGAAATACGAGGGTCTGGACGGCACGGAGCTTGCCATCAGCGAATCTCAGGAGAGAATGGCGGTGGTAGTGGAAGCCAAGGACGTGGATCGCTTTATCGCTCTTGCAGGAAAGGAAAATCTGGAGGCGACCGTGGTGGCGCGCGTTACTGCGCTTCCTCGTCTGGTCATGCATTGGAACGGACAGAAGATCGTAGATCTTTCCCGTGAATTCCTGAACTCCAACGGTGCGGAAAAGCACATCGATATCGTGGCGGCAAAGCCCGAGTCCTTTGAAAGAAAAGCCAAGGGAAGCTTCACCGAGCAAATGCAGGCGCTTCCCAAGGATCTGAATATCTGCTCCCGTCGGGGTCTTTCCGAACGATTTGACTCCACCATCGGCGCGGGCAGCGTGACCATGCCCTTCGGCGGAAAGCATCAGAGCACGCCTACGCAGGTGATGGTCAACAAGATCTCCGTGGAAGCGAAGGATACGAACACCTGCTCCTTTATGGCGTGGGGCTACAACCCCTTCATTTCCGAAAAGAGCCCCTACCACGGCGCGTATCTTGCGGTTGTGGAATCGGTTTCCAAGCTGATCGCGGGGGGGGCACAGTACCGTGACGTCTATCTGACCTTCCAAGAATATTTTGAGAAGCCCATGAAGGATCCCAAGCGTTGGGGTAAGCCTCTGTCGGCACTGCTCGGCGCGTTTATGGCGCAGAAGGAGCTTGGCATCGGAGCGATCGGCGGTAAGGACTCCATGAGTGGAAGCTTTGAGAAAATCGACGTTCCTCCTACGCTGGTTTCCTTTGCGGTGACCACGGGTAAGACGAATCACGTGGTTACGCAGGAATTCAAGGAAGCGGGCAGAAAGGTCTATTTGCTCAAACCCGAATATACCGAGAACGGCTTGCCCAAGGCTGAGTCTCTTATGGCGCTGTACGACAAGGTCTACGCGCTGGTTGAGAAAAAGAAGGTTCTCGCTGCGTATACGCCTACCTATGGCGGCGTTGCCGAGGCGGTCATGAAGATGGCGTTCGGTAACGAGATCGGCTTTGCCTTTGCCGATGACGTCAGCCTCGACGAGATCTTCGGATACAATTACGGCGCGTTCGTGATTGAGGTTGCCGAGGGCTGTACCGTGGACGGCATGCTTTTGGGTCAGACCACCGAGAAATACGCCATCACCTACGGTGAGGAAGCGGTGGGTCTCGGCGCGCTGTACGCCGACTACGAGAACACGCTGGAGAGCGTGTACCCCACTCGCGCGGCAGAGTCGAAGAAGGAGATCCCCGCCTTCTCTTACGAAGGAAAGAGCGCGGCAAAGCCCGCCGTCCTTTGCAAGAAGCCCAAGGTGCTGATCCCCGTATTCCCCGGCACGAACTGCGAATACGACACCCAGAAGGCATTCCTGCGGGCAGGTGCTGACGCGGAGATCTTCGTGATCAACAACCTGTCCTCGGCAGGGATTTCCCAGTCGGTTTCCGCCTTTGCCGAGAAGATCAAGGACGCGCAGATCATCTTTATCCCCGGTGGCTTCTCGGGTGGAGACGAGCCTGACGGATCGGGTAAGTTTATCACCGCCTTCTTCCGCAACGGCGCGATCAAGGACGAGGTCAACCGCCTTCTGAAGGTAAGACAGGGCTTGATGGCAGGTATCTGTAACGGATTCCAAGCGATCATCAAGCTGGGTCTCGTTCCTTACGGCGAGATCATCGATACCGACGAGAACTGCCCCACGCTGACCTTCAATACCATTGGACGCCACCAGTCCAGAATCGTACGGACGAGAATCGCGTCTGCTAAGTCGCCCTGGCTGGCAAAGACGCAGGTGGGCGAGATCTATTCCGTTCCGATCTCTCACGGCGAGGGACGCTTCCTCGCTTCCGACGAGCTGATTCTGGAGTTGGCGAAGAACGGACAGATCGCAACCCAGTACGTGGATCTTTGCGGCAATCCCACCTCCGACATTCTCTATAACCCTAACAATTCCTGCTTTGCCGTAGAGGGCATCACCTCTCCCGACGGCTTGGTATTCGGTAAGATGGGACACTCGGAGCGTGTTGGCGACGGACTGTATCAGAACGTTCCCGGTAACTACGACAGCAAGATGTTCGAAGCCGCTGTGGAATACTTCAAATAATAAAAAGCATCGCTTCCTTCTCGGTATGCCGAGAGGGAAGCGATCGTTTCGTTTTATTCACTGTTCGTAGGCTTCAGAAAAAATGACCCAAACGAGAGATCGTTTGGGTCGAATGATGGATTTACTATGAAAGAATTTGAAAACTCTTGCTTCCGCTTTCTCTGACCGCGGCAATCAAGGCGTCTTGCGATACGGCAGCCGTTCCCGACGGGATTAAAACCCGCATGCCGTAGCGAAGGAGATAATACCGCATACCGCCTCCCGAAATGGTTTCTGTAATATAGGTGACGGGGTCAATCGCGCCGTATGCCGTGGCATCCAGCGCCATAAAATCCGCGTGGGAAGATAGAAGATCAACAGTCGCCGCGCCATTCTCCGCCGATACCGCCGAGGGGGGAAGGGTCACGCCCAATATTGCTTTCGGCGTAAGGGCGCGGACGTTTTCCATCAATCGAATCAGCTCCGCGGTCTGTCCGTCCTTCCATACGGGAAGGACGAGTAATACCTCGTCCATGCCGTCTCGCAGTGTCTCGGCAATGACCGCCGCTTCTTCTGACAGCCGAACCGACCGCAACAGATCGTTCTCCTCGGCAAACGCCGTCAGGTAATAGATACCCCCAAGGGTGACGGGCAGGGACGATACGCTCTCGCAAGCGGTGGCAACGCTTACGGACCGATCCTGCGCTCCTTGCAGACCAAGGGAGATCGCCAAGTCGGAGCGATACAGAAGCCGACCGTCCGCCGTGTTCAGGGGAATTGATGCGTAAGAGCCGCCCGATGCCGAAAGCGCCTCCACGCGAGAGAAAAAAGTAGAAGAATCAGCGGTCTCCAAAAGGACGGGATAGCCTTGGATGGCAGAAGGAATCGTTTGGGCGGGAATCGTATCGGCGGTGGTTTCCTTGTCGCCTCTGCCCTCGTTCCGTGTTTCGCTTTGCTTCCCAAGGAGCAAGCCGATGACGAGAAACGCAACCGCGAGGATCACCAGAACCGCGACAAGGGTGAGGATCACCGTGCGGATCTTTCTCTTTCGATATACACTTTTTCGATATTGAATATGACGGTTTCTTCCGTTCATGCGCGCCTCGTCCTTTCTTTGAAAATTTTGTTTTTTGTCTCGTCCTCGTCTTTTTTGCGGTTGACCTTCGTTTTTTACGGGTCGCCGAGGACGTCGACCCCTACCGTCTCTTTTTTAATATTGTTTTCGGGAATCCAAACAATCACGATTTTCCATTGCTTCAAAAGAACGGAGTCCGAAGATGTTTTTGAATCTTGTAGGGACCGACGTCCTCGGCGGTCCGTTTCGCTTCGCCGATTGGTTGCGAAAAATTGTTTGTTTTTTGACGGCGGGTTATGTTATCTTTTGTAGGGGGCATTCACGAATGCCCCTACTGATTTTTATGTTTTTTCGTTTTTTGGTTCGCCGATGTTTTTTCGGCAAAGCCGAAACCTTTCGTGGGCGAAAGGACGGCAAACTTGCGTCGTTCGCCCTCACGAAAATCGTCAATCAAACGTTCTTCTTCGCGTGCTTCTTCTTGACGATCACCACGGGGATCACGGCTGCCGCAAGGAGAAGAATGCCGCCGCCCACACAGAGGCAGGCGATCCACGCGCGACTTTCCCTTACGGGGGGCAAAAGATTGCAAAGGTCCAAGGAATCGTAAAATTCGTTGGGAGTAAAGGAAAGAGTCTTTTTGATCTCGTCAAGATCGGCGGCGATCACGCTGCCGTAATATTCGTTTTGCAATAAGGTCAGGTGGGAATTGACGTACTCCTCGTCAATGGCAACGCGCTGGATCACGTAATAACAGGAGACGGTTTTGTTTTGGTTGTTCTTTCCCATGGCTTCCACCACACCGCTGACCTCGTTCATGCCGAGGGCAAAGGCGGTGTCCTCGTAAGCCTGCTCCATCGTTCCCTTGGCAATGTAGTAGCCCTCCGCTGAAACGTCGGAAAAGTCCTCGGTGTAGCCCTTTTTGATCAGCTGGTACATGGTATCCTTGCCCGATTGCAGCAGCTCTGCCGCCTCGGACATTTTCTGATAGTTGGCAGCCTTTTCTTCCTCCGTGTCGTTAAAAAGCGCCAGATGGTAGACGTGGATAAAATTGTCCTTGATATACTGCTTCAGCGCACCGTCGGTTTTGACCACAAGCCCGCGTTCGGGATATTCCTTGAGCAGAGAGCCGTACAAAAGATCCAAGCCCGTGGTATAGCGAAGATAGCGCTCGGTCAGACCCATCGTCCGCATATCCTCAAGATAGGCGTTCTCGTCGCCGCCGTAGGATTTGGATACGATTTCGTCCAATTCCTTGTCGATCTCGTCCTTCCAATCCTTCTCGTCGTACGCAAGACCGAGGGAGTCGCACAGCGCGAGAATGGCGGGATTGGCGGTGATATGTTCCTTCACCAGACGGTCAAGCTCCGCCTGCATTTTGACGGGATCGCTACCGCAGGTCTCCTTCACCGTATCGTAGTAGCGCTGTACGAGACAATAAAGCTCGTCGTAAAGGATCTCTTGATCTCCCACCGTACCTACCACTTGGGTTTCATTGACTGTGGCTTCTTGCTTGCCGCAAGAGAAAAGGCAGGGAAACAAAAGACAAATTGCCATCGCGGCGCAAAGGACGCGAAGCAGAGTGGTTCGTTTCATGGCGATACCTCGTTTCGTATGGTTTATCAATTTCTTATTATACATCAATTTTATGTCGATTGTGTGAATAAACGGCGGTTTGAAGCGGTTTCGGAAAAAAACTTGGAAATCCCCAAAAAACTCTTCCATTTTTATCAAATTTATGATATAATGAAAAAAGAAAAACACACTCTTTTCAAAGGAGGTTTTTATGCATTCTCAACACAGTATTTCTCTGATGACGGTGATTGACGAATTTAAATTGGAGACGATCTATCTGCCTGAAGGCGCGGAGACAATCAAAATTTGCAGCACCGAATTGAGTCGCCCGGGTTTGGCACTTTCGGGATTTTTCGATCTGTTTGATCCCGCGCGGATCCAGACCGTGGGAAAAGCGGAGCAGCAATATCTTTCCCAGCTTTCTTCCCAACAAAGAAAAGAACGGTTGAACGAATTTTTCGCTCAGCGTCCCGTGGCTGTTATCATTACCACGGAGATGTCCCCCTTTGAGGAAATGTTGGAGGGAGCGAAGCGATACGGCATTCCGCTTTTGCGGACGGCGGAGAGGACCAGTCCCTTTACCGCGTCCCTCATTGCCTACCTGAACACCAGCCTTGCGCCCCGTATCACCCGCCACGGCGTATTCGTGGAGGTCTACGGAGAGGGCGTGCTGATCCTCGGCGAGAGTGGGATCGGTAAGAGCGAGACTGCCATTGAGCTGGTCAAGCGAGGACACCGTCTGATTGCTGACGATGCGGTGGAGATCAAGCGTGTTTCTTCCATTACCCTCTTGGGAACGGCGCCCGAGCTGATCCGTCACTATATCGAACTTCGTGGCATCGGTATCGTTGACGTGCGCAGACTGTTCGGTATGGGTTCGGTAAAGGAAACCGAGCGAATCGACCTTGTTATCAAGCTGGAGCCGTGGGATTCCGAGAAGATGTACGATCGCTTCGGTCTTGACGAGGAGTATGAGGATATTTTGGGGATCAACATTCCCGCCATCACCATTCCCGTTCACCCGGGACGAAACCTTGCGGTGGTATTGGAGATCGCCGCTATGAATCACCGTCAGAAAAAAATGGGCTACAATACGGCAGAGGAATTCAACAGACGCCTGATGGAGCAGAACTTCAGCGAATGATTGAAAATTTATTTTAATAAAGAGAGGAAACAAAAAATGAAATTAAGCGTATTGGCAAATCTGTATGGAGCAAAATCCTTGGACGAAACGCTGAAGATCCTCACTGGTCTTGGCGTTCACACCGTAGAGATCGGCGCGGGGGGCTACCCGGGAAAGGCGCACTGCAATCCCGCAGAGCTGCTCTCTGACGAAAAGAAATTTGACGAATTTGTGGCAACCTTCAAAAAGTACGACGTGGAGATCTGCGCCCTTGCCGCCCACGGCAATCCCCTTCATCCCAACGCCGCCATCGCCGAGAGTTTTGATCGCGATTTCCGTGACGCGGTCCTGCTTGCCGAAAAGCTCGGCGTGGATACGGTGATCACCTTCTCGGGCTGCCCTGGTGATCACGACGGCGCAAAGCTTCCCAACTGGGTGACCTGCGCGTGGCCCGACGACTACGTGGAGATCCTCAATTGGCAATGGAACGAAAAGGTGATCCCCTACTGGAAAAAGACGGGCGCGTTCGCCTTGGAGCACGGCGTGAAGCACATCGCCTTTGAGATGCACCCCGGCTTCTGCGTTTACAATCCCGAAACGCTCCTCAAGCTCCGCGAAGCGGTAGGCGAGGTGATCGGCGCGAACTTTGACCCCTCGCACCTGATCTGGCAAGGCATCGATCCCGTAGCGGCGATCCGTGCGCTGAAGGGCGCGATCTATCACGTTCACGCCAAGGATACCAAGATTGATAAGTACAACACCGCCGTCAACGGCGTGCTGGATACCAAGCACTACGGTAAGGAATTGGAGCGCTCTTGGGTATTCCGCACCGTGGGCTACGGCAACAACGAAAGCTATTGGAGAGATCTGGTTTCCAATCTTCGTCTGTGCGGCTACGACAAGGTTCTGTCCATCGAGCACGAGGATAGCGTCATGTCCATCGACGAGGGTCTGTGCAAAGCCGTTGCCTTCCTGCAGGATATCATTATCGTAGAGCCAAAGCCTACCACCATGAGCTGGGCGTGAGAAGATGAATCATCGCGACCCATAAGAAACGAAGATTAACCGTAATCAAACGGCGAATCGAAAAATAATAATATTGAATGAAACCCGTAGGTGCGCTTTATGAAGCGCCCGCGGGGCATTCGTGAATGCCCCCTACGAAAGATATTGTTCTCCTCTCGAAAAAACAAAGGTTAACCGTAATCAAACGGCGAGCGAAGAAGCAATCGTTTACCGCAAGCCTCCCTCCGAGAGGGAGGTGGATGCGACGAAGGAGCAGACGGAAGGAGCCTGCGGCACAATGGGATTTCCTGTCGCTATATTCCAACCGATTGTCCCTCGTTGCCGCACTCTCCTCCACCCGACTTCGTCGGGAGCCCCCTCTCGGAGGGAGCCTTGGTAGCATTCGCCGAAAACAAAGGGAAATCACATCAATTTGCCGTCCTTGGCAAAAAAATTGGGCTGTTACCGTGGTAACAGCCCAAAATGATAGAATCTTATTTGCCCGCAACCAATGCGGCGGTGTCCTTCGCGATGACCAATTCCTCGTTGGTGGGAATGACGTAAACCGCAACCTTAGAGGTGTCGGCGGAGATCTTCGTTGCCGTGCCGTGGGGAACGGTGACGTTTGCGGCTTGATTGAATTCAATGCCGAAGAATTCCATGTTCTCGCAGATCATCTGGCGCAGCTCGGCGTTGTTCTCACCGATTCCTGCGGTAAAGACCACGGCGTCCAGACCGTTCATCAAAGCGGCGTAAGAGCCGATATACTTCTTGATGTTATGCTTCAGAATATTCACAGCCAGCAGAGCGCGCTCATAGTTGGGATTGGAAGGTCCGTCCGCGATGGCGCTTTGCAGGTCTCTGGAGTCGGAGGAGAAGCCCGAAACACCGAGGAAGCCCGACTTCTTGTTCATTACGTCGTTGACCTGCGCGGGAGTCAGATTTTCCGCCTCCATCAGATAGGGAACGATAGCGGGGTCAATGTCGCCGCAACGAGTACCCATCTCAACGCCTGCCAAGGGAGTGAAGCCCATGGAGGTATCCATTACCTTTCCGCCCTTTACCGCGCTGATGGAAGAACCGTTTCCGATGTGACAGGTTACGATCTTCGTTTCCTCAACGGGCTTGCCCAAGAGCTTTGCCATCTCTCCGCTGACGTAGCGGTGGGACGTGCCGTGAGCGCCGTACCGACGAATGCCGTACTTCTCGTAATATTCGTAGGGCAGAGCGTAGACGTACGCCTCGGGGATCATGGTCTGGTGGAAGGCGGTGTCGAATACCAAGACCTGAGGCTTTCCGGGCATGGTATCGAGACAGCCCTTGATGCCCATCAGGTGCGCGTCGGTGTGAAGGGGAGCAAAGTCACGGCAAAGCTTCAGCTTTTCCAGTACCTCGTCGCTCAGCAGAATAGATTCGGAAAAATACGCGCCGCCGTGGACCACACGGTGACCGATTGCCTGAATCTCGTCCATGCTGGCAACACAACCTACCTCGGGGTCGGTCAGGTGAGCGACGACCAGATTCATGGCGTCGGCATGGTTCTGCATGGGGCTTTCCTTCTTGACCGTCAGCCCTTTTACGATTTGCTTGTGTTCGATCAGAGCGCCCTCGCCACCAATGCGCTCGCAAATACCCTTTGCGTACAGCGTGTTGGTATCGGTATCAATGAGCTGATACTTCAAGGAGCTGGATCCTGCGTTTACAACCAGTATATTCATATTTATCCTCCAATGAAAAATAATTACTTATATTATACTACCGATTTTCCTTTTTTTCAAGAGCAAAATCGCAGAAAATGAAAAAAATTCAAAAATATTGAAAAAAGGACGGAAAAAGCCGTCCAAAGGAGCGTTCATGTCGGATTTTGGAATCATATGCGAAGTGAATCCCCTGCACGGGGGGCATCAGTATCTGCTTGACGAGGCGCGCCGCCGCGGGGCGGAACGGATCGTTTGCGTGATGAGTGGTAACAGTGTCCAGCGGGGCGAGCTTGCCGTGGCAGATGGGTATACCCGCGCCGAGGCACTGGTTGCCTGTGGGGCTGATCTGGTGCTGGAGCTACCTTATCCTTGGTGTTCTGCCAGCGCGGAGTTTTTCGCAAGGGGGGGGATCTCGGTGCTGCGGGGACTTGCTGACCGCGTGATCTTCGGCTCGGAGTGCGGTGATATTGCGTGCCTGCAAGGTGCGGCAGATCTTGCCGCAACCCCGGAATTCCGACGGGCGTACAAGGAGAGACTGGCAAGCGGAAAGCAGGCGGCGGCAAGCTATTACGAGCTGCTGCGACGCGGCGGCGCGGGCGAGCTGTCCTCCAACGATCTGTTGGGCATCGAATATATACGGGCGGCAAAGACCTTGACAGTACCTCTTGGCTTTGAGACGGTGAGGCGGCAGGGCGAAGCCTACGACTCGGAGAACGTGGAGGCTGCGTATCCCTCGGCGTTGGCAATACGTCAGCGGTGGAAGGAGGGAGATTTCTCCCGTATGGAGGAGTATCTGCCCACTGCCTCAGCAGAGGTGTTTCGCCGTGCGCAGAGCGAGGGGCGCCTGACCGACGGGAGAGAGCTTGACCGAGCGATCTTGCTGTTTTTCCGTTTGTGTGAGCCTGAATCGCTTACCCATATCGCGGGTGCGGAAGGCGGTCTTGTTTATCGCCTGCGGGAGGCGGCAAGGGAATCGGTCACGGTGGCTGAGATGATGGAGCGCGTGCGTACCAAGCGCTATACCGACGCTTCCTTGCGCCGTCTCGCGCTGTATTGCATGACGGGCGTGACGAGGGCGGATTTGCAAGCCCTGCCTGCCTATACCACCCTTCTTGCCGCAAGCGAGAGGGGGAGGGAGCTGTTGGCGCAAAAACGGCGGCAAGAGGGCGGAATCCCCATCGTCACCAAGCCCTCGGACGCGCCCACGGAAGCAAGGCAGTTTGTATTGAGTGAAAAATTGAATGCCATCTTCACCTTGGCAAGCCCCCAAAAGCAATCTGCGGGGAGTATGATGAAAAAAGCACCGTTTTTGAAAATCCGCTAATCGGAGCAAAACGGTAAACCGCAAACGAAAAAACGCAAAAAATCGGCAGAGGAAAAACTCCTCTGCCGAAATTTATAGAACAAGTGTTTTTATGCTTTGTTTTTGTCAATTGCTCTGTGAACGATCTTTACGATCTCAACGATCGGAATGATCAGGATCGCAAGCCCCATAGCGATGCCGTATTCAAGCAAGCCGATGGGAACCAGCTCGAACGCATTGGCAAGGAAGGGCACTTCGATTACCACAGTGGTCAGAAGCAGGGAAAGCGCGCCTGCGCCCCAAAGCCAGAGATTCTGTTTCTTCATGGCGAAGATCGAACCGTGGAGAGAACGCATATTGAAGGAGTGGAAGATCTCACACATAGAAAGCGTCAGGAACGCCATGGTCATGCCGTGTGCGCTGTCCGCGCTGTTGATGATGTTATAGTTTCCAAACTCCATATAGTGTCCGATCGCATAGGATACGAGGGTAATAAGAGTAACGAGAACGCCTTGATATGCAACGGCAAAGCCGAGACCGCCCGCGAAGATGCCTTCCTTGGAATCACGGGGCTTGCGGTTCATCACGTTCGCCTCTGCCTTTTCCATACCCAGAGCAAGAGCGGGGAAGCAGTCGGTGATTAGGTTGATCCAAAGGAGATGAACGGGCTTGAAAATGGTGAAGCCCATAAGGGTTGCGAAGAAGATCGTAAGCACCTCGGAGAGGTTGGACGCCAGCAGGAACTGGATCGCCTTCCGAATGTTGTCGTAAATTCTTCTTCCTTCGCCAACCGCGGAAACGATGGTCGCGAAGTTGTCGTCGGCAAGGATCATGTCGGCAACGTTCTTGGTAACGTCCGTACCCGTGATACCCATGCCCACGCCGATGTCGGCGTTCTTGATAGAGGGCGCGTCATTGACACCGTCTCCCGTCATTGCGGTGACCTTGCCCTTTTTCCGCCAAGCGTTGACGATTCTCGTCTTGTGCTCAGGCTGTACACGGGCGTAAACCGAGTATTTTTCTACCTCGGTGGCGAAATCCTCGTCCGAAATATGGTCAAGCTCCGCGCCCGTGATGGCTTGCTCTGCGGAATCGATAATGCCAAGCTGCATTGCGATGGCAATTGCGGTATCCTTGTGGTCGCCCGTGATCATAATGGGACGGATACCTGCGTTACGGCACTCGTCAATGGCAGGCTTTACCTCGGGACGGACGGGGTCGATCATACCGACCAGACCGATGAAACAAAGGTCACGCTCAACCGTTTCGGAATCGTAAGCCGCAGGCTCTGCGTCAAGCTCCTTCTTTGCGGCAGCAAGCACGCGGAGCGCCTTGTCTGCCATTGCCTTGTTAGCCCCAAGAATATCCGCGCGGAGCGCGTCGGTCAGTTCAACCACCTCGCCGTTGACCAGCGCCGTAGTGCAACGCTTCAACAGCTCGTCGGGCGCGCCCTTGGTAAACTGAACGAGAGCGCCGTCCTCGGTCTTGTGAACCGTGGACATCATTTTTCTGGAAGAATCGAAGGGAACCTCGCCAATGCGAAGGAAAGCGTTCTTTTGTACGTTCTTGGAAAGATTCAGCTTTTCGGCGTAGTTGACCAGAGCGCACTCGGTAGGCTCACCTACGGCAGTGCCGACTTCCGTATCGAACTCCGCGTCGGAGCAAAGAGACATAGCGTTGGCAAGCAGACCCTCGTCGAAGGCGTAATGATCCACTACAGTCATCTTGTTCTGCGTCAGCGTACCCGTTTTGTCCGAGCAGATGATCTGAGTACAGCCCAAGGTCTCAACGGCGGTCAGCTTACGAATGATGGCGTTACGCTTCGACATATTGGTAACGCCGATGGAAAGAACGATGGTAACGACGGTGGCAAGACCCTCGGGAATTGCGGCAACCGCCAGAGAAATTGCGATCATGAAGGAATTGAGGATCGGTTCAAATCCAATACCGTCACGGATCAGCTGTACGCCAAAGATTACGACGCAAATGCCGATAACGAGATAGGTGAGGATCTTGGAAAGACCTGCCAGCTTGATCTGCAAGGGAGTCTTGCCTTCCTCTGCCTGCGCCAGCGCGTCAGCGATCTTACCCATTTCGGTATCCATACCCGTGGCAACCACGATCGCCTTACCGCGTCCGTAAACCACGGTAGAGCCCATGAATACCATATTTTTGCGGTCACCCAGCGCAACGTCACCGTTGGCGGAAGCCACAAGAGCCTCGGATTTCTTATCCACGGGAACGGACTCACCCGTCAGCGCGGCTTCCTCGATCTTCATGGAAGCGCACTCGATGATACGGGCGTCAGCGGGAACGGCGTCGCCTGCTTCGAGAACGATCACGTCGCCCACAACCAGATCCTCGCTGGGAATGAAAATCATCTTTCCGTCGCGAATGACCTTGCTTTGTGCCTTGGACATTTCCTGAAGGGCTTCGATTGCCTTTTCCGCCTTACTCTCCTGTAAGACACCGAGAACGGCGTTGATGATAACCACCGCGAGAATGATGACCACGTCGGAAGGGAAGCCCATGTGACCCGAGTGGATACCCTCGTAGATCTCTACGCCTGCGGAAATGGCGGCGGCAACGAGAAGAATGATGGTCATGGGTTCAGCCAATTGCTTGAAGAACCGCTTGACCAAGGATTCCTTTTTTGCCTCCACCAGCTTGTTCTTGCCGTTTTTGGCAAGTCTTGCTTCTGCCTCGGCGGCGCTCAGACCGTCAGCCGTACTTTCGACGGCGGCGAGTACCTCTTCGGCATTGCTCAGATAATGCTTCATTGTTTCCTCCAATATAAAAAATTTAAGATAAACATAATAAAATAGACTTTTGCAACCGAACCGATTGCAAAAGTCTTGCTATCAAACGACCCAAAAAACCGGACTCGAAAAGTCGTGATGACGGTTCATGGAAATGCAGAGCATTTAGCTACTCCCTTTTACTTGAAAACCATTATACCATAAAAAAGATTCTTTGTCAACCTTTTTTTTAAAAAACAAAGAAAAACGAAGAAAACCGTAAAACAAATCATTTTTCACAACCAAACGGCGAACCGACAAACAAAAAAACACACGATTTCGTAGGGGCGATTCATGAATCGCCCGCAAAAAACGAATAATTTGCGAACGAAAAAACAATCGAATTTTCTTAACCAAACGGTGAACAGGAAAGGCATCGTTTCCCATAGCCGTTGTTGCGTACGTTATAATTATAAGGAAGAAATTTGTGATTCCTCCGATAGCCCGATAAAATAATCCGCGCTTACGTGGTAAAATTTGCAGAGCAAAATCAGATCTTCAATTTTTAATTCCGCGCGGCCTTCCTCGATGTGGCTATATCCTTGCTGCGATTTGTTGATGATTTTCGCCACCTCTTTTTGCGTTAAATCTCTGTCTTCCCGTAAATTTCTCATTCTGATTCGGTAATTCATGGTAAACTCCTTACAAAAAAATAAAATTTTTATGTAAAAATTTTACCATACTCACAATTTGAGTATTGACAAATACTCAAATATAGAGTATAATATATGTAAGAATGACAATAGATAATCTAAAATATCTATTGTTTATAAATTTAAGGAGGAGAAAACATGAAAGAAAAACAGACGAACCCCGCCGTTTGCGGAAGATCGACCGTCGGTCATCCGAAAACGGCAAAAAGAATCTTAGCGCTCCTTTTGACTTTTGCAATGCTGGCAACCACCCTGTGCCTGCCTGCATTCGCGGTAGACTCCACGGAGAATAGCGAACCCGTGGCAGAACAGACAGGGGAGGAAGTGGAAGCCGTTGCGGACGACGTCATTGAGATTTCAGACGAGGCGGGATTTCTCGCGATTGCTGATGATTTGACTGGCAACTATAAGCTGGTTGCCGATATTGAATTGAGCGAAGTTTTAGGCGCAGTCACCTTCACCGGCACGCTGGACGGAGACGGACATACCGTAACGTTTTCTAAAACGTTTACCGATGCTAACTTTACAGGTGTTATGGGGACAACATTCAAGGGCACGTTGAAAGATATCACCTTTGAAGGTTTAAAATGGACTCCTTCAAGTAACGTTATCCGCGGGGGGGGGATATCGCAACAAGGCGGTGGAACCTACGAGAATGTTCACCTCACGGATTTTGAATTTGATTTCAAGAACAACACAAGAACCGCTTCAAGCTATGTGGGCGGCTTCGTCGGACAGTCTACGGCAGCGATTACTGCTACCGGATGCACGGTTTCGGGAAGGATTTATTCTTCCAATGATGATACGGGCAGCGACGTGATACCCTTCAAAACCGGCGGCTTTTTGGGAAATGCTAGTACTGTAGGCAATGACGTTACCTTGACGGATTGTATCAGCAACGTAGAGATTACCGACTACAAGACGACGCGAGTCACGCCCTATCAAGGCGGTCTCGTCGGCGGAGTAGAGAGCAGTGTCAATGTTACCCTGGAAAATTGTGTTAACAACGGAGCAATCACCTCCAGCGGTCGTTCGGGCGGCTTCATTGGAGAGGTTAGAGACAAAGAGATAACTCCTACGATTGAGATTATAAATTGCGTAAACAATGGAGCAATCACAAACAACAGTGACACAGAAACCGGCGGCGTTGGCGGCTTCGTAGGATATGCGGCAAGCGGCAGTATCACAATAGAAAATTGCGTGAATACTGGTGACGTAACTGTATCCAATAAGGTCACCGGTAAGGGTGTAGGTGGCTTCGTAGGCAACTTCGAGGGAACAAGTTTGAGCTTGGAGAATGCGGTGAATCTCGGCAACGTTACCGGCGCTGATGGTAGCGTTGGAAGCATGATCGGAAAGGAAACTGTTACGGCTACGAAGACGGATTGCGTAAACTTTGGTACCGTCAACGGTGAATCCGGACTTACCGTTGTGCAGGCCAACAAAGGCGCGGGCGTTCGTATTCACAACACCGCAGACGAAAGCGGCTTGCGCTTCAAGTTCACCATGGACGAGACCTCTATTGCAAACTTGGATTTGCTGAGTCGCATTTACGGCAAAGACAACGTACAGGTCGGCGCGATCTTCCTTCCCACCGATCTGCTTCTGAACGGCGAATTGACCGAGGAAAACTATTCCAATGCGCTTACCATGGCAGGCAGCGCTTCCGAGGTAACGGACGGCTACTATCACGCATCTCTCGTTAAGCTCTATGATACCCACTACAATACCGAATATAGCTGTCAGAGCTTCTGGCGCTTCAAAACCTCCGCAGACGGTGAATGGATCACCGTTTACGCAAACAATACGCTGAGCAAAACCGTTGCAAGCGTTGCGGCTGATGCGTTGGATGACCCGAATAAGCCGAGCTATTCTGCTGAGCAGACAGCGATTCTGAATGCCTATGCGGGAAGAACTAACTAAGGAAAGGAGAGAATGAAAATGAAAAAGATTACATACGTAAGACCCGAGGTTGAGCTCATTGCGATCTCCACCGAGGACGTTTGCACTCTCTCTTTGACGGGTGAGGATAGACTTTGGGAAGTGGCAGAGGCTGAGGAATCCGCCTGAGCCTTGACCCAACGGTTGAATTCCATAAACGAACGCACCGCGGAGAGCCTCGGCTCTCCGCGGTCTTTTCGTGTGCTTTTTTGTTTGTTGGTTCGCCGTCTGTTTGCGGAAATTTATTTGTTTTTTACGGGTCGCCGAGGACGTCGACCCCTACGGGTTTGATGTATATTTATCGTTTATCGGTTCGGCGATTGTTGTGTTCTATGCCATTCTCCTCATCCGTCTGCTCCTTCGTCGCATCCACCTTCCCCACGGGGGAAGGCTTACGGTAAGCGATGCCTTTCTTGTTTGCCGATTGGTTGCGAAAATTTGTTTGTTTTTTCGGGAGGATGCAATCATGTTTCGCTACGCTCAACTGCAAGCTTGCTTACGCAAACATTGCCCCTCCCCTACCGCATGAAATATTGTTCGCCGATGGATTGCGAAAATTTGATTGTTTTTTGCGGGAGCACCAAGGCGCTCCCCTACCGTGTTTCATTCAAATTTATTGTTCTCGGTTACGGAAATTCGTTCGTTTTCTTGGGTCGTCGAGGCGCCGACCCCTACCAAGATTGAAGGAAAACCATCGGACACCGTCCTTTTGAAACAACGGTCAATGAAGATCATCACGGCTAC
>JAFVQC010000066.1 GCA_017504995.1 Clostridia bacterium
CTTCAGGAGACGCCGTCCAAGAAGCGCCCGCGGTCGTCTACGAGAAGAAGACGGTGCTCGATTTCAGACGCCGGTCCCTACGGGTTTTACATGAATTTTATTGTTCATTGACTCGCCCTTTGTTTCAAAAGAACGGTGCTCGATCGTTTTTTTAATCTTGTAGGGACCGGCGTCCTCGACGGTCCATTCGCATCCAAAGACACAAAACAAACAGATTCGGTTATCTGCAAAGAATAGAAATGAGCAATACGAACCCCAAGAACTTGTCAGCAAGTTCTTGGAAGGGTTTTAGGGAAACCTTCTTTCAAGAAGGTTTCCCTAACGCGTCCCTAACGCGTCCTTAACGCATCCCTCGCGTCCTTATCCGTCGATTTGTTCCTTGGCGAGACGTCCGTCTCGCAGGAGGGAGCGAAGGGTATCGGCGTCCTCGGCTTCGATGGCGCTTCGATACTCGGAAAGGGAATGAATGATCTGATCGAGCTCAAAGAGCAGCGGCTCTTTGTTTTCGAGAAACAGCTCGGTCCACATCTGCTCGTTGAGCCACGCCACGCGGGTCATATCCTTATAGCTCCCCGCGGAAAAGCCCTTGTGTTCCTTGGCAGAGGGGCTTTTCACGTAAGCGTTGGAGACCACGTGTGCCAGCTGAGAGGTAAAGGCGATTCTCTCGTCGTGCGCCTCGGCGGTGGTCACGGAAAACTTTCCGAAGCCCGCGGGGGCGAGAAGCTGACGGATCCGATCCAGAAACGCCATGTCGTCGTAAACGGGGGGGACGAGCACCATGGGCGCGTTTTTGAAAAGCGTCGCCTTGGCGTATTTGATCCCCGAATATTGCGTGCCCGCCATGGGGTGTCCCCCCACGAAGGTAAAACCGTATTCTTTCGCGAGGGCAAAGCCTCGCTCGCAAATTTTCTTTTTCGTGCCGCAGAGATCGATCACCACGGTTTTGCTTGCAACCAGCGGCGCGATTTCTTCCAGATAGCGCACCGCCTGCTCGGGGTAGAGGGCAATCAGCAAAAGATCGCAAGAGGGAAGCGTATCCCCGTTCAGTACGCCGTCGGTGATCTGCGCCAGCGCCGCGTAGCCGAGGGTAGCGTCGTTTTTGTCAAAGCCGAGGACGGTATGCCCCGCCGCGCGGTACGCCTTTGCCATCGAGCCGCCGATGAGCCCAAGACCGCAAATCCCTACCGTCATTTTGGTAAAGTCCGCCATCTTACAGCTCCTTTACCGCCGCAAGGACCTTGCCTACCGCCGCCGTTACGTCGGCAAAGGCGTCGGGCGTCAGAGACTGCGCGCCGTCGCAAAGAGCGTGGGCGGGATCGTTGTGCACCTCGATCATCAGACCGTTTGCGCCGCAAGCCGCCGCAGCCAACGCCATGGGCTTGACCAGACGGGCAACACCCGTGGCGTGAGAGGGGTCAATGATGACGGGAAGGTGGGTCAGCTCGTGGAGAAGCGGGACGGAAGAAAGATCGAGAGTGTTTCTCGTATAGGTCTCAAAGGTACGAATACCGCGCTCGCAAAGGATCACGTTTTCGTTGCCTCCCGCCATGACGTACTCGGCAGACATCAACAGCTCCTTGAGGGTGTTGGCAAGTCCGCGCTTGAGGAGAATGGGCTTATTGGTTCTGCCCAATTCCTTTAACAGTTCAAAGTTCTGCATATTCCGCGCGCCGACCTGAATCACGTCTACCTCCTCAAAGAGGGGAAGATGGTTGGCGTTCATGATTTCGGTGACGATGGGAAGCCCCGTTTCCTTTTTTGCCTTCAAGAGCAGCTCGATGCCGTCCGCCTTCAAGCCTTGGAAGTCGTAGGGAGAGGTGCGGGGCTTGAACGCGCCGCCCCGAAGCATGGTCGCCCCTGCCGCCTTGACCGCCCGCGCGATCTCCATGACCTGCTCCTCGCTTTCCACCGAGCAAGGTCCTGCCATAATGGCAAAATCCTTTCCGCCGACGGTGGTGTTGCCCACCGAGATCACGCTGTCGTCGGGGTGGAATTTTCTGTTGGCGCTCTTAAACGGCTCGCTGATCCGCTTTACCGAATCTACGATATCAAGACTTTCCAGAAGCTCGGCGTCGATCTTGGCGGTGTCGCCCACGAGACCGAGAACGGTGTGGACGCTTCCGCGGGACAGATGGACCTCCAGCCCTTGGGACTTGATCCATGCGGAAAGATTTTCAATTTGTTTGTCGGTAGTTCCTGCCTTGAGTACTGCAATCATGGTACGTATTCTCCTTTTGTTTGACCAAATTTTTCGCGCAAGTGATGGAACGAGACTCCATGCGCGAAAAAAATGAAGCCTTCGCGGTGTTTTTCACCGGAAAGGCTTCATGAAAGTTTTTAATGGAAGCTCGGACGAGCCGACGGATAAAAACCAATGAAACTGAACTCCGCGCCAAAAGCACCTTTATTTTTCTTACTTCGTAAAGTAATAGCAATAAAGGAAATAAAACTTTTTGGCGAAGGACAGCGTTGCGTTCATTGTGCCTTTTCTCCTTGTTTTAATAAGATAGGAACAGTTTAGCACTTCTTTTCCCGTTTGTCAAGGGATTTTTCGAAAAAAAACAAATTTTTCTCGTTTTTTATCCCTTATCCCCAAAATCCGTAGAAAACGATGCCGAGAACGGCGGAGATCAGGATCATCAAGATGGGGGAGAGCTTCTTTTTCTTTTTGAAGAGCTTGGGAAGAAAGCTGACCCCGACGATGATGGCGAAGATCGCGGGCGCGCGGAAATCAAAGGCGGGGACGGTTTTGAGATCGGATACGCCCAGCACCGTGCCGAGGATCATGGTCAGCGCCGTGGAGAGGATCAAGCCTACGACAGCAGGGCGAATGCCCCCCATCACCGCCTGCACGCCGCGGTATTTCAGAAAGTTGCGGATCACCGCCGCGATCAGAAGAATGATACAGAAGGAGGGAAGCACCACGCCGAGGGTGGCAAGCGCCGAGCCGAGGATCCCACCTTGGGTCGATCCTACGTAGGTCGCCATGTTGACGGCGATGGGACCGGGGGTGGATTCGGCTACGGCGAGGAAATTCATAAAATCCGCCTCATTCATCCAGCCGTTTTCCACAACGGCCTCCAGCACCAGCGGGATCATGGCGTAGCCACCGCCGATGGTAAACAGACCGATCTTAAAAAAGGTCAGAAACAGATTCAGATAGATCATTTTTCCACCTCCCGCTTCGTTTTGTTCTTCTTGCGAAGATTACCGAGAAGGAAGGCAAACAGACCGATCGCGCCGCAGATGAGAATATAGAAGATGGAGGAGAAGTCCACCGCAAGCAGATTCGTCACGATCATCGCAACAACCACGGCAGAGAACAGGCAGAGATTGAAGGGCGTTTTTTTCAAGCTCTTGAACATTTTCCAGCCTGCCGACAGGATCAGGAAGGTCACGCAGACCTGAATCCCACGAAAGGCATAGGCGACGTATTCGAGGGACAGAAAAGCGTCAAAGAACAGAGAAATGATAAAGATAATGATAAACGAGGGAAGCACCACGCCAAGGGTCGCCATCGCCGAGCCGATCACCCCCGCGCGGCGATAGCCGAGATAGGTTGCGCTGTTGATGGCGATGGGACCGGGGGTGGATTCGGCAATTGCCACCATATCCAGAAATTCGTCCTTTTCGATCCATTTGCGGTTGGCAACGAATTCGTTTTGTAAAAGAGCGATCATGGCGTAGCCTCCGCCAAAGGTGAACAGACCGATCTTGAACATGATCAGAAACATATGACAGGCTTGTTTGAAACGGTTCACGGTAAAATCCTTTCTTTTCGTTTGTTATACTTATGATATTATAGCACGAAACGGGAAAACGGTCAATAAAAATACGCAAAAAACAACGCCGTTCTCACGGATTTTGTAAGAACGGCGCGAATTTTTTAATAGCCAAGCTCAAATGCGGTCATCATCCACCCTCTATGCTCGACCGAAGCGATTTCTTGATAGTGATGTCCCTTCAAAAAGTTCTTCTCGTACCCTTCGTCGCGGAAGGCGAGCTGAACGTAGACCATGCGATCGTATCGCGGCAACGCCAGCGCAAGACCGATGGCGGAGGTGGCGTATACGATATCCACCGCGTCTTCATCGTTACGGCTCAGATACCGTTCGCCCGTCT
The DNA here is from genome assembly GCA_017504995.1 of Clostridia bacterium. GTDB lineage: Bacteria > Bacillota > Clostridia > Oscillospirales > CAG-272 > HGM12713. The sequence goes on from JAFVQC010000066.1 coordinate 4,123, forward strand.
GCTCGTCCAAGGAAATGTAGAAGGGATCGTTCAGATGGGGATATCCGAAGCCGAGAATCAGGTATTCGGTATAAACGAAGCTTCCCACTGAGGGAGCGCGGTACTCACCCGAAAAGACCAGACAGATCGATTCGTCGGAGGAATGAATTTTGCGCAACAGCTCGTCGAGTGCCTCATCAAAATACAGAATTTCTCGATTGTATTGGGCGTTGACCGAAATGGAATTCATTTTGTCTCCGTCCTTCAGAACGTTGTTCTTCGTGTAAACGATCGATCCGTTTCCTTTGTTGATGGAAGGGAAAACCCCGCGCATCAGCGGGTCAACCGTAAGGTAGCATTGCATCAGGCAAAGGGCAGCCAGCGTGCCTGCCAACGCCGCGCGCAGACGAAGATTGCCAAGCAAGCGATCCAACGCCTCGGGAAGAAGCAGGAGCAGCGTCAAGGCAAAGACCGAGCCGTAACGAATGTGGTTGTACGTGACGAACAGAAGCGTGGGAAGCAGGATCGCGGCAAGCGCCGTCAGGATCTCGATCAATAGAATCCGCTTTTCACGGGAAGAGGGCGTTCTGTTTCTCAGCGCGCCTACGGCAAAGCCGACGGCGATCACCAAGAGAATGAGCCAAGTAAAATTGGAAAAGAGCAGGGAGGTCAAACGGTCCTTGATATAAACGGAATTCAAATCAAAGGCGTTGAAGCTGCTTTCAAATTCCGTGTCGATAGACATATTGTTGCTGGAGATCCAGTTAAAGGATAACAGATCGTAAAGCCAAAGCAGACCGTAGCCCAACACGGGAATCGCCAAGGAAAGAGGCAGGCGACGCAGGATAGGCTGTCCCTTTTTTTGCTTGTCGAAGAAAGCAAAAAGAAGCTTGACGACCATGACGATGGCAAGGACGGCAGCTCCCGTTTCCTTGCTGAAGCAGATCAAAAGCGCGGCAGCGGTTTGAAGGACGGGAAGCTTTTTGACGTCCGCCCAGAAAAACAGAAGAATACCGAAGGCAAGGAAGGTTTCCAGACTGAGGGAATAAACCAAGCCGTGGGTAAAGGGCGAAAAGGCGTACACGCAGGTGATCAGCGTATGCAGAATGGGGTGGCGGGAAGGAAGCAATGCTTTCGTGAACTGATAAAACAGCACCGTTCCCACCACCAGCAACGCCAGATTGACCCCGTAGAGTGAAAGAGTGGGGTTGCCAAACAGCCCGTTGCACAAAAGATAGAGCAAGGACGCGCCGTAGGCGGCGTGATTGGCAAGGCGAAGCTCCTCCAGATCGGTGATCTTTTCAAAGGAAAGATCCTGAACGTAGTAGTAATAATCAAAGCTGTCCCAACGAATCCAAGCATCGAAGATCTCCACGTTCAAGAGGATCAAAAGCAGGCAAACGAGGGAGATGGGCAGAACGTCCGTCAGAACCTTTGCCGAAAAGCGCTCCCTTATTGTCAGGGGATTGACTTTTTTGAGACGCAACAGCTCGTATCCCGCAAGAAGCAGATAAGCGGCGGCAACGACCAACGACAAAAGATAACCCAAGCGAAATCCGCGCGCCGCAAGAGAACGGATACCGAAGGAAGCAAGGGAAGCCGATAAGATCAGGTACGCCGCGGCGGCAAGACCCATTGCCACGCGATCCGAGGCGGACAGCTCGTCACTTCTTTTGGCATATACCCGATGATTCCAGAGGGTTAGCAAAACGGACACGCAGAGCGCCAAAAGCAAGATCCATAGCTGATGGAAGGCGGCACAGGCATACAGACCCGCGAACGAGATCAACAGCGCCACGGACATCGGCGTTTGAAACGAACAGCGTTTTTGAAACAGACGATCCATATACCCTCCTTGCAAAAATAAAAATTACCTTTATACATTATAGCACGGTCGACGCTTATTGTCAATAGAAACACCCGACATTTCTTTCGGAAAAGAAAGGAATGGCGAGCGCAAAAAACCGCTTTTGTCCCTCAATGCGAGACAAAAGCGGTTGTTATGATTATTCGGTGGTGTAGTTGTCGAAATATCCCTGAATCAGAACGATGGGCGTACCCTTGTCGCCCGAACCCGAGGTCAGGTCGCACAAGGAGCCGATCAGGTCGGTCAGACGGCGGGGCGTCGTTCCCTCGGATGCCATCTTTCCGAACAGATTGTCGTCCTTTTCCTGAATCTTTTCCTTGATCGCCGCCTTCAGCGCATCCCCCGAAAGGGCGGCGAAGTCGTTGTCGGCAAGGTATTTTAGCTTCAGCTCGTTGGGTGTGCCCTCCAAGCCCTTGGTGTACGCGGGGGCTACCACGGGGTCAGCCAGCTCCCAGATCTTTCCTACGGGATCCTTGAACGCGCCGTCTCCGTAAACCATGACCTCAACGGTCTTTCCCGTTGCGTCAAACAGCTTTTTCTGAATGGCATCTACCACGGGCTGGCACTCTCTGGGGAAGAGCTTGATCTGATCCTCGGTCGCCTTGTTCGAGCCAAGCAGACCGTACTGCTCGTTATAGCCGCTTCCGTTCACGGGAGCGTTGAGGATCTCGTCCAGACCCAGAACGATATCCGCGCCTGCCGCCTTGAGGATTCTCTTGGTGCGGGCCCTGGTGTGAATGTCACAGCACAGTACGTTCTTGGTGTAATTCAGAATCGCCTTGGGATTGTTTGCGAATACGATCTCGCACTCCGCGCCGCACTCCCGAACCAACGTCTCGTAGTATTCTACGTAGTCCACACCCGTGAAGGTGTGCTTCTCGTAGCCGAACAGCTCGCGGTATTTCTTCAGATCGAGCACGTCGGAATAGGGGTTCACGCCCTTTTCGTCCAGCGCGTCGATGCTGATCAGATGGTTTCCTACCTCGTCAGAGGGGTAAGAAAGCATCAGAACCACCTTTTTGACTCCCTTTGCGATGCCGCGCAGGCAGATCGCGAAGCGGTTTCGGCTGAGAATGGGGAAGATCACGCCCACGGTCTCGCCGCCGAATTTTGCCTTGATATCCGTTGCGATATCCTCTACGGTTGCGTAGTTGCCCTGGGCTCTTGCCACGATCGCTTCGGTCATGGCGACCACGTCACGGTCTTGCAGAGAAAAGCCTGCGTCCTTGGAGGCTTCCAAAACGGACTCGGTTACGATATCAACGATATTGTCTCCGTTTCGGATAATGGGGGCTCTTACGCCACGGGATACGGTTCCGATCATACGACTCATATAAAAAATCTCCTTTAAGAGGTGAATTTGTCACACGGATTTGACAGAAAAGAAAACCGTTTTTCACCATACGACATTATATTATACCACCAATGAAAGAGTTTTTCAATATTTTTTTTAATATTTTTCAAAAAAATATCAAACGCTTTTCGGGCGGTATGGAAAAGGCGGAACGCGGGGCTTGATCGATCAGAGCAGCTCTGCCATCAGCGCCTCGCGCGACTTGGGGGAAAGATACGCGGGCGGAACGTCGAATACCGTCTTGCAGCCGCGGACGCCTTCCCGATGCAACCGATGGACGGCGCGGGCGTACGCCACGATCACGGAGGCGGTAAATTCGGGGTTGGAGTCGAGCTTCAGGCTGTATTCGATCACGTGATTATGCTCTTTGTTCTTTCCCGTTTTTCCCGTGCGGATCACGAAGCCGCCGTGGGGAATGCCGCTGTGATCCCGCTTCAGCTCCTCGGCGGAAATGAAGTGGACGGTGGTGTCGTAGTCGGCGAAATAGTTGGGCATTTCCTTGATCTCGCGCTCGATCCGTTCCCGATCCGCGTCCTCTGCCGCTACCACGAAGCATTCGCGAAGGTGCTTTTCTCGGGTAGACAACTCGGGGCAAACGCCGCTTCGCACCGCGTCCAGCGCGGACTCCACGGGAATGGTGTACTGTTTCGCGTCTATTACGCCCTCAATGCGGCGAATGGCGTCGGAATGTCCTTGGCTGACGCCCTTGCCCCAGAAGGTGTAGTCCTTTCCCTCGGGCAGGATCGCGCCCGCGTACAGACGGTTCAGGGAGAACATACCGGGGTCCCAGCCCACCGAGATCATAGCCACCTTGCCGCTTGCCGTTGCCGCCGCGTCTACCTTTGCGAAATGCGAGGGGATTTTCGCGTGGGTGTCAAAGCTGTCCACCACGCAGAAATCCTTAGCGAGGGCGGGGGTCTGCTCGGGCAGATCGGTGGCGCTGCCGCCGCAGAGGATCATTACGTCGATCTTATCCTTATATTTCGATACCTCGCTGACGTGACAGACGGGAACGTCTGCCGTTCCGATGGTCAGATCGGAGGGATTGCGACGGGTAAACACCGCCGCAAGCGTCATGTCGGGGTTCTGACGAAGGGCGTTTTCAATGCCTCGTCCCAAATTGCCGTAGCCGTAAATGCCGATTCGGATACACATAAGAGTTACCTTGCCTTTCATGGGCTTCCGCCCGAAAAAATACGAGAGTCATTATATCATAAAATTTTGACAATTGCAAGACCTAAAGAAGAAAAAAACAGTAAACCGACAGGACGGTTTTGCCGTTCGCCGATCGATCACAAAAATTTGTCTGTTTTTTCTCGGGTCGTCGAGGCGCCGCCCCTATCGTGTTTTATTAAATTTATTGTTCTCGGTTCGCCGTTTATTGCGAAAATTTGATCGTTTTCTCGGTTCTCCCGCAACCCAAGCCTTCCCCCGTGGGGAAGGGGGACCGCTTGCGGTGGATGAGGAGAACGGCATAAATGATAACAAAAGGCGATCTCCTCATCCGTCTGCTCCTTCGTCGCATCCACCTTCCCCACAGGGGAAGGCTTACGGTAAATGATACCTTTCCTGTTCACCGTTTGTTCGCGGCTTCTACCAAGGCTCCCTCCGGGAGGGAGCTGGATTTTGCGAAGCAAAAGACTGAGGGAGAACGCGGCAACAAGGGAAAATCGGTTGAAATGTGGCGAGAAATAATTCCATTGTACCGCAGGCTCCTTCCGTCACGCTGTTGCGTGCCACCTCGATGTTTTGCTTGCAAAACTCGACGCCGCTTGCGGCAGGACCTCTCGGAGGAAGGCTTGCGGTAAACGATGCCTTTCCTGTTCGCCGTTTGATTGTGAAAATTCGGTTGTTTTTTCGGGAGC